>JAIDCC010000001.1 GCA_029056055.1 Duncaniella sp.
TGCATGAGCAACGTGCCGAAGGCACGTCCGTACATGGTCGCGTATTTTTTCGCCCGTTTTCATCTTTCGACGTGTTGTGTGTCGCGTCCTCGTAGTCCCGCGATGTCTAAATTGCCCGGTCTCTGTGCTTATTTGAACCGCATTGGGAAAGGGTGGCGATTTGGCGGGGTGGGAGACGGAGAAATTCCAGGGGAGGGTTGGAGAGGGATTTGAAAAATTATGTGTAACTTTGCAGGGAAATCAATATTTTTCAAACTCTGAGAAATTTTATCAACCTTAGAAAAAAGATATCATGAAGAAGACAATTCTGACCTTTGTGGTGGGTGTGATGACTGTGATGACGGCCAAGGCTGTCGATGCCGAGGGTAGGGTAGTGGTGGCTGCCGACGGGACGGGCGACTATGCGACGCTTTCGGAGGCTGTGCGCAAGGTGCGCGGCGATTTCGACGAGCCGACTGTAATCTATGTGAAAAACGGTGTCTACAAGGAGAAGGTGGTAATCAACGCGACGGTCAACAATCTCACCATCGAGGGCGAGAGCGCCGAGGGTGTGGTGATTACCTACGGCGACTATGCCTCGCTCAACAACATGGGAACGTCGGGGTCGTACACGATGAAAATCGAGGGTAACAATGTCACCCTGCGCAACGTGACGATAGAGAACAGCGCGGGCCCGGTGGGTCCGGCCGTGGCGATGCACACCATCGGCGACCGCATCACGTTTGTCAACTGCCGCTTCCTCGGCAATCAGGACACACTCTATACGGGCGGCCGCAACGCGCGTCTGTTTTTCGACGAATGTTATGTAGAGGGGACAACGGATTTCATCTTCGGGTCAGCCACGGCACTCTTCCGCCACTGCCTCATCCACGGCAAGGCCAATTCGTTTATCACCGCGGCTTCGACGGCAAGAGAAAATCCTGTTGGATATGTGTTTGCCGACTGCACGGTGACCTCGGCCGAGGGTGTAGACCGTCTCTACCTCGGGCGTCCGTGGCGTCCGTATGCCTCGACGGCATTCATCGGTTGCACGCTTCCCGCTTCAATCTGTCCCGAGGGTTGGAACAACTGGGGCAACGCGGCCAATGAGAAGACGGCGCGCTATGCCGAGTATGGGTCGAAGGGCGAAGGAGCTTCGCCGGAGACCCGCGCCAAGTGGACCACGACGCTGTCGGAAGGGGAAGCCGCATGGCTCACCGACCCGGCGATGATTTTCACCCGCGCCCTGACGTGGGATTGCCGCAGTCTCTGAATCTCTACCGACCGCTCGCTCCGGCAGTGGTCGGTTTCTTGTATAACAGGAGCAGCGACAGCACCGACGACTTTCTAATCAGGCGAAACATCACGATGCAAGCCACCAATACGAAAAGTGAAATCAGCGGGGTGAGGATGAAATTGAACATAAAAAATCCTGCCCCGTCGAGGTTGAGCAATCGGGGCATGAGTGTCTCCAGCAGAAATGTCTGCATGATGTAGATGCCCAACGTCTCCTGACCGCATGCGCAAACTTTCAGCAAGCGGTCGGAGAGGTTGATGCGCGAAAACACATAGAGAAAAAGCGAAATGAAAAACAACGAGCCTGCGAGGCCTGTAACAATCCGATAGGAGGTGTAGAGCCAAAACTCGGGCAGGGGCTGAATGCCGAATGACATTGATACGTAAGGACTGTGCCACACATGGGCGCCCCAGAAGCATAGCAATCCGGCATAGCATAGGCCGCTGACTGCGCTAATAGCGAGGGCGTAGCGTCTGAGCAGGGCGATGTTGGCGTTGAGAAATACTCCGAACAGGAAGCATGGATACATGAGATTGACTCTGTAGACAAAAATACATTGGCTCAATGCAAGGCTGACAATCACTACGGCCAAGGATTTTTTCAGACATGCCCGGCAGGCGAAAAAAATCACGGCGCAGCAGAACGCGCTCTTCAGAAACCAGAATGCGTTGAGCCATTTTCCGATTCCTGCACTCAATCCCTCCTTGAAAGTGCCCGACAAGAGAAACACGGCTCCGAATGTGAGAGCCGGGTAGACCAGCGCCATGAATCGTTTACGCGCTACCTGAGCGAGCGAGATGTTTCGCGCACTATTCGAGAAGTATCCCGCGATGGCCATAAACAGGGGCATGTGGAAAGAATAGATATAGCGGTAGACAGGCTGGTCAAAGTAGGCCGTCGACGAGAGGTATTGTATGGCGTGCCCCCACAATACGAGAAAAATCGCAAACAGTTTCAGCGCGTCAAAAACAATTTCTCTTTGGGGGGAGGAGGTGGTGGAGGGTGTGTTCATGTGATTCGGGATAGAATGTGAAAAGTCGCTTGTGGTGGCTCGGCCGGGGCGTTATGAGATGCGGCTCCAGTCGAAGCTGCGCGAGGTGAGGAGGGCGAGCTGTCGGGGAAGGATGGCGTTGTCGGGGTGGATGAGGTCGGGGTCGGCATCGAGGATTTCGTCGACGAGGTCGCGGGCGGCCTGAATGACTACGCCGTCGGTGGCGAGGTTGGCCACCTTGAGGTCGAAGGGCATACCGCTCTGCATAGTGCCCTCGATGTCGCCCGGGCCCCGCAGCTTCATGTCGGCCTCGGCTATGACGAACCCGTCGGTGGTTGATGTCATCAGTTCGAGGCGCGTGCGGGTGTCTTTGGCAATCTTGCGTTTCGACATGAGTATGCAATAGCTCTGCTCGCCCCCTCGGCCCACGCGCCCGCGGAGCTGATGGAGCTGCGAGAGGCCGAAACGCTCGGCGTTTTCGATGAGCATGGTAGTGGCGTTGGGCACGTTGACGCCCACCTCGATGACCGTAGTGGCCACCATGATTTGCGCCTCGCCCGAAGCGAAGATGCTCATCTGGAAATCTTTCTCTTCGGGGCGCATCTGGCCATGGACGAAAGCCACGCGGTAGTCGCGGAAGGTCTCGCAGATGCTCTCGTAGCCCTCTTCGAGACTCTTGAGGTCGAGTTTTTCGTTTTCCTTGATGAGAGGGTAGACGATGTAGACCTGCCGGCCCGCGCGGAGCTGGCGGCCGATGCCCTGAAGGGTCTGAAAACGCTGCTCCTCGTAGCGCAGGAGAGTGACGACCGGTTTGCGGCCCGGGGGGAGTTCGTCGATGACGCTGACATCGAGGTCGCCGTAGACGGTCATGGCGAGAGTGCGCGGGATTGGGGTGGCGGTCATCACGAGCACGTGGGGCAGACGCGAGTTCTTGCGCCAGAGGCGCGCACGCTGCGCCACGCCGAAACGGTGTTGCTCGTCGATGACGATGAAGCCGAGATTTTTGAACTGCACGACATCTTCGAGCACGGCGTGCGTGCCGATGAGGATGTGGAGCGAGCCGTCGAGCAACTGGCTGTGGATGACGTCGCGCTCCTTCTTGCGCGTGGAGCCGGTGAGGAGGCGGACGTTGATGCCCATCGGGGCGACGAGTTGCGAGATGGTCTCGAAATGCTGCGAGGCGAGGATTTCGGTGGGCGCCATGAGACAGGCCTGTGTGCCGTTGTCGAGGGCAATGAGCATAGTCAGGAGCGCCACGAGGGTCTTTCCGCTGCCCACGTCGCCCTGGAGCAGGCGGTTCATCTGCCGGCCCGTGGCCATGTCGGCGCGTATCTCTTTGATGACGCGCTTCTGGGCACCGGTGAGGGGGAAGGGGAGGAAATCGGAGTAGAACGTATTGAAAAAGTGACCGATGCGGGCGAAGACGAAGCCCTCGGTCTGACTCTTGCGGCGGCGCGCGTAGCGCTGGATGTCAAGCTGGAGGTAGAAAAGTTCCTCAAACTTCAGGCGTCGGCGCGCCTGTTCGAGCTGAGCGGCCGACTGAGGGTTGTGCATGGCCGCGATGGCCTCGCGAATGCCCATGAGTTTGAGTCGGCCGATGACGTAGGGCGGGAGAGTCTCCTGAAGGTGTTGATGCGAGCCGAGGATGTCGGCGGCGGCGAGAGCGAACGTGCGCGACGAGAAGCCCCCGTTGCGCAATTTTTCTGTCAGGGGGTAGACACCGCGCATTCCCCCGCCCTGCACGAGCGTGGCCGAGGGGGTGTCGACCTCGGGGTGAACCATGCTCCAGCGGCCGTTGAATTCCACCGGTTTGCCGAAAATGACGTATTCGGTGCCGGGGTGATAGAGTTCGCGCAGCTGGCGAATGCGCTGAAACCAGACCACTTCCATCGTGGCCGAGCCGTCGGTGAAGAGCCCGACGAGACGCATCTTGGCCCCTTCGCCCTGCACGGTGAACGATACGAAATGCCCCTTGACCTGCACGGCGGGCATGTCTGAACCGGCAAACTGCCATATGCGGTGGATGGTAGAGCGGTCGACGTAGGAAGTGGGGAAATGGTAGAGGAGGTCGTAGAACGTTTTAATGCCGAGCTGCTTTGAGAGCAACTCGGCTCGCTTCGGTCCGAAACCGCGCAGAAATTTGATGTCTTTGTCACGCAGCGAGTTCATTCGCGGAGGTAGAGGCTAACGATTTCGATGTCGCCGGGATTGGTCACCTTGATGTTGCGCGCGTCGCCTTCGACGAGACGCAGGCGGCAGAATCCGGCACTCTCCATCACCGACGCGTCGTCGGTGTGGGTGGGGAGCAGCGGGAGGCGGTTTGCCGCGATGAGGCGGCTGCCGGGGAAGAGCTGAGGGGTCTGCACGGCGCGGAAACGGGAGCGGTCGACGGCGCGACTCCGCACACCGTCAGAGCCTACCTCGCGCAGCGAGTCGGTCACGGCCACGGCGGGGATTGCCCCGTCGGCCTCGCCGTCGGAGAGCGCCTCGACGAGACGCTGCATCATTTCGGGCGTCACCATGGGGCGCGCGCCGTCGTGGACACCTATCCACCCCACGCAGTCGGCATCGACCGCCGCGAGGGCATTGCGTACGCTCGCGGCGCGCGAGGCTCCGCCGGCCACCACCTCGTGGGGCACGCCGAACCCATGCTCGCGGCACATTTCGCTCCAGAAGCCGCGCATCTCCTCGCTCAACACCACGATGAGGCGCGCCCCGGGCGCGGCGGCGTGGAGGCGTTCGATGGTGGTCATCAGGAGCGGGCGGCCGCCCAGGGGGCAGAACTGTTTGGGCAGGTCGGCGCCGTAGCGGCTGCCGCTGCCGGCAGCGACTACTATGAGATAGTTTGTGAGAGGCATCAGTGGCGGGATATTACTTTTCGCGCCGCGAGGGTTTACTTTGCGGAGCGGCGCAGATTTACTTCTTTGCAAAATTAATGAAAATAGTCGAGAAATTTGTCTAACTTTGCATGAAAAATCCCCTTCACCCGAAAAGAGGTCGTTTCCAACTTCTACCTTCTTTATTTCACCGCAAAAAAGTTTAAACAACTTCCGCATATGTTTCGCCCCCTCCAAAACCTCGACAGATATGACATTGTGCTGGCGAGCGGGTCGCCCCGCCGCCGCGAACTCCTCGGCATGCTCGACGTGGATTTCAGCGTCGACACCTCCCACCCGGTAGACGAAGTGGTGCCCCCCGGCATCGCCGACGAAGACGTGCCCCTCTTTCTGTCGCAACTCAAGGCCGACGCCTATCCCCTCGAAGCCGACGACCGACGTCTGGTCATCACGGCCGACACGGTGGTGCTCATCGACGGCCGCATCCTCGGCAAGCCGAAAGACGAGGCCGACGCAGCCCGGATGCTGCGGATGATTTCGGGAAAGACGCAGAGAGTGGTGACCGGCGTCACCGTGCGCGACGCCGAGCGCTCGGTGTGCTTCTCGGCTGAAAGCAAGGTGAATTTCGCGCCGCTCACCGACGACGAAATCTCATGGTATGTAGGGCATTACCGCCCCCTCGACAAAGCGGGAGCCTACGGCATCCAGGAATGGATAGGAGCCGTGGGCATCACCGGCATCGAAGGCTCGTTCTACAACGTCATGGGCCTCCCCGTGCAAAAACTTTACAAAATTCTTAAGGAGTGGTGAAACTTTTTTAACTACTTTGCGTCACATAGTAGTACATAACGTACATAAAGTTTTTTCAGAACCAATGGACGACCGCAAATACATCATCGAACTCAAAGACATCAACAAGTCATATCCGGGCGTCGTGCCCCTGCACGTGCTCAAAGACATCTCGCTCGGCATCGAGCGGGGCGAACTGGTGTCGATAATGGGAGCGTCGGGTTCGGGCAAGTCGACCCTGCTCAACATCCTCGGCATCCTCGACAACTACGACTCGGGCGAGTATCACCTCGACGGCGTGCTCATCAAAAACCTCTCTGAAAACCGGGCCGCCGACCTTCGCAACTACATGATAGGATTTGTGTTTCAGTCGTTCAACCTCATCGGCTACAAAAACGCCCTCGAAAACGTGGCCCTGCCGCTCTTCTATCGCGGCGTGTCGCGCAAGCAGCGCAACCGTCTGGCCATGGAGCAGCTCGAGCGCATGGGCATGGCCGAGCGCGCCACCCACCTGCCCTCCGAACTGTCGGGCGGACAGAAGCAGCGCGTGGCCATAGCGCGCTCGCTCATCACCGACCCCTCGATTATCCTGGCCGACGAGCCTACGGGCGCGCTCGACTCGAAGACCTCGAAAGAAGTGATGCAGGTGTTTCGCGACCTCAACGCCGAGGGGCGCACCATAGTCATCGTGACCCACGACCCCGGAGTGGGCGAGCAGACCAACCGTATCATCCGCATATCCGACGGCCGCATCGTCACACCCCAATGATTGACCTGATAAACGAAATACTCGCCACGCTGCGCTTCAACAAGACGCGCACGGCTCTGACCGGCTTTGCCGTCTCGTGGGGCATCTTCCTGCTCATCGTGCTCCTGAGCGTGTCTAACGGCCTGGTCAACGGCGCGACAGACATGTTTGCGTCGCAAGACTCCGAGGTGATGAGCGTCACCGGCGGCTGGGCCCACAAACCCTACAAAGGCCTCAAGGACGACCGCCCCATCACCCTCAAGGAAGCCGACATCGCCACCGTCACCACACGCAACGCCGCAGTCGTGGCCGACGTCTATCCGGAGCTGAGCGGCCCCGACGGCGCCGTGGTATCCACGCAGAAAGACTACGTCAGCAGCAAATACAAAGGCATCTATCCACAGTATGCCCGCAGCGAGGGCTTCACGATGGACGACGGCCGATTCATCAACGACAACGACATCCGCGAGCGACGCCGCGTCGTGGTGCTCCACCGCGAGAGCGCCAACACCCTCTTCGGCGAGGGGCGCAAGGCCGTGGGCGAGACCGTGCGCATAGGCGACCTCTCCTTCACCGTCGTGGGCGTGTTCTATCACGAATGGAACCGCGACGTCTGCATCCCCTACACCACGGCCAAGGCACTCGCCGGCGGCTCGACCGACCTGGCCCACATGCAGGTGAAGACCCGGGGGCTCAAGACAGTCGAGGATGCCGAGCGCGCCGAGCGCGAACTGCGCAGCACTCTCGGCGCCGTACATTCGTTCGACCCCACCGACGACTCCGCCCTCTGGATATGGAACCGTTTCAAAGGCTACGTGCAGACCCAGGGCGCACTCTCGATTCTCACCATGGCCGTATGGATAATCGGTCTCCTGACACTGCTTTCGGGCATCGTCGGGGTGAGCAACATCATGTTTGTCAGCGTGCGCGAGCGCACCCACGAAATAGGTGTGCGCCGCGCCATCGGAGCGCGCCCCGCCGCCATCCTGCGCCAGATTATCCTCGAAAGCGTGGCCATCACCACGATTTTCGGCTATCTCGGCATAGTGCTCGGCGTAGTGGCCTCGCAGGTGATAGCCCGCATGACCGAGTCGCCCGGCACCGGCCCGCAGATTTTCAAAAACCCGAGCGTCGACCTTTCGGTGGCGCTTCAGGTGACGGTAGTGCTCATCGTGGCCGGCGCGCTCGCCGGACTCTTCCCCGCACTCAAATCGCTCAAAATCAAACCTGTCGAAGCCCTGCGCGACGAATAGACCTTCAATCCACCGACAAATCATCAGAAAAGACGCAATGCGCAATCCCGTATTCGACATAGAAAACTGGCGCGAGATAGCCGCGACGCTCACCCAGAACAAGACCCGCACCTTTCTGACAGGTTTCGGCATCTTCTGGGGCACAGCCATGCTCGCCCTGCTTCTGGGAGGCAGCGATGTCATCAAGGGCATGATGAGCCGCAACTTCGAGGGGTTTGCCACCAACGTGGCCGTGGCCTTCCCGGGGCGCACCTCAAAGAGCTACGGCGGCTTTAACAAAGGCATGACCCTCGACCTCAATCTCACCGACATCGTCAACATCCGCACCGCCATACCGCAGATAGAAAATTCGTCGACGGTCAATATGCTGTGGGTCAACGCCCTCTACGGCCAGAAGAAATCGTCGGCGCAGCTCAACGGCATCGAGCCGGGCTATGCGCGCATCTTCGAGCCCATCATCTATGCCGGGCGCTTCATCAACGAGTCAGACCAGGCCTCGACACGCAAGGTGTGTGTCATAGGCAAGAAAGTGGCCGACGAACTTTTCGGCTCGTCAGAGGCTCTCGGCAAGGAAATCGACCTCAACGGCATCTACTACAAAGTGGTGGGCGTCGTCGGGCAGACCTCCGAAATCAACATCGGCGGCTCGTCGATGGACGAGAGCGTCTACATCCCCGCAAGCTCGATGCGCGCCTCCTACAACCTTGGCAGCAAGGTCAACATGTTCATGATGACCATCGTGGCCGGGCATTCCCCTTCGGAATACGAGCAACTCATCCGCCGCATCGTGGCGCGCAACCACCCCATAGCCCCCGACGACCGCGCCGCCCTCGGATTTTTCGACATCTCCGAGCAATTCAAGATGGTAGACAATCTCTTCTCGGGCATCACCATCCTGGCCCTCTTCGTCGGACTCGGCACACTTCTCTCGGGCATCGTCGGCATCGGCAACATCATGTGGATTATCGTGCGCGAACGCACCCACGAAATCGGCATACGCCGCGCCATCGGAGCCAAGCCGCGCGACATCATCGTGCAGATTCTTTCCGAAAGCATGGTGCTCACCACCGTGGCCGGTTTTGCCGGCATCGTCTTCGCCGTCGCGGTGCTCGCGGCCGTGGAGAAAGGTGTCGGAGTGCCCGCGCAGCTGCCGTTTGCCACCGCCGGCGCCATCCTCGCCGCCTTCCTCGTGCTCGGCACCGCCGCCGGCATCATCCCCGCCCTCAAAGCCATGCAAATCAAACCCATCGAAGCTCTCAACGATAAGTAAACCAACACACAAATATGAACCGCATTGTCAAGTACATTCTTCTGGCACTGGTGGCCATCCTCTTCATCGGCACCTTCGTCTACCTCTTCATCAATTCGCGCCCCAAGGAGGTGACGTATGAACTTGTCAGCCCGACCACTACGTCGCTCGAGCGCACCACCATCCTCACCGGCAAAATCGAGCCGCGCGACGAGATTGAAATCAAGCCGCAGGTGTCGGGCATCATTTCTGAAATCAACATCGTCGAGGGCGACATCGTCAAGGAAGGCGACATCGTGGCCAAAATCAAAATCATCCCCGACGAGGGGCAGCTCTCGTCGGCACTCTCGCGCATCGCGTCGGCCAAAATCTCCCTCTCCGACGCCGAACAGAAGCATCAGCGCGCCAAGCTGCTCTACGACAACAAAGTGATTTCGCGCGAGGAGCTTGAAAACGCCGAGACCACGCTCGCCCAGGCCCGCGCTGAGCTGGCAGCTGCCGACGATGCCTATTCCATCGTCAAGGAGGGCGTCTCGAAGACCAACGCCAAGGAGAGCAACACCCTTGTGCGCGCCACCACCTCGGGCCTCGTGCTCGACGTGCCGGTCAAAGTGGGTTCGTCGGTCATTCAGGCCAACACCATGAACGACGGCACCACTATCGCCACCGTGGCCGACATGTCCAACCTCGTGTTTGAGGGCAAGGTCGACGAGACCGAAGTGGGCCTTCTCTCCGTGGGGCAGGAGATGGAAATTTCCATCGGCGCGCTCCCCGACCTCGCCCTTCAGGCCGTCATCGAACTGATTGCCCCCAAGGGCACCGAGACCAACGGCGCCAACACGTTTGAAATCAAAGCCGCCATCGACGTGCCCTCCGACCGCACCATCCGCGCCGGCTACTCGGCCAACGCCACCGTGCGCCTCGCCCATGCCGACAATGTGCTCGCCATCCCCGAAAGCGTGCTCGAATGGGGCGCCGACTCTACGTTTGTCTACGTCTTCGAAGAGGGCTCGAAACCTCAGAAATTCAATCGCACGCCTGTCGTCACCGGCCTATCCGACGGCATCAACATCGAAGTCAAGAGCGGCATCGACGCAGCGGCTCATCTGCGCGGCGCCGTTGTCGCCGACCCCAAGAAGGGTGGAAAGTAACCCGTCTCGCTCATTCCAACAGCTACCACTCACCATTATGAAACGCTTTCTCATCGCCATAGTCGCCATCGGCCAGGCCCTCGCAGCAATGTGTGCCGATGTCTGGAGCCTCGACTCGTGCATCAGCTATGCCGTCAGCCACAACCTCGACGTGCGCAGCGCCGAGATAGAAACCGCCTCGACCGCACTCGACCTCATCGAAGTCAAAGACCGCTTCCTGCCCACCGTCAGCGCCGGCGCGTCGCAGAGCTGGGACTTCGGCCGAGGTCTCACCGCCCAGAACACCTACGCCAACCGCAACACCTCGTCGTTTGGCTGGAGCGCGCGCCTCTCGCTACCTCTCTTTCAGGGCCTCTCGGCACTGCGCGAACTGCGCCGCGCCCGCGCCGCCCAACCCGTGAGTCAGGCCCGGCTGCGCGACACCCGCGAGCAGACCGCATTAGGCGTGCTGTCATACTACTTCCAGGCGCTCTACACCCGCTCGATGACCGACGTGGCGCGCGAAAATCTTACTCTCGCCCGTGAGCAACTCTCCCGCACCCGCCTCCTCGTCGAAGGGGGCAAGACGGCCGAAGTCGAAGTGCTTCAGGCCGAGGCTGAAGTGGCGCGCAACGAGGCCGAACTCGTGCAGGCCGAAGGCGACGCCGAGCTGGCTCTGCTCGACTTGCGCCAGGCTCTCAACCTCGACCCCGCCATCGGTTTTGACATCGCCCCCGTCGAATCCGCAGGCGACGGCGCCGTCATCCCGCAGGTGGCCGACATCTATGCCGCGGCCCTCGGCACCAACTCCGGCCTGCGTGCCGCCGAAGGCGACGTTGAGCTTGCCCGCCACGCCATCAGCATTGCCCGCACCGGCTACATCCCCCAGCTCTCGCTCAGTGCCGGACTCGGCAGCTCCTACTACACCCTCTCCGGAGCCGACAACCAACCCTTCGGGCGACAGATGCGCGAGAACTTCTCGAAATCCATCGGCCTGACCCTCTCTGTGCCCGTGTTTGACGCCTTCGCCACACGCAACCGCGTGCGCCGCGCCCAAGTGCAGCTCCGTCAGGCCGACCTCGCCCTCGAACGCAGTCGCACCAACCTCTACAAAGCCATCGAGCAGGCCCATCGTCAGGCCGTCACCGCCGGAGCCACCCTTGCCTCGTCGGAAGCCGCCACCGAGGCCGCCCGCGTAGCGCTCGACGCCATGCAGAAGAAGTATGATTTCGGACGCGCCACCCTCACCGAGACCACCGAGGCCCGCACCACCTACGTCAACGCCCTCGCCCGTCTCACCCAGGCCCGCTACGAGCAGCAGCTCCGCCGCCGCATCCTCGACTTCTACGCCGACCCCTCGACCATCCTCTAAAGTAGGGTAGGGGATTACGTCCCTGCCACTCGACGACACATCCCCTCAGGAGATGTGTCGTTATGTTAGGTAACGGTTTTAAAATCAGGTAGGGACGCGCCATGGCGCAATGCGGTTCAAATAGAGGATTGACCACATCCACTTCGGGGATGCATCGCGCTGTAATTGCCTGATTAGCAGGTAGGGACGCGCCATGGCGCGTCCACGCAGACCCACGACGTCAAATCCCTCGTGACGCTGTGCCAATTCCCCGCACGGCAATCCCAAATTCAACATTAGAAATTCAATATTCTACTCTCCCCAAAGTTTGCCGTGCCCCCGTCGCCGCGGACGCGCCATGGCGCGTCCCTGCTTGCTAATCAGCCGATTACATCGCGACCCATCCCCTGAAGGGGATGAATTTCGCGGCTGCCGAGGGCGGGCGGGGGACACGCGGCGGCGGGGGTTAGGCGAGCATGGCGGCGACGCGGATGAGGGCGTCGACGAAACGGTCGGCTTCGGCGATGGTGTTGTAGGCGGCAAACGAGGCACGCACGGTGCCTTCGATGCCGAGGGCGTGCATGAGCGGTTGGGCGCAATGGTGGCCCGTGCGCACAGCTATGCCGAGCTTGTCGAGGAGCATCCCGGTGTCGTAGTGGTGGGCGTGACCCACGAGGAATGAGATAATGGCACACTTTCCCGGAGCGGTGCCAAAGATGCGGATGTCGGGCACCTCGGCGAGCAGACGGCGCGTGGTGTGGTCGAGCAGCCGGTGTTCGTGGGCGGCGATGGCGTCGATGCCGGTGCGCTCAATCCAGTCGATGGCCTTCTCGAGAGCGGCGATGCCTACGAAGTCGGGCGTTCCGGCCTCAAACTTGAAGGGGAGCTCGGCGAAGGTGGTGCCGGCGAAGCTGACCGACTCAATCATTTCGCCCCCTCCCTGATAGGGCGGCATGGCTTCGAGGAGGTGCTCCTTGCCGTATAGCACCCCTACCCCCTGCGGGCCATACATCTTGTGGGCCGAGAAGGCATAGAAATCGGCGTCGAGCGCGCGGACGTCGACAGCCATGTGGGGCACGGACTGCGCCCCGTCAATCACGACGGGCACGCCGTGAGCGTGGGCCTCGGCTATCATCTCGGCCACGGGGTTGACCGTGCCGAGCACATTCGAGGCGTGACACACCGACACGAGGGCGGTGTGCTCGCTGAAGAGCGAGCGGTAGACGTCGAGGTCGAGAGAGCCGTCCTCACGGATAGGCACGACCTTGATTTCGAAGGGGATGCGACGTTGAAGCAACTGCCAGGGCACGATGTTGGCGTGGTGCTCCATGACGGTGAGAATCAGTTCGGAGCCTGGGCGAAGCACCATGGGGCCGAACGAGGCGGCCACGAGGTTGAGCGCCTCGGTGGTGCCGCGCGTGAAAATCACCTCGCGCTCATAGGCGGCGTTGATGTAGGCGGCCACGCGGCGGCGCGACTGCTCCATGCGCTCTGTGGCCTCCTGCGAGAGGGTGTGGACGCCGCGATGGACGTTGGCCTTGGTGCGGGTGTAGCCGTCGACAAGCGCGTCGACCACCTCGCGCGGAGTTTGCGAGGTGGCGGTGTTGTCGAGGTAGACCAGCGGGCGGTTGTAGATGGAGCGCGCGAGAATCGGAAACTCCTCGCGGATTTTTTCAACGTCGAGAGTCATCGTAGCGTAGAGAGAGAGTCGGTGAGTGTGTGGGGGGTGGGGTCAGCAATTGTTGTGGCAGGAGGCGCAGGCGCCGAGCGAGCCGTCGAAACGGCGCTCCACGAGATGGCGCAGACGGTCGGCCACGCCGGGGATGCCAACGGTGTCGACGATGTCAATCATAAACGCCTGCATGAGCATGGTGCGCGCCTCGGCCTCGGGGATGCCGCGCTGACGCATGTAGAAAATCTGTTCGGCGTCGAGCTGACCGGTGGTGGCGCCGTGGCTGCACTTCACCTCGTCGTTGTAGATTTCGAGCTGAGGCTTGCTGTGCATACGCGCCGAGCCCGACGCGAGGATGTTGCGCGTGCTCTGGTAGGCTTCGGTGAAGGGCGCCGAGGGGGTCACGAGAATGCGTCCCTCGAAAGCGCCGCGCGAACTGCCGTCGAGCACGTATTTGAACTTCTGGTCGCTCTTGCAGCGGGCGGCGTAGTGGTCCACGAAGGTGTCGTTGTCGATGTGCATGGTCTCCGAGCCGATTGCCATGCCCGAGAGGAGGCTTTCGGCATGCTCGCCGTCGAGACGCACGCGCCATTCGTTGCGCGACACGCCGCAGGTGAGCGCCGTGGTGTTGATGGCTGTCGCCGACCCTTCCTGCTGCGCGACGTAGGTCTGCGCCATGCGCGACGTGAGCAGCGACGACTCCTCGATGGCACACATTTCGAAGCGGGCACGCGCGCCGACGAAAATCTCGGCCACCTGCGAGGCGGCGTAGGCGCGTTCGGAGTCCTGCGTGTGGTCGCACACGAGCAGACGCAGCTCGGCGCCCTCTTCAATCACCACGAGCATGCGGCGGAATGCGGCGAGGGGCACGGGAGCCGAAAAGATGTTGACGAGCTGAAGAGGTTTCTCAACGCGCACGCCGGCCTTGACGTGGATGAAAACGCCGTCCTGCACGAGGAGGGTGTTGAGCGCAGCCGCGGCGGAGTCGGCGGGAGCGAGGCGGCCGTAGTGCGACTCGACGATGTCGGGATAGCGGCGGGCGGCTTCGGCGAGGCTCATGAATGTCACGCCGTCGGGCAGACGGTCGGCGAGCGAGGCCGTGGGCACGAACGTGTCGTTGACCACGAAGGCCGAGAGCGTCGACATGTTGGGCACGTCGCACTTGAACGAGCGCGCCACGTCGACGGGAATGTTCTTGCGGGCCACGTTGACACCGAAGTCGGGGGCGAAAATCTTTTCGACAGAGGTCTTTTCATAGCCCTCGTCGCCGAGGCGTGGCAGCGGGGTGGTCATCAGGGTGGCCAAAGCGGCGGGGCGTGCGGCATTGAGCGCGGGCGCCGCACACGCGCTCTCAATCAGGGCGCGGTTGTCGTTGTAGAGACCTACGTATTGCGCGGCGGCCTCGGAGGGAGTCTTAGTTTCGGCCATGGCTCACTCCTCCTCTCCGCGGTTTTCGGCCTTAATCCAGTCGTAGCCCTTCTCTTCGAGCTCGAGGGCGAGCTCGGGGCCACCGGTACGCACGATGCGACCCTTGTAGAGGATGTGGACGAAATCAGGCTTGATGTAGTCGAGCAGTCGCTGATAGTGGGTGATGACGATGGTGGCGTTCTTCTCGGTCTTGAGTTTGTTGACACCGCCGGCCACGATGCGCAGCGCGTCGATGTCAAGACCCGAGTCGGTCTCGTCGAGGATGGCCACGCGCGGTTCGAGCACGGCCATCTGGAAGATTTCGTTGCGTTTCTTCTCGCCGCCCGAAAAGCCTTCGTTGACCGAGCGCGAGGCCAGGTTGGCATCGAGTTCTACAATCTCGCGCTTCTGACGCATCAGCTTCAGAAACTCGCTGGCCTTCATCGGCTCGAGGCCTTCAAACTTGCGCTTGGCGTTGACGGCGGCGCGCATGAAGTTGACCATCGAGACACCGGGGATTTCCACCGGATACTGGAACGAGAGGAAAAGACCCTCGTGTGAGCGGGTCTCGGGGGGAAGACCTATGAGCTCCACGCCGTGGAGAGTGGCCGAGCCTTCGGTCACCGTGTAGGCGGGATTGCCGGCGAGCACGCCCGAGAGGGTCGACTTGCCCGAACCGTTGGGGCCCATGATGGCATGGACTTCGCCTTCGCGTATGGTGAGATTGACGCCTTTGAGTATCTCCTTGCCGTCGATTGAGGCATGGAGGTCACGGACATCGAGAAGAATAGGAGTCATAACTGGTGGGGTTTTGAATAATGGGGTGAGGATAGAGAGTAGGGACGCGCCATGGCGCGTCCGCGGCGTCCCGGCACGGCGGCAGGGGGGGTAATCCCGATTTCGCAACGGCCGCCGCTGTGTCACAATGTACGGACGTGCCTTTGGCACGTTTCCAATGCACGCCGATGGGGGTAATTCCCGAATGCGTCTCACGGGGGTGTCGCCCGGCCATTGCGTCACAATGTACGGACGTGCCTTCGGCACGTTTCCAATGCACCTCGACGGGGGGTAATTCCCGAATACGTCTCGCGGGGGTGTCGCCGGCCTATCCAACGTGCCAAAGGCACGTCCGTACATAGTGGCGATGGGGTCCGTACATAGTGGCGATGGGGTCGCGGTGAGACGCCCGGCCTATCCAACGTGCCGAAGGCACGTCCGTACATGGTGGCACATCCTTCCATGACGGCATGGTGGCACATCCTTTCGCGGCGGCATGGGGCAAATTCGACATCGTGGGCCGGCGTGGACGCGCCATGGCGCGTCCCAATGCTGTTTACTTAAGCTTTTCATTCACGAGACTCATAATACTAAATAGTTGATTAATAGGACCAATATTATATCGTAAAATCCTTAAGTAAACAGCATTATGGCGCGTCCCTACCGGGGGCCGTCCATGGTCGCACCATGGGACACGGCGCCGATTGCCAGGCGGCGGGGGGCGCTTCGCCCGTTGGGCGGATTAACAAAAGGCCACTCGGTCCCGGGGGTAGAAACCTTCGGGACGGAGTGGCAATGTCAATGCGTGGGGATTAGTTTTCGCCGTTGGCGAGCTTCTTGAAGTCGTCGAGCGAGATGACCTGCTTGTCGAGGGTCACAGCGTTCTCGATGGCCTCGTAGAGCTTGGCCTGAAGCACGTTCTGTGCAATCTGGTTGCGGATTTCTTCCTTCTGGAGCTGCTCCTTGGCGTAGCGCTCGATGATTTCCTCGTCGAGACCGGCCATGCCATACTGGGCAAACTGACGGGCGGTGAGATACTTGGCAGTGTTGAGGATTTCGTCTTCCTCCACCTTGATGCCGAGAGCCTTGATGAGGTTGGCCTCAATCATCTCGTGCTTGATGCCCTTCTCAGAAGCCTTGAAAGCCTCCTTGGGGTCGTCGGCGTTGCCGAAGAAGAGCTTTGCCATAGTGTCGGCTGCGAGGGGCATGGAGTCATACTTCTCCATCATGGCCTTGTCGAAGTCGTTGCGGAACATGATGTGAGAGTTCTGCTCGAGTTCGTTGGCAATCTGCTCCTTGACGGCTGCGCGGTATTCCTCTTCGTTGTGCACCTTGTCTTCGCCGAAGACGGTCTTGTAGAACTCTTCGCCGAGCTCTGCGGGAATGTTGACGATGATTTCAGAGATGGTCATGGCGAAATCAGAGTGGATGTCGCCTGCGATGGCCTTGTCGACGTGGAGCATCGAAGCGAGCTCGCCTGCGTCGCCGCCGGCAGCCTTCCAGGGGTTGAACACCACGGTGTCGCCGGGCTTCTTGCCGTCAAACTTGGCAGTCTCTTCCTTATCTTTGAAGTAGAGGGGGAACACGATGCCGTCGGGCACGTCGATGGCGCCTTCAGCCTCGTTGACCGAGCCGTCTTCGTTGAGCTGCTTGAGAGCGCCCTTCACCACGCCGTCTTCGGTCATTTCCTCGCCGGGCTTCTGTGTGCCGAAGCGCTTGCGCAGGTGCTTGTCCTGCTCGTCAATCATCTCTTCGGTCACTTCGATTTCATAGTAGGGATAGTGGTCGTCCTTGGTGGGGGCGATACCTTCGAGGGCGGGCATCAGGGCGAGGTCATACTGATAGGTCTGCTCGCCGTCCTCGGCCACTTCCTTCACCTCGACGGGCACGGGATAGCCGAGCACTTCGAGATTGTTTTCCTTGATGTATTCAAAAACGGCCTTCGAAACGACGTCGTTGATGACTTCCGAGGTTACGCCCTTGCCGAAACGGCGCTTGAGCTCGCCGGCGGGAACGTGACCCTTGCGGAAACCGGGGATGGCGTGGGTGCGACCAATCTCTTTGAGGCGCTTTGCCACTTCGTCGCTATAGTCGGCATCATTGATTTTGACGGTGAGACGTACGTCTACCGGCGAAATCTCTTCCTTTGAAATGTTCATATCGTGTTTTGAGGTTTTAAGTTGACTATTCGTTATGCGGGCCGGCGGCGCGAAAGGGGTCGACACCGACTCAGCGCGCAAAATTAACAAAAAATTCCGAGAAAAACAAATCTTGCCAAATTTCGCCCCCGGCGTTAACAAATATTGTGCAACGAGGCGGATGCGCAAGCCAAATTTGAGCAGCATCATCCCTTCACGCAGGAGGGTGTGGCGCGCGGTAATCGTTTGGATTGCAGGTAGGGACGCGCCGCCCCCAATGCGGTTCAAAAAAAAGAATTGAGGAAGACATCTGAAATTCCTACCTGCACTTCCCCAAAAGATAGCAGCGCCTCCGAATCAAGATAACCGATTGATTTGCAGGTAGGGACGCGCCATGGCGCGTCCGCAGAGACGTTGGCGCGGCGAGAGGGGGTAATTCGCAGTCGTGGGCCTGCGTGGACGCGCCATGGCGCGTCCCTACCTGCTAATCAGGCGATTACAGCGCAATGCATTCCCTCCGAGGGTGGTCAATCCTCTCTTTGAACCGCATTGCGCCGCTTCCCGCCGCCGAATTACATGCAATCGACTTCGCAGTTTCACGATTTTGGCCAAATTTTATTTGTATATCAATCGTTTACGTGACCATGTACGGACGTGCCTTTGGCACGTAACCCGGGCCGGGCGACAACAGGTCACAACGCAAAATATCACCTAACGTGCTGTGCACGAGCAACGTGCCGAAGGCACGTCCGTACATGGACGCAGGGGGACGGACGCGGCGCGGCGGGAGGCGGGAAATCGAGTAGGTCGGGAAACGAAAGTTTTCTGACCTACTTTCGTTTCCGTCCCTCTCACACCACCGTACGTGCCGTT
>JAIDCC010000010.1 GCA_029056055.1 Duncaniella sp.
TCTGGGGTTCGTCGGCAACTACGCCCTGTGTGGACTTTCACCACAGATGTATGACATGCCCGTCATACAAAACAAATGAGTCCGATTCCTTACGAACCGGACTCATTATCAATTAATCGGGATTCAACTTAGTTGTAATCCGATATAACATCAGTTTTATTTTACACCCTCAAATGTGTAGTTATAAGTGTAAGTCTTGCGACCATCCTTGATAGAGCGGGTAAATTGCATCGTAAGTTCGTTGGCCTCGGAAATCTTACCCGAGAACACACCTGCAATCTTCTCAGCGTCGCCAAACGCATTGAAAACCGTGCGGGCAGGAGTGATGTTGGCCACATCGGTGCCGGTGATGTTGATAGCGGGGCGAGCACTGTCGTCAAGCGAAGGACAAGAGATGGTGACAGTGCAGATGTAACGCTCGTCGGTGGGAGCGATTACTATCGTGCCCTGACCGGTCTCCGTGACACCGTCGAGAGTGCGCGTCCAAGTTCCTGTATAGGTTCCTGCGAGCGTCTTCTCAGGATTGGTAGGTGTGCCGGGGTCTACCGGCTCTACTTTATCCTTGCAGGAGGTGAGCACAAGTGCCATTACGGCAAAGAGTGCGAAAAGTATCTTTTTCATTTCTGTAAATGAAGATTAGCGTTGTGATTAATAGCCGGGGTTCTGCTGGTCAATGGACACGGCCGTGTTGTTGTTGAACACTTCTTCGGGGAAGGGACGGAGCAGTTTGTACTCACCCTTGAGGTTCTGCATGTCGGCGGGCGATGACACGTTGCGCGAGAACTCTATGTTGTAGCGAACAAGCTGCTTGGTACGACGGAGTTCAAAGTAGCGGTGCTGCTCTGCATAGCACTCACGTGCATACTCGTCAAGGATAAGGTCGAGAGGACGGATATCAAACGAGCTTGAAGTGGTGTAGGCAGGCTCATATGCGCCGAACGACGAGATTGTACCGGCCTTGGCGCGAGTACGCACTGCATTAATCTTCTGAAGAGCCTTTGCTTCGTCACCTGCAAGGAGGTAAGCTTCAGCTGCGGTCAGATACATCATCGAAACGTGATACTTCACGATGTCTCGATAGTTGTTCTTGTTGACTGCATTTGACATCTCGGGGTCGTCCCACTTTCGGCAGGTCGTACCGTTTGCCGCAGCTGATTCATAGTAAGAAGCGTTGCTGCGCTTGTCGTCTGCAATCAAGTTGCCGTCTGCGTCGATGGGAAGTGAACCATCTTCGTTGAAAGCCCAGATTGTGGGCGAGGGGTCGTCGAAGCGCACTGCCCAAGTGTTGAGCGTTCCGTAGGGGCTGCCCTTCGGGAAGCTCTTGAGCTGGTTCTGATGCTCCTTCATCCATGCGATAACATCAGCGTCAGTTGCATACCAGGGGAAGAACTTGTAGGCGATGGGGAGTTTGGCGAGATCTGCCGCGCTGGCATTGTAGGGAGCATAGTAACCCTCGGTTCCGAAGCCGACTACACCATCTTTCTTGTTGGAATTGTAAATGGTGGTGAGGAAGGTAGCTTCGTAGCGCTCGTCGCCGGCATCCCAGAGACGGATTGACTTCATGTTCGACTGGTGGCCGCCACCCGAAGTAGGCTTCAATCCGGTGTCGGAACAGTTACCGAAGTAGCAGGTATAGAACTTGTGGAGGTCATGACCCGATGATTCAACGTCGCCCGAAGGAGTGGCGCGATTATACTGGATAGAGAAAATCTCCTCAGCATTGCCTTCATTTTTCGGATTCCACTTTTCTGCGAAAGACATCGTAAGCTGAATGCCGTTGATAGCCTTCTCAGCCCATTCGGCAGCCTTCTTGAAGCGTGCGGTGTCGTTCACCTTATACTTACCGGCGGGGATGTCGGTGAATTCGGTGTCGAGGTCCCAAGCAGCCGAAAGATAGAGTTCGGCGAGAAGGGCGGCTACTGCTTGCTTCGATACATTACCGTTGTGGTCCTGTGCGGGAAGGACGGCGCCGTCATAGATGCCTTCGAGCTCTGCAATCATAGCGGGATACATCTCCGACAGAGGAACAATCGGATAGCTGCGCTCGGTGTCTTCTACATAGTGTGTGAAGTAAGGTACACCGCCAAACTGCTGGGTGAGCAGGTAGTAGGCATAGTTGCGGAAGAAGATACCTTCTGCCTCGAGGAGCGTACCTTCACCACCGAAGTGGCACATACCGGAAGCATACTTTACAAGGTTGTAGCAATTCTTGTAATAGTCCTTTATGGTACCGTTGATGGCGTCGACGGTGAAGCGGGCAAATGCGCCGTCATCGGCAGAACGGGGTGAGTAATAAAGGTCTGATGCGAGATCCTGAATTTCAATACAATTGTAGAATTTGTAGAGTGAGTTGTAGGCATACACGCGGGTTGCCTCAGGGTTCGCGGCGAAGTAGGCGTCAGAGTTGACATTACCCGTGCTCTTGTTATCCGGATCAAGATAATCCGAGCAGGCGGTAAGCGAAAGTGACACCGCTGCGCCAAGAGCTAAATATTTCAGTGATTTCATGTGTCGTGTTGGAGAGAATTGGTTAGAATTTCAGGCTTGCACCAATCTGATAAGAGATAATCGACGGTCCGTCGTTCTTCTCTGCCGCATCGGCCCATTCAGGATCGAAGCCTTTGTACTTGGTCCATACGAAGGGGTTGAGCACGTTGAAGTAGATGCGAAGGTTGGAAGCACCGATATGCTTGATTACATTCTTGTGGAAAGTGTAACCGAGTGAAATGTTCTTCACCTTTACGTAGGAAGCGTCACATACCGACTTGGCTTCATCCCAGTATGACTTCTGAGGACCGAGACCGTCGTTCAGACCTGCGTTCGGGTAAGGATAAGAACCATAGTGAGTGGTCTCCTGATAAACAGGGTTGATAAATGTACCATCGGCACGCATACCGTCGGCATCAATGATAGCACCTGCGGGAATATAGTAGTCAAACGCCATCTTGCCGCGGCCACGGTCATGGTAATCGTAGTAGTCGGAGTTCATAAACTCTGAGTATACTTTCTGACCCTGAACTGCGTACAGAGAGAATGCGAAGTCTATCATACCGCCATTTTTCGGAAGGTTGTAAGACATATTCGAGGTGAGAGAACCAATCCACTTGGGATCTGACGACCACCAGAACTTATCGTTGTTATCGATCGTTCCATCGCCGTTTCGGTCGGTCACGTAAGGCTGACCTTCCGAAAGACCGTAGCAAGCGTAGTAGTAGTCGCACTCACGCACCTGCTGACCGGGAGTGAAGCCTTGCGCTTTGGCGATTTCGTGATCGGGAACGGTCATCATACGGTCAGACACAATACCTTCCCAGTTATACGACCAAATCGAGTTGCCCGACTGACCGACCATGAGTGAATTGGTAGCGCCGTTGAGGTATGAATCCTCAACACCGTTGATTTGATTAACTCGGTTTTTGTTAGCAGAGAAAGTAAAGTTAGTCGACCACTCGAAAGTGCGGTTGGTGATATTGATGGTCTGGAGAGAAACTTCAATACCCTTGTTGTGAATCTTACCGATGTTGGTAGCCATCGTAGGAGCACCTACCTCGTAGGGGAGGACTACCTTATAGAGAAGACCACTCGACTTCTTGTCGTAGAGTTCGATAGAACCGTTGATTCGGCTGTTGAGGAAACCGAAGTCAAGACCGATATTATATTCCTTAGACGTTTCCCAAGTGAGTTTTTTGTCAACGAAGCTTCCGGGGAAGTAGCCCGAACCGGATGAATTTCCGAAGGGATAGTAGACAGGGCCGTTAATACCAACCAGATAGTCATAATTTCCAATACCCGCGTTATTACCGGTCTTACCATAGGCGAGACGAAGCTTAAGATTCGAGATCCAATCTACATCGCGAAGGAAAGACTCCTCGCTGAGACGCCATGCGAGAGCCACAGAGGGGAAGGACACCCAACGATGGCCGGGCGCCAGTTTCGACGATCCGTCCCAACGCATGGTAGCAGTAATCATATATCGATCCTTAAACGAGTAGTTACCACGAAGAGCATAAGAATTCATTGATGATTCTGCATATTCAGACATTGTATTCTCCTGATCAAGTCCTTCCGTCTTTAAATGATACCAATCGCTGCCTTCGAGTACGCCCGATGATTGAATCTTGTAACGTTCCGAATTTGCTTTTTCCCAAGAAGCGAGAGCCATCACATTTACGGAGTGTATCTTATTAAAGGTTCTGCTAAAGGTCACCATATTATCCCATACAAAACCTACATTAGTTTTGGTATCAGCGTATGCACTGTTACTTGGCTGGTCCTCAAACGTATTACCGGGACGATTCGGGTTCATAAAGCCTGTAAACGAACCGTCGCGATAGTTTGAGAAAGAGGGAGAGAATGTAGTCTTGATATTAAGACCGGGGATAATATCGAGCTGGAGATAGATATTACCGAGAGCGCGGTAGGTCTTCTTCTCATGCTTCGTATTTCGCATGCGGTCGAGAGGATTCACGAAATCAGAGAACTGGTTGCCGTCTGTTCCGAAAGCATCCTTGTTGCCGGGGAAGTGATTGATAGAACCATCCTCGTTGTAAGGACGGAAGAATGTACAAACACGATAAGCCTGTGCGATAGCATTGTCATTCGCATAGCTGTTTTCCATATAGGCAACGTTAAAGTTGAAACCACCGGAAATCACCTTGTTGACGCGCGCATCCACAGACCCCTTGAACGAATAGGTCTTGTGAGAGTCGCCTTTGTAGACACCATCCTCGCTATTGATACCTACACCGAAGTGATAATTTACTTTATCGTTCGAACCGGAGAAAGCAAGATAGTGGTTCTGCTGCGAGCCGTTCTGAGTCACAAGCGAGGGCCAGTCATAAGTATCGTTGTTAGCGAGAAGCTCCTTAAGAGCGAAAGGCGACGAGTAGTCGGTTTGCACGGTCTGGAGAAGCGCCTGACCGAAAAGAGTCGGAGTCTTGAACGAATACGTATTCTGCGGGCCATAGATATCACCGATAGCGTCAGTAAACTTGAGCATTCGATAGTTGTAGGCCTGCTGACCGTCAGCAAACTCAGGCATACGGGCCACGTGGTTAATGCCATAATAACCATCGTAAGAAACAGAAGTCTTGGTGTCTCTGTTCACGTTAAGACCACCCTTGGTAGTAACGATTACGACACCGGCGGTTGCGCGCGAACCGTAGATAGCTGTCGACGAAGCATCCTTAAGAATGTCGATACGCTCGATATCCTGAGGATTGAGGAAGTCGATATCGCTACACATCACACCGTCTACAACGAAGAGAGGAGTTGTGCCACTATTAATCGACGCCTTACCGCGAATCGTAATGGCTAGGCCACCGTTTGCACGAGAGTTATTTTTCGAAATGTTCACACCGGGAGCCGTACCCTGAAGGTTTTCGAGAACCGAAGGAGCGCCCTTGGCGTTGAGCTTCTCGGTACCTACCGACGAAACCGAACCGGTGAGGTCTGATTTCTTCATCGTGCCGTAGCCGACTACTACCACTTCGTCGAGAAGCTCAGAGTCTTCCTGAAGAACGACCTTGATGTTTGTGCGACCGTCAATAGCGATGGTCTCGGGCTTGTAGCCCACATACGAAATCTCAAGTTTGCCCTTGGGGCTAACATTTGTAATTGAGAAGTTACCGTCGAAGTCGGTAGCCACACCGTTGGTTGTGCCGGCCACGAGAACGGTCGCACCCATGAGGGGTTCGCCCGAAGCGTCTTCAACAGTACCAGTGACTGTGATGTTCTGAGCCGAGGCTGAGAGGCCGAGGCAGAGCATCAGGATTGCAATCGTGGCCTTAAGACTGGAGACAAACGAAAATCTCCGTCCGGCTTGCACACGACATGTGTTCTGGTCTTTCATGCTTGGTTAAAAAAATAATAGTTAAGTTCTATTGGATAGTTAATGATTTTTCTCTGATAGGAGCATCGAGAGGAGAGATAGAGAGGAGGGATTGTGTTTTCTGACTTTTGTGTTGACTTGGTTTTGAGGGTTAGAGAGGTTTAGGGTTAATTCTTGTTTAGTTTTTGTAATTAATGGTGGAAAAGACTTAAGGTGAGTTAACAAACTTAAAATTTCGCCGTCAGTAGACACAATTCGAGCATACCGCGACAAAATTTTATGCAAATTTACCAATTTCCCGCGACATTTGCAAGCGATAAAAACAAAATTCTGCATTTTTTTGCTCAAAATTTTGCAGATTATGCCGATATCACTAATTTTGCAGAAACTTAGCCGCCGCATCCCCCGCGCGACGCACTACACATTAATTATAATTACATTTAATAATAATACGGCGACGCCCTGTCGTCCCACCTACAAATATTCACCCATCCACAACCACTACCCCACCCCATGAAAAAACTCATGATGATGGCCCTGGCCCTCTGCTTCGCACTCGCCGGGCGCGCCACCACCCCCGAAGAAGCATGGCGCGACGTCTATCCAAGGATAGAAAGCCAAATCAAAGCCCCATCCTTCCCCGACAAAGACTTCCGCCTCCTCGACTACGGCAAAAAATCGAAAACCAAAGGCTACCTCTACACCGAGCTCATCAACCGCGTCATCACCCTCTGCTCCGAGCAAGGCGGCGGTCGAGTCATCATCCCCAAAGGCGAATGGCTCACAGGCCCCATCACTCTCAAAGACAACGTCAACCTCCACCTCGAAGAAGGCGCCACACTCCTCTTCACCACCGACCCCGACGAATACCCCAACGTCCGCACACGATGGGAAGGCATGGACTGCTACAACTACCAACCCCTCGTCTACGCTAACGGAGCCAAAAACATCGCCCTCACAGGCAAAGGCACACTCGACGGACAAGCCGACAACTCCAACTGGTGGGGAATGAGCTCCAAAAAAGGACACCCCTACACCGGCCCCGGCGAAATCGAAACACAGAAAACCGGACGCCCCCTCCTCCAGCAATGGAACGAAAACGGTGTCCCCGTAGAAAAACGCCAGCTCGGACGCGGCTACGGCATGCGCCCCCAGCTCGTCAACTTCGTCGACTGTGAAAACGTCCTCATCCAAGGCGTCACCCTCCTCCGCTCACCCTTCTGGGTAATCCACCCCCTCTTCTGCAACAACCTCACAGTCAAAGACGTCCACATCGTCAACGACGGCCCCAACGGCGACGGATGCGACCCCGAAAGCTGCCGCAACGTCCTCATCGAAGGCTGCTACTTCGACACCGGCGACGACTGCATAGCCATCAAAAGCGGTCGCAACCGCGACGGCATCGAGGCCGCACGCCCCACCGAAAACGTCATCGTCCGCGACTGCCGCATGAAAAACGGCCACGGCGGCATCGTCGTAGGCTCCGAAATCTCAGGCGGCTTCAACTGGCTCTTCGCCGAAAACTGCGTCATGGACTCCCCCGACCTCGAACGCGTAGTCCGCATCAAAACCAACGCATGCCGAGGCGGAGTAATCGAAAACATCTACTGCCGCAACATCGAAGTAGGACAATGCGCCGAAGCAGTCCTCAAAATCAACCTCATCTACGAACGCAACGAAGCCTGCTACCACGGATATCCCCCCGTCGTGCAAGACGTCTACCTCGAAAACATCTCCTGCCGCAAAAGCGACTGGGGCGTCAAAATCGAAGGATTCGAAGACATCTGCAACATCCGCAACATCCAAATCAAAAACTGCCGCTGGGACAACGTAGCCAACAACGGGAACTCCATCGAAGGACGCACACGCAACGTCCGCCTCGCCAACGTCACCATCAACGACCGCCTCGTCGACGGACCCCTCCAGCCCATCTCCCAGCACATGACCCTCAGCGAAATAGCCCGCAACCCCCAAAGCTGGCAACTCGACTTCCAGAAAAACCCCAAATGGACCTACTCCATCGGCACCGAACTCGACGCAATGCTCCGCATGGCCGACCGCTACGCCATGCCCGACGTTGAAAAATACGTCCTCGCATACGTCGACACCCTCGTAGCACCCGACGGAACAATCCGCACCTACAAAGTATCCGAATACAACATCGACCAAATCAAAAACGGCACACTCCTCATCGAAGCCTACCGCCGCACATCCGACCCCAAATACCTCACAGCCCTCCACACACTCTACAACCAGATTCAAAACCACCCCCGAGTAGCCGAAGGAGGCCTTTGGCACAAACAAATCTACCCCCACCAGATGTGGCTCGACGGCCTCTTCATGGGCCAACCCTTCTACGCCATCTACAACAACCAATACCTCGACAGCGACCCCAAAATCTGGGACGACATCGCCAACCAATTCCTCACCGTAGCACGCCACACCTACGACCCCGCCACCGGACTCTACCGCCACGCATGGGACGAAAGCCACACCCAGCGATGGGCCGACCCCACCACAGGCCAAGCACCCCACGCATGGGGACGAGCACAAGGATGGATCACAATGGCACTCATTGACGTACTCGAACAAATGCCCGCCGACAACCCCAACCGCCCCGCACTCATCGCCCTCCTCCGCTCCCTCGCCGACGGCATCGTCAAATACCAAGACACCGCAACAGGTGTCTGGTACCAAGTCCTCGACCAACCCGGCCGCCAAGGCAACTACCTTGAAGCCACAGCATCAGCCATGTACGTCTACTCCCTCCTCCGAGCCATCCGCCTCGGTCTCCTCGACCAGACCTACCTCAACGCAGCACTCACCGGCTGGGAAGGCATCCTCAAACAATTCATCAAAACCAACCCCGACGGCACCATCTCACTCACCAACTGCTGCGCCGTAGCAGGCCTCGGAGGCGACAAAAACTACCGCGACGGAACATTCGAATACTACATCTCCGAACCCATCCGCGACAACGACGCCAAAGGCGTCGGCCCCTTCATCAACGCCGCCCTCGAATACGAAATGCTCCCCTAACCCCCACCAGCCCAAAGCTAACACCTCTTTGGCGGTGAGCTGAGCGTAAGCTCTCAGCATCATCCCTCAAAAAGCCCCCCAACCATCAGCGCCCGCGGCACCCCCGCGGGCGCTCTTTCTCCCCAACCATCCCACCGCAAATCCTTTTTGACACCGAGACGCCCCACCCCCGCCATCCCAATAGTAATACTTTTTGGAGGTGGGCCGAGCTTCAGCTCGGTCATTCCCCCACAGCAAAGCCCCGATAACTCTGATAGCTCTGACACCTCTGATACGCCCCACCATCCCACCACAAATCCTTCTTGACGCAAATCTGAGCGTTAGCTCCCCCATACCTCACAAAGCCTTCCCACCCATCAGCGCCCGCGGCCCCCCGCGGGCGCTCTTTCTCCCCCCCCAG
>JAIDCC010000100.1 GCA_029056055.1 Duncaniella sp.
ATGCTTCTTCACTCAAGCCCCAAATCATCGCAAAAATAACTTCGTCTTATTTGTTCATTTATTTTTCTCACTTACTTAACGCCCCAAATGTTAAATTGGTTCAATGGCAGAATACAATAAAATGCAGCAGACCAAGCGCCATTTCTTCGCTATGCGCAACGGCATCATCGCCGACACCATACGCCGCGCCGGTCTCGACTACAAAATCATCTTCGGGCTAAACTTGCCCCAGATTGCCGACTATGCCGCGGCCACGGGCTACGACCCCGACCTGGCGGCACAGTTGCGCGCCGACGTGCGCTGCCGCGAGAGCCAGTTGCTCGCGCCGATGCTCGTAGACCCCGCGACTCTCACGCTTGACGACGCCCTCGCCATGGCCCGCGAAGTGCGCACCACCGAAGTGGCCGACATCCTCTGCCACCGCCTGCTGCGCCGTCGCCCCGAGATGGCCGCGGAAATCACCGAAGCCCTGACGGCCGATGCGACACCGCTCAGCGTCTACACAGCCCTGCGTCTCGCGCTCAACCTCCTTGCCGTAGCCCCGCCGGCCTCCGAGCAATCGGAGCGCTACACGGCGCTTGCCAAGCAGATTCTTGAGGCCACCGCAGCCGTCGGCGACACTTCGCTCGCCGGCATACGCCGCCAGATGGCCGACGAACTCGAATACCGACCCTGACCCACCACTCATTCCGCGCCCATGCTAATCCTGATAGCCGAATCGAAAACCATGACCCCGTGTGCCGACGCCGTGAGCCCCGACATCGTGGTCGCCCACACGCCGGCGTTTGACGCC
The DNA here is from genome assembly GCA_029056055.1 of Duncaniella sp. Lineage (GTDB taxonomy): Bacteria > Bacteroidota > Bacteroidia > Bacteroidales > Muribaculaceae > Duncaniella. The sequence continues at coordinate 794 of JAIDCC010000100.1, forward strand.
GAGGCGGCCGAAATCATGGAGTCGCTGCGCGGAGCCTCGGCCGAAGAGCTCGCCGCCGACGCAAAACTGAGTCTGCCGCTGGGGCGTCGCCTCAAGGAAATGATTTATGAGTTTCCCAACAAGCAGAGCGGCGGACGCGCCATCGAGAGCTTCACAGGCGTAGTGTTCAAGGCGTTCGACTACAGTTCGCTCACGCCCCTCGAGAAAGCCCGTGCCGACGAGCGCGTGCGACTCATTTCGTCGCTCTACGGATGGTTGCGTCCCGACGACATCATCAAACCCTACCGTTTCGACTTCACCACCCGCCTTGCACCCGAAGGAAAGAGCTTCGCCGCCTACTGGGCCCCGCAAGTCACCGCCGCCCTGCTGCGCCGCCTCGAAGAGACAGGAGAGACCGACGTGCTCAATCTCCTGCCCGCCGACGCCACCCGCTGCATCGACCTGCGCGCCATAGCCCCTTACGCCCGCGTGTGGCGAGCCGACTTCAAGGAGATTCTCCCCGGCGGAAAGACACGCACACCCAACGCCGGGCGACTCAAAACGCTGCGAGGCGAGCTGCTGCGCCAAATCATCACCGACGACATCACCACGCCCGAAGGGCTGACCGGTGTCAGCTCGCCCCACTTCGCGGCAGCCGGCACCCCCGCCCCCGACGGCACCATAACATTTCATACAGTCTGATACCCTTAACCCAACACAAACCTTATGTATTCCGACCCCAAAGACTGTCTCTACTGCACCAACAACGAGACACTCCACAATCTGATGATTGAAATCGCGCCCCTCAAGGTGTCGCGCGCATTCCTCTTCAAGGAACAGACCTACAAGGGCCGTTGCCTCGTGGCCTACAACGGTCACGTCAACGACCTCAACGAGCTTACCCCCGAACAGCTCCATGACTTCATGGACGATGTGGCAGCCGTCACACGCGCCATGCAGAAGGTGTTTAACCCTGAGAAAATCAACTACGGAGCCTACAGCGACAAACTCTCTCACCTCCACTTCCACCTGGCGCCCAAGTATGTCGACGGCCCCGACTACGGCGGCACATTCCGCATGAATCCGGGCGAAGTCTACCTCTCCGACGAGGAATACGCTTCGATGGTCGACGCCATGCGCGAGGCCCTCAAATAGTCGTCAAAACCGCTCAAACTCACAAAGCCGTGTCGCAGGCCGACACGGCTTTTATATTTTTGCGCAATTTCATGGCAAATTTCTATGCAGAATAAAGAATTTTTACTACTTTTGCAACCAAAATTCACAAAACACAAGATTTAATCACATTTGCTTATGAAAATTTCTACCCTGTTGCTTGGCGCGGCCTTCTGCACGCTGCCCCTGTCGCTGAGTGCCGCAGAGTATGCTACCGCCGGCAACGGTACCGAATACTCGTTTGAGACCCTCTCGGCCATCGAAGGCTCAAACGTGACCAAAACCGCCGACGGCGCGTTTGAGGTGACCGCCGACGTGACCATCACCGCAGGCGACAAATTCGTCCTCGACAAGGGCGCGACCGTCAAACTCGCCTCGGACGTGCGCATCTACCTTCAAGGCGACGCCGTGATGGACGGCGGCGACTCGCGCACCACCTTCACACGCCTCGACGACGCGGCCACACCCGCCGGTATCCGCTCGACCGTCGGCGGCACGTTCAAAATCACTAACGTCAACTTCGAATACGCCGGACTCAACGACTACTCCGATGGAGGAGCCGAAATCTCAAACTGCTCGTTCTCGCTCTGCAACGGCAAAATTTCGAGCGTAGCCGCCGTCAACTGCGGCACCACCGACACGGCCTACAAAATCACCAACTGCTCATTCTCGGAATGTGCAGTGCCCGCCATCGGCACGGGAGCCAACACCTTCTGCGACCTCCTCATCGAAGACTGCGAATTTTTCGACAACAACACCGAAAACGCCAACAAGCCCCAGCTCAACCTCACGGTCGGACTTGACAAACCGGTCGTCGTGCGCGGCTGCACCATCACCGGCACCGGCCGAACCATGGTAGGTGGTATCGCTGTCTCAAACCTGCTCGTCGGTCAAGGCACTAACAAGGTCTACATCGAAAACAACACCATCTCGGACAACCGCTATGGCATCACCGCCACCGGCCCCCTCTACATCGAGGTGCGCGACAACATCCTGCTCAACAACAACCACGACCCCAACCCCATGTCGGGCGGCTCGGGCATCAGCCTCGCCGGATACAGCTATGGCCAGAGCGGCATCATCTCGGGCAACCACATCGAAGGCCACCTCTGGGGCATCACGCTCATCCAGTGTGACGACATCAACTGCGGCCAGGTGGACAACCCCGACTCGCCCGGCGGCAACGTCTTCAAAGACAACGGCAACGGCGGAAAGGCATACGACCTCTACAACAACGGCCAAAACACCGTCTACGCCCAGCTCAACACGTGGAGCGTGGCCGAGCAGACCGAAGAGCTCATCGAGACCGTAATCTCCCACAAGATCGACGACCCCAAGCTCGGCGAAGTCATTTTCATGCCCGCGGCCTCATCGTCGGCCATCGAGACCATCAGCGCCGACGCAGCCGAGGCTGAATACTACAACCTCCGCGGAGTGCGCGTGGCCCGTCCCATCTCGGGCGGTGTCTACGTAGTGCGCCAAGGCTCCAAAGTGTTCAAGGCCCTCGTAAAATAACCCCCGATATTTTTAGTTGTGAATAACATTTACTATCTTTGCATTCACAAAGGGTAGTTTCCCCTTTAACGAAATACTTCGAGTGCTTAAGCAACGATTTTAGAAACCGACAGTAGTCGATTGGAAAGAGTGGTGAAAACCACTCTTTTTTCGTTTTGACACCGAGATTGTTGGACGTGGAGAGAGACAAGGGGACAAGTGCGGGCTTTGGAAGTCATCCCCGGGGATGCAGGGGCGAAAGGGTGGTGAGGGATTCGGGGGTTATCGCACTATGAGGAGAGGGATTTAGTAGTAATTTTGTGGTGTCGCGGAAGCGATTTGGATTTTCATCGGATTTATCATAACTTTGCAGAAGTAAGTATGTGTTCGAAAATATTTAAGTCAAGTCACACACAAACACACGGCCTTATCACCATGAAACGAATGAAACGCCTCTTCAGCCTGTTTGCCGCCATGGCGACGCTGCTGACCGCGGGAGCCACCGACGGTCTGCCCTCTTATCCCGAGACTCTCAGAGACAGCATCCTCGCACAAATCACCGGTGCGTCACGCCCTGCCAAGGAAATCTCAATCCTGAAATTCGGCGCGCGCCCCGACGGAGTAAGCGACTGCCGCCCGGCATTCGAAAAAGCAATGCGTCGAGCCGACAAAGAGGGAGGTCTGACGATAAGCGTGCCTGCGGGAGAATACTTCATGCAGGGGCCGCTGACGCTGACGTCGAACGTGACCATCAACCTTGACTCGGGAGCCGTGCTGCGTTTCACGCCCGACCCGGAGCGCTATCCCGTGGTGTCGACGAGCTGGGAGGGCACGTATCTCTACAACTATTCGCCCATGATTTACGGAAGGGGGCTTAGGAACGTGGCCATCACGGGACGCGGCACCATCGACGGCAATGCGTCGACGACGTTTGCCACATGGAAACCGCGTCAGCGCGAGGCACTGCTGCGCAGCCGCGAGATGAACCATAATCATACTCCGGTGGAGGAACGTCGCTTCGGCGAAGGCTCGTGGCTCAGGCCGCAGCTCGTGCAGCTCTACGAATGCAGCGGTGTGACGCTCGAAGGTGTGAAAATCATCAATTCGCCGTTCTGGTGCGTGCATCTGCTGCGGTCGGAGAATGTGGTGTGCCGGGGTCTGCGCTACGATGCGAAACTGGTGAACAACGACGGCATCGACCCTGAAAGTTCGCGCAACGTGCTCATCGAAGAGGTGGAGTTTGACAACGGCGACGACAACGTGGCCATCAAGAGCGGGCGCGACGACGACGGACGCCTGACAGCCGCACCGAGCGAGAACATCGTGATACGCCGCTGTCATTTCAAGGGCTTGCACGCCGTGGTGATAGGCAGCGAGATGTCGGGAGGCGTGAGAAACGTATTCGTTGAAGACTGCGACTACGCGGGCTATTGCAAACGAGGCATCTACGTCAAGACCAATCCCGACCGCGGGGGATATGTGAAAGGGCTTTACGTCAGGAACTGCGTGTTTGACACCGTGGAAGACCTCTTCTACGTCACGAGCAAGTATGCGGGCGAAGGGCTCGAAAGCACACACTTTTCGGAAATCTCGGACATCGTGGTGGATGGGCTGAGCTGCCGAGAGGCTACGGGGGCTGCGCTCGTAGTTCAGGGCACGGAGCAGCTGCCTGTGAGCCGGGTGAGCTTCGACAACATCCGCGTAGGCAAGGCCAAGACGGGCATCAGTTTCACAGATACCTGCCCCGTGATGCTCGGCACGTGCGCCATAGGTCCCTCGGCCGACATACCCACCCAAGTGACCGCCGCTGACAACATCTTCAGATAAGAGAAAGCTTGTTCAGATAAGAGGAATCAGGAGGGTGGCGGCGGTGACGAGGAGGAGGGTTGCGAGGGCGAGGAGGATGATGCGCGGGGGGAGGGTCATGCGGTAGCGACGGTAGTAGACGAAGGCGACGATGACGGTGTAGACGAGATACCAGAGGGTGAATGCGAGGCCGAGGCCGCGGAGTCCGAGAAGGGTGTAGCCGGCGATGTTGAGGAGCAGGCCTACGAGGGCGCTCGCTATCTCGGTGAGCATGTAGACGAGTCCGTCGCCTTTGGCCAGCATGACGAAGGCCATGCACCAGGAGACGCCGCGGAGCACCATGCCGGGAAGGGCGGCGAGGATGTAGGGCACGGCGGGGGCGAAGTCTTTGGAATAGAGGATTTCGACAAAAAGCGGTGCGAGGGGAATGAAAACTATGAGCACCGGGCAGAGGATGAACATGAGAAGCCGCATCTCATGAGCCACGAAAAGGCCCATTCTGTCGGGGCGGGCGGCCTGTGAGGCGAGGCGCGGATAGTATTCGACACCGATGGCCGTGAAGACCATTCCGACGTAGCGGCTGACGATGGTGTAGCCCGACTGATAGACGCCCACTTCGGCAGTCGAGGCGATGGTGTTGAGCCATGCCACGAAGATGTAGTTGAGTAGCTGCGAGGTAATGTCGGCACCGGTCATGAAGAGGCCGAGGCGCAGGAGGTCGGTCACCATGCCACGACGTTCGGCGGCAGCGAGAGGGCGCGGCGCGGGGAGCGAGCGGGTGTCGCGGCGGTAGACGTAGACGGTGGCGGCGAGGCCGAAGAAAGTGTAGGCGATGAGGGAGGGAACAATCGAATCGAGCCGCCAGAAATAGAACATCGGGATGCTGACCAACAGCCCTCCGCCGACGCCGATGAGCGAGCAGCGAGCCAAGGGGCCGAGGTGGCCGAGACCTTGCAGGAGAGCCTGACGGCCGGCGGTGAGGGTGAGCATGAGCACCATCACGCCGAGCGCGGCAAATTGGAGCGTGTAGGAAAAGTGGCCGAAAGTTTCGCGGGAGAGGAACGGGGCGGCGAGAACCATGACGAGGAGACCGGCGAGACCGAGCCAAAGCGAAAGGCGTCGGATGAGGCGGGCAATGTCGGCGGCACGTTGCATGGAGCCGGAAGAGCGGGCAGCGGCCACGTCGCGCACGGCAGTCTGACGCAGACCGAGTTGAGAGAGCGCGGCCACCATGGTCACCGCGTTATTGAAGATGGTGAACAGGCCCACTCCGGCCGCACCGAGCCAAAGAGCCACGAGTTTGACGCGAATAGCCCCGCAGAGAATCTGCACCATCTGAAGACCGCCGAACGTGCCCATAGCCGCGAGCACCTTGCGGGTGAGCGAAGGGCGTTGAGAAACTATCCGCGCCATGGTCTGCGGATTTTGAAGTATCCACCCCACGCGCCTTGCGCCAGCCCGATGAGAGCGCCGAAAAAACCGGCCTGACCGCCGCGCGCCAGACGCCAAGCCTTGAGAGGCAGACGGAGCGGAGTGGTGAAGGGATAGATGAGAGCCATGGCCGCGCCGAAGCCGCGAAGCGTAGAGGCGGCGACGCGGGAGCGAGAGCCTGTGGTGGCACCATCGTGACGGCAGAGAGTGAGAGGGAGAAACACGACTTTGAGCCCGAGGCGCATGGCCGTCAGCAGCCACACTTCCTCCTCGCCGCAGCCGTAGCGAGTGGCCAGCCCCATCTGCGGAGAGAAACGGAGGCGACGGTCGGCCAGGGCGGAGCGGCGCACGGCAATTTCAACCGACGAGATGTAATAGCCCTTCGGGAGATGCTCGGTGAGCACAACTGCCGACGCGGGATAGGCCTTGGGAGCCCCTTCGTGGCGGAAGAGAGCCACGTCCATACGAGGGTCGCGCGCAAAAGCCTCGCGCAGACCGCGGATAGCGTCGGGGAAATAGGTGAGGTCGTCGTCGGCCACGAGAAGAATATCCGCGCGTGCCGCCTCGAAAGCCTCATTGCGGTTTTCGCTCAGACAACGGGCAGCGGTGCGCACCACCCTGACATCGGAGCGCGAGGCAAGCGCGGGAGGCACCTCAGCACCGCCGCTCTCCTGCCAGGCTACGACGTAGGCCACTCCCTCGGCGGGAGGGAGGAGCATAGCCGCGACGCGCCCGGCGCCCTCAGGGCGGCAGGTGCAGACGAGTATTTCAACCGACGGGAGTGTCATCATGGTGCAAAGATATAAAAAAACTGTTAACTGAAGATTATGTTCGGGTGAAAAACTGAGAAGTTGTTTAAACTTTTTTACGGTGAAATAAAATTCATTAAGGTAGAAGTTGAAAACGACCTCTTTTCGGGTCTTTCATCATCTTTTTGGCTGATTTTCCACCTCTCATCGGTCGTGTAGCTCGCTACACTCCCTCTTCGATGTGGAAAATCATCTCAAAAATCTGATAAAATCTCCGAAAAGAAAAAAGTTTAAACAACTTCTTTGCGGTTTACGTGATAATTACTATCTTTGTAGCTTACAAGACACGCCTAACCGGGTCTTGGCTCAATCAATGACAATAGACCAGCAACAAGACGAAATCATAGAAGACTTCGCGGGACTCGACGACTGGATGGACCGCTACGGACTCATCATCGACCTTGGCAATCAGCTTCCCGCAATCGACGAGAAATATCGCACCCCCGAGCACCTCATCGAAGGGTGTCAGAGCCGCGTATGGCTCGGCGCCGAACTAACCGACGAGGGAAAAGTGCACTTCACGGCCGACTCTGACGCCATCATCGTGAAAGGCATCATCTCGCTCCTCATCAAAGCACTCGACAACCAGACACCCGACGACATCCTCGACACGCCGCTGCGCTTCATCGACGAAATCGGACTGAGCGAACACCTCTCGCCGACGCGTTCGAACGGCCTTCTGGCTATGGTGAAGCAGATGCGCCTCTACGCTACCGCCTTCAAGGCACGTCAGGACGCCGCGAAATAAGTCAGTCACCCCCTCACTCTCTCCTCAGACAACCTCCATCTTTTAACCCTAATGGACCACTATCTCGTATCGGCACGCAAGTATCGCCCGTCGACGTTTGCCAGTGTGGTGGGGCAGAAAGCCCTGACAGCCACTCTGAAAAACGCCATCGCCACGGGACGCCTCGCCCACAGCTACCTCTTCTGCGGGTCGCGAGGCGTAGGCAAGACATCGTGTGCGCGCATCTTCTCGAAGACCATCAACTGTCTCAACCCCACGCCCGACGGCGAAGCCTGCAACGAGTGTGAATCGTGCCGGGCGTTCAACGAGGGCAATTCGCTCAACATCATAGAGCTTGACGCGGCATCGAACAACAGTGTCGAAGATATCCGCGAGCTGACCCGTCAGGTGCTCATACCGCCGTCGACGGGGCGCTACCGCGTTTTTATCGTCGATGAGGTGCACATGCTTTCGGCTGCGGCCTTCAACGCCTTTCTCAAGACCCTCGAGGAGCCGCCGGCCTACGTGATTTTCATTCTGGCCACGACCGAGAAGCAGAAAATCCTGCCCACCATCCTGTCGCGCTGCCAAATCTACGACTTCAAGCGCATCACGGTGCGCGACATGGTAGACCATCTTAGCTACGTGGCCTCGCAGGAGGGAATACAGGCCGAACCTGCGGCACTGGGCGTGATAGCCCGCAAGGCCGACGGCGCCATGCGCGACGCGCTGAGCATCTTCGACCAGGTGGCGGCATCGTCGCGCGGCAACATTACGTTTCAAAGCACGATAGACAACCTCAACGTGCTCGACTACCGCTACTACAACCGCCTGCTGGAATGTTTTCTCGGCGGCAAGGTGCTCGACACGTGGATGATTTATAAAGAAATCCGCGACCACGGCTTCGACTCGCACTTCTTCCTGAACGGACTGGCCGACCACCTGCGCGACCTCATGGTGGCGCGCGACCCGTCGACGATAACACTTCTCGAGACCGACGACGAGGCACGCCGGCAGATGGCAGAGACAGCCGTGAAGCTCCATCCGGAATTTCTGCTGCGGGCCATGGCACTCTGCAACGACGCCGACCTGCATTGGCGCGACGCAGCCAACAAGCAATTTCTCGTAGAGCTGACGCTCGCAAAAATATGCCAATTATGCAGCCCCTCGCCCAATGACAGACAGGGCGCCGACGGCGGGGGGCAGACACTGAAACCTATCGACGCCCCGCGCACCACCGGCCAGCCCGCCCCGGCTCAACCTGCGGCAGCGGCTCAACCCGCGGCGCAGCGTCAGACACAGGCCGCTGCCGCACCTGCCGCAACCGCACCCGGGCCTCAGGCAACGGCTCAGGCCGCGCCTCAAGCGCGTCAGGCTGCCCCGGCAGCCACACAGCCTCGCCCGGCTGCGACGGCAGCGGCCGCACAGCCTCAGCGCCCCGCGCGCACGTCGCTGCGCCCCAACGGCCTCTCGACATTCTCGCTCAAAAACAAGCCGACCGGCGACGGAGGGCAGATGACCGCCGCCGACCCCGCGGCCACCTATGTCAAGACGAAGCGCACTCAGAGCTACACGCCCCAGGCACTCCAAACCGCATGGCAGAAATTCATGGATGCCAACAGGCAGAAACATATCCTCATCAACACCATGCGCGCCTGCGCGCCCCACAGCGTCGGCGAGCACGACTATGTCATCACCGTAGAAAACGAGGTGCAACAGTCGGAGCTTCACACGGCCATGCCGGAGCTGCTGCGCCATCTGCACGACTCGCTGCAAAACGATGAGATACGCCTGACGGTGACAATCAATGACGGCGACCCCGCGCCCCACACGTGGAACGAGCGCCAGGTGCTCAACCACATGGTGGAAAACTCAGCCGAGGTAGGCGAACTCATCTCGACACTCGGTCTGACGCTCTGACCTACATACAATAACACAATAACAGCGGCGAAAATACGTTATATCTACGGCCACGGCAGCATCAAAAGCCTGTCGTGGCCGTAACTCCAGCCTATGAAAACACTCTTCTCTATCATAATCATCATCGCGGCGGCACTGCTGACGGCTTCGTGCATCGAGGACGGATATGCCACTTCAGCCGACGCTCAGCCGAAATTTTCGACCGACACGCTCAAGATGGGACTTTCATTCACCGAACAGCCCACTCCGACGAGCCGTTTCACCGTGCACAACCGCAATAACAAAATCCTCTCGATAAGCCACATCGCCCTGCGCTCGGGGGCTGAATCGGCGTTCCGCATCAACGTCGACGGCTCGGCGGGCGAAAGTTTCAGCGACATCGAAATCCGCCCCAACGACTCGATTTACATCTTTGTGGAGGCCACGCTTCCGGCCACCGGCTCGGGAGAGGCCCGCGCGTTTACCGACCATATCGACTTTCTCACCAACGGCGTGAGCAGTTCGGTGGTGGTGCGCGCCGACGGCTGCGACGTGAAGCGCGTCAAGGGCTACACGGTGAGCAGCGACGAAGTGTGGAAGCCGGGGATGATGTATCAGGTGTTTGACTCGCTCGTGGTGGCACCGGGCGCCACCCTCACGCTCGACCCCGGAGTGACGCTCTGCTTTCATGCGGGCGCCTACATGAAGGTGGATGGGACGCTGATTGCCGAGGGCACCGCCGAGGCGCCCGTAGAAATGCGCGGCGACCGCACCGACAACGTGCTCACCGACATTTCTTTCGACCTCATGGCCTCGCAATGGACGGGTCTCGCGTTCGGGCCCGAGAGCCGCGGCAACCGTCTGCGCCACGCCAACATCCGCAACACCGAGTATGGCATCAGGGCCTACGAGGATGCGGAAGTGGAATTTATCAACTGCCGTCTGCGCAATTCGGCCTCGTACGTTCTCACCGGCAGTCACGCGAAGCTGCGCATCATCGGCACAGAGGTGGCCGAGGCGGCATCGGGCCTGCTGGCGCTCATCGGCGGCGAAGCATACGTCTCGCAGTCGACCTTCGCCAACTACTATCTCTTCGCAGCCATCCGCGGGGCGGCCATCCAGCTGACTCACTTTTCGCCCGACACGGCCGACCCCGAGAGCGACCGCCCCTTCCTGAAGGCAGATTTCTCGAATTCTATAGTCTACGGCCTCGGCACCGACCTCAATGCCGGCGACTTCGAAGGCACCGACATCTATTTCCGCAACTGCGTGCTAAAGAGCACGGGCGAGGACGACGACCATTTCATTTCGATACTCTGGGACACCGACCCTCTCTATGGCACCGTGCGCGAGGACTACCTCTTCGACTACCGCCTGAAGCCTGAATCGGCGGCGCGCACATGGGCCGACCCCGCGCTCATCCCCGCTGAAGCCGTAACCGACCCCTACGGCGAGAAGCGCACCACTGTGGCCGGAGCCTACGAACAGCCACTCCCCCTGTGATGCAGCCTACTGACTTGCTTATCCTCGCGGCCATCGCGGCCATGCTGTTTTTCGGCATCAGCCTCGTGGCCATTCTGCTGGTCGGCATCAGGCGACTGCGCCGACGCCACCGCCGCAGCCGGCTGCTGCGCAAAGTGTCGGCGCCCGACCGCGGGGAGCCTCTCGAACGCGAGCTCGCGGTAAATCTTCTCGAGGCAGGGGTTCACCCGGCGACACTCTTCCACGACCTTTACGTAGATTTGGGGCGCGACCGCTATTCGCAGGTCGACCTCGTAGCCCTCACCCCGCGGGGCATCATCGTCATCGAGGTGAAAGACTACGGCGGAGGCATTTTCGGAAAAGGCGACGACACCGAGTGGGTGAAGACGCTCGCCTACGGGAATGAAAAACACACATTCTACAACCCAGTGATGCAGAACGCCGGCCACATCAGGGCTCTACGCAACACGCTGCGTCAGGCCGCCCCGGAGGCGCGTTTCATCTCGGTGATAGTGTTTTCGGGACGCGCCACACTCCACCGCTTCGACCGTCTGCCACCCGACACATTCGTGTGCTACGACGCGGAACTCCCCGCCCTCGTCGAGAAGATTGCCCACTCCGGCCCCAAGTGCCGTTACGCCGACAAGAAGGGCGTTGTCGCCGCGCTGCGGCGAGCGGCGGCAAACGGAGCAGACCCCGCCGTAGTGGCGCTCCACGCGCGCAACATCGCCGCACTTCATCCCCGCGACTGACCGCAACCTGACGCATAGACACAACGCACACAGGGCCGCATGGTAAGACTATACCATGCGGCCCTGTGTGTTATTTTATACGATGTGGTGTGTTCGCGGTCAGATTTCTTCCCATTCGGCATCCGACACCTGCGGTTCGGAGGGAGAGGAGGAAGGCGGAACGTAGGTAGAGGACGCCGTGGTCTGCGTCACGGAAATTTCTTCAAACTCGATGTATTCGCCTTCGTCGCGCGAGAAGATTTTCCTGCCGCGGCGGCGTGTGGCCTCCTGCTCGCGGCGCGCTTCGTCATAACGGCGGCGTGCCTCGCGTGCATTCGGCATACCGAACTGCTGCGCAAACATGTCTTGCACTCGCTCAGACATCTTGCGCGCCAGATAGCGGCGCACGAAGGGCATGACGACGAGCCAGCCCAAATAGACCACGAGTATGGTGACTATGAGTGTTATCATTCAGGTTGAGCTAAAGGTGGAGAGGAAAGGGAGGATGGAGAGGGGAACGTGAGCAGTCCTCACTCTTGCGAGGCATTCTCTTTGAGGCGGTCGTTGCTGCGGCCGAAAATCGAGAGAATGATATAGAAAATGATGGTCCACGCAAATCCGGCCACTCCGGAAGTGGCCACAAACAGGGCGGCGGCGAGGAGCAAGCCGTAGCGACGCACGTTTTCGTGCCAGCCGTAGGTCTTGAATTTCAGCGAGAACATGGGAATCTCGCTCACCATGAGCCACGAGAAGAGCAGAATCAGAGCGAGCATCACCCAGTAGCCGGGGAAGCCGTGGGCATCAATCCACGCGAGGCAACCCACCCAGAAGATGGCATTGGCGGGGATGGGGAGACCTATGAACGAGGTTGTCTGACGGGTGTCGACGTTAAACTTGGCCAGACGCAACGCCCCTGCCACGGCAATGATGAGAGCCGTCAGACAGAGCCCGCGGGCCACGCCGTAGGACGTGAGGGTGTTGAGCACGAGAAAGGCGGGGGCGAGGCCGAAGCTGACGAGGTCGCTGAGCGAGTCGAGCTCCTTGCCCATGTCGGAATAGGCCTTGAGAAGTCGCGCCGTGAAGCCGTCGAGAAAGTCGAAGACGGCGGCCGCGCCTATTGCTATAAACGCCCATTGCCTCGGCGTGAGACCTGCGGCAGTCGGGAACGTCTGAAACGAAAGCCAGACGGCCACTGCGCCTGAAATCAGGTTGAGGCAGGTTATGGTGTTGGGGAGATAAACTTTACACGATTTCATAGAATGATGGAGTAGGGCCGCGGGCAGACACACACTACACGCAAGGCTGCGCGGGAGGCTTGCGGGCGCGACCGTTGAGGGGGAGAGGAGAGATAGAAGCAAACTTATTGTTTTGAGCGCAGGCGTCCTACGACGCTTACACCGCCAACAGTCTTATCGCCGATTTTCACGAACACCTCGCAGTCGAGGGGGAGGTAAAGGTCGACTCTCGAGCCGAATTTGATAAAGCCGAGATGGTCGGCGATATCGGCCTCCTCACCGGGCTCGGCATAGGTGACGATGCGGCGGGCGACAGCGCCGGCAATCTGACGGACAAGGATTTCCTGCCCGTTGGTGGCGCGTATCAGAATTGATGAGCGTTCGTTTTCGGTGGAAGCTTTGGGGAGCCATGCGCTGAGGAAACGACCGCGGTGATGGCGCACCATGAGCACTTCGCCGTCGATGGGAAACCAGTTGGCGTGGACATTGACCACCGACATAAACACCGAGAGCATCCTCACCTTGCGCTTGAGCACTTCGGGCTCAAACACCTCTTCGAGGGCCACGACCGTGCCGTCGACCGACGAAACGACCACATTCTCGCGGTCGCCGTGAAACGTGCGGCGGGGCGAACGGAAGAAGTTGACCACAAAAAGATAGGTGATGGCCGAAACGGCTGAGAAAGTCCACGGTATGGCCACCGGGCGTATGAACATCCAGGCCGATACGTTGACCACAGTCAGTATCAGCAGCAATACAAGAAGTATGTTGGTGCCTTCGCGATGGATTTTGACTTTCATGTAATAGCGGTTAGAGGTAAGACCGGAGGGGGTGTTGACGCCGCAACTCCGGCAGGCTCGTCGGCTCTCGCAAGCATCTGCGGCAGAAAACTGCACATAGCTGCTTACTGAAGTGCAAAATTATAAAATAATTCGGCAATATGCAAAATGTCAATCGTTTTTTTATGCTTTTTCACACTGCGGCGCCCACGAGCAAAACATTTTCAACCCATCATTGCGGCGCGATGAAAAAATTTTCGTAATTTAGCGGAGAAAAGCCCCTGACTTAAGATGAACCGCATCCGAGCCTCCATAGTGACCTTCCGCACCGACCCGGCCGAACTGCGCCGCTGCATCGGCGCGCTCAATGCCGCCGGAGTCACGCGCGTGGCCGTCGTAGACAATTCGCCCGACGACTCGCTGCGTGCCGTAGTAGCCGAACTCGGAGCCTCCTACACCCATCGGCCCGACAATCCCGGCTACGGCGCCGCCCACAACATAGAATTGCGCCGCTCGCTGGCCGATGTCGACACGGCCTATCATCTGGTGATAAACAGCGACGTATGGTTTGAGCCTGACACCATCCGCCTCATCGTGGCCGAGATGGACCGCCGCGGCGGCATAGGGCAACTCATACCGCGCACGTTCTACCCCGACGGCCGCGAGCAGGAGGTGGTCAGACTCCTCCCCACGCCCTTCGACCTCTTCGTGCGCCGCTTCCTGCCCAAGGCGCTGACACGCGCGCGCGACCGCCGCTACCTGCTCGCCTTCCGCGACCATTCGCGCGAGCTCGACGTGCCCTATCATCAGGGGAGTTTCATGTTTCTGCGCACTTCGGCGCTGCGCAGCGTGGGGCTGTTCGACGAACGTTTCTTCATGTATCCCGAAGACATCGACCTGACGCGCCGCATCAACCGCGAATATCTCACCCTCTACTGGCCCGGGGCGAGGATTGTCCACGCCCACCGCGCTGCAAGCTACAAAAGCCTGCGCATGACCCTCGTCCACACCGTCAACATGATGCGCTATTTCAACAAATGGGGATGGTTTTTCGATTCGGAGCGCCGCCGCGTCAACCGCGAGGTACTCGCTGCCGCAAAGGCTCTCCAAGCCCCCGCGTCCCATTAACTTCACCCGCCCTACCCGTCATTGCCAAAAAACAGGCGGCAGACTCTCACGATGAAAGTCTGCCGCCGAAATATTTTGTCTTATCGGAGCGTGGGGAGAAGCGGATTATTCCTCCTCTTCCTTCATGTTGTGGAACACGTTCTGCACGTCCTCATCTTCTTCGAGCTTTTCGAGAAGTTTGTCGAGGGTGACGCGCTGCTCGGCGGTCACTTCCTTGAGGTCGTTGGGGATGCGCTCGAATTCCGACGAGATGATTTCGAAACCGTTTTCTTCGAGATACTTCTGGATATCCGAGTTTGATTCGAAAGCACCGTAGAGCACCACCTGCTCTTCGCCTGTTTCGTCGTCGACGATGTCTTCGAGTTCGTCTACGCCGTAGTCGATGAGTTCGAGCTCAAGGTCTTCGAGGCTCACACCCTCTTTGGGTTTGATTTTGAAGACACACTTGTGGTCGAAGAGGAACGACAGCGAGCCCTGGGTGCCGAGTGTGCCGCCGTGCTTGGTGAAGTATGAGCGCACGTTGGCCACGGTGCGGGTGTTGTTGTCGGTAGCAGCCTCTACGAAGATGGCGATACCGAAGGGGCCGTAGCCTTCGTAAGAGATTTCCTTGTAGTCGCCGGCATCCTTGTCGGTGGCTTTCTTGATGGCGCGCTCTACGGTGTCCTTGGGCATGTTGGCTGCCTTGGCGTTCTGCATGAGGGCGCGCAGACGGGGATTGGTGTCAGGGTCGGGACCGCCGGCTTTTGCGGCGATGGTGATTTCTTTACCGATGCGCGTGAATGTGCGCGACATGTTGCCCCAACGTTTCAGTTTGCGGGCTTTACGATATTCAAATGCTCTTCCCATGGGTAGGTGTTAATAGTATTGTCAGAAGGTGTGTGTGATTTTCAATCAGTGCTTATCGGAGCTCTGCCTGAAGTTTCTTTGTAAGGTTGGCGATGATTTTCTGCATCACGGCGTCAATCTGCTTGTCCTGGAGGGTCTTCTCGTCGTCTTGCAGGGTGACTGAGATGGCATAGCTCTTCTTGCCGGCGGGGAGGTTGGAGCCTTCGTAGACGTCGAAGAGGGTCACGTCGCGCAGCAGCTTGCGCTCGCTTTCGCGCACCACGGCTTCCACCTGGCCGAACGAGACGGCCGCGTCGAGCAGCAGCGCCAGGTCGCGCTTCACGCCCTGCGTCTTGGGCAGCGGGGCTAAGGTCACGTTGCGCTTGATGGCCATGTCTACGAGGGCGTCCCAGCAGAGTTCGGCATAGTAGACCTCCTGCTTGACGTCGGCCTTGGCGGCCACCTTGCGGCTGAGGATGCCGAGCGTGCCGAGAGGTTTGCCCGAACGGGTGGTGATGTCGAGACCGGCCGAATAGAGCGCCGAATCTGAAGGCGCCAGCTTGATTTCCGACGGATTGAGGCCGAGACGGGCGAAGATGTTGGCCACCACGGCGCGAAGGTCGTAGACCGTGGCCTGTGCCTCGGGGCGCACCCACGATGCGGGGCGCAGACGGCCCGTCATCCAGATGGCCAGGTGCGATGCCTGCGAGTAGGGGGCGAGGATGGCTTCCTGTGTCGAGGCCACGTCGGGACGGAAGGTGTAGACGTTGCCAAACTCATACATCATCAGGTCGGCTTCCTTGCGGTTGATGTTGTGGGCAAGGCTTTCAAGACCGCCGAAGAGGAGGGTCTGGCGCATCACGTTGAGGTCGTTGCTCAGGGGGTTGAGCAGGCGCACGCAGTTTTCGGCCGGATAGGGGGCGAAGTCGGTGTAGTAGGCCTCGGCCGTGAGCGAGTTGTTGAGGATTTCGTTGAAGCCTTCGCCGCAAAGCTGCTCCGAGATGAGCGAGCGCAGGCGGTTGTCTTCGTCGGCATGGCTCTTTGTGGTGAGGGCCGAATGGAGGGTCTCCGAGATTTCCACGTTGTTGTAGCCGTAGATGCGGAGCAGGTCTTCCACCACGTCGCACGGACGGGTGACGTCGACGCGATAGGTGGGCACGCGCATCTTCACGGCTTTCTCGCTCACTTCGGTGATTTCCATTTCGAGGCTGCGCAGGATGTCTACCGTGGTGTCTGCACCGATTTTCTTGCCGATGAGGCGGTCGGTGTAGTCAAAGTCGAGGGTCACTTCCACCGGCTCGACCACTTTGGGGTAGATATCTGCCACGGGGCCGGTGATGGTGCCGCCGGCGAGTTCTTTCACCAAAAGTGCGGCAAGCTTGAGCACGTAGAGACAGCCGTTGGGGTCGACGCCGCGCTCGAAGCGGAACGAGGAGTCGGTCGACAGGCCGTGACGGCGCGCGGTCTTTCTCACCGAGGTGGGGTTGAAGCATGCGCTTTCGAGGAAGATGTCGGTGGTCTGCTCGGTGACGCCCGAGTCGAGACCGCCGAACACGCCGGCTATACACATAGGCTCGGCGACGTTGCATATCATCAGGTCGCGCGAGTCGAGGGTATGTTCCACGCCGTCGAGGGTCACGAACTTCTCTCCCTCGCGGGCGTTCTTCACCACAATCTTGCCGCCCGCTATCTTCGCGACGTCAAAACAGTGGAGCGGCTGGCCGAGCCCCATGAGCAGGAAGTTGGTGATGTCTACAATATTATTAATGGGGCGCAGACCCACGGCGTTGAGCAGGTCGCGGAGCCATTTGGGCGATTCCTTGACGGTGACCCCCTTGATGGTGACGCCGGTGTAGCGGGTGCAAGCCTCGGGGTTTTCCACTTCCACGGCTATGCCTCCCTCGGCTTCGTCAAGCGCGAAGGCTTCCGTGCCGGGACGATGGAGCGTGCCGGCTCCCGGTTCGTCGTGGCGGAGCATCCAGGCGTTGAGGTCGCGGGCCACTCCGTAGTGCGAAGCGGCGTCGATGCGGTTGGGGGTGAGGTCTACCTCGAGCACGTAGTCCGACGTCAGCCCGTAGTATTCGGCGGCGGGAGTGCCGGGGGCGGCGGCGCCATCTTCAAGCACTATGATGCCGTCGTGCGACGTGCCGATGCCTATTTCGTCTTCGGCGCAAATCATGCCGAAGCTTTCCACGCCGCGGATTTTCGACTTCTTGATTTTAAATTCCTTGTCGCCGTCATAGAGAGTGGTGCCTACGGTGGCCACGACTACCGTCTGACCGGCCGCCACATTGGGCGCGCCACACACTATCTGCACTGCTTCTTCCTGACCGAGGTCTACGGTCGTGATGTGAAGGTGGTCGGAGTCGGGGTGCTCGACGCATGTGAGTACCTTACCGATGACGATGCCTTTCAGGCCGCCGCGGATGCTCTCCACCTCTTCTACCGACCCTGTCTCAAGGCCTATCGACGTGAGGGCCTCTGCGAGACGTTCGGCAGTCAGCTCTATGTTGATGTATCTTTTGAGCCAATTATATGATATATTCATCTTTGAAAACCGATTTGACCGCAAAGTTAATAATTTTTCGTGAGACTTCCACAGAAATCACCGAAAAATCATCCTCCCCGCGCCTCAAAGAGTGTGCGCCCCCTCCGCCTCTACGGTTTTAATTTTTGGTGGTGGGGCGGGCTTCAGCACGCCCGCGGCGTCTCCGGCGCGCCTCGGTTTCCGGGTCCCCACCCCCGCGTCTCTGCTGCGCCCCGTCTCCGCGTCCCCGCCCGCGGCGTCTCTGCCGCGCCCAGTCCCCGCTGCCGCGCCTCAAAGGCGCTCCCCCTCCGCGGCAGCAGCGTTTGTCTTCGGATGGTTGCGTCTCCGCGTGCCGTTCCCGCCCTCGGCCCCGATTCCTCTGATGGCTCTGATAGCTCTGATTCTCTGATGCCGCCTCCCTCACCCGTCCTCTTGGGTGCGTAGCCTTTTTGGTGGTGCGGCGAGCTTTAGCGAAGCCGTTGCGTCTCCCGAGCCCAAAAGCGCCCGAAAGCGCGCCCAAAGGCGCCGCCAACCGCGTTTCCTGTTTGCAAAATTACACCCCGCGCCCCATTCTCATCCAATTCCAAATTCCCCATTCAACATTCCCCATTCTCACTCCTCACTCCCTTAAACGTCATCCGATGATGCGGCGAAGGGCCATGCTCGGCTATCGCCTGACGGTGAGCCTCCGTAGGATACGCCTTGTTGACGTCCCAGCCATACTGCGGAAATTCCTTGGCCAGATTCATCATATATTCGTCGCGGTGGGTCTTGGCAAGTATCGAAGCCGCCGCGATATTGCCCAGCGTGGAGTCGCCTTTCACTATGGTCTGAAACGGCACGTCGCGCCACTGCGTGAAGCGGTTGCCGTCAACCACCACTCCGCCCGGCACCACGTCGAGCATGTCGAGCGCGCGGTGCATGGCCAGAATTGAAGCACGCAGAATGTTGATTTCGTCTATCTCGCGGGCCGACACCGAGGCCACGGCCCAACTGACCGCCTCAGCCTCGATGATGGGGCGCAGCATGTCGCGCTGCTGTTCGGTCAGCTTTTTCGAATCGTTAAGGAGGGGGTGGGTCCACCCGTCGGGAAGAATGACGGCCGCGGCAAACACCGGACCGGCCAGACAGCCGCGCCCCGCTTCGTCGCAGCCCGCCTCAAGTATGAAGGGCGTCGTGGCTGCCGGGAGGGGCGATTGCTGACGTCGGGGCTTACTGCTCATCTACGAAGCCATATCCGAGGCCCGAGCGGTTGACGAGGTTCTTGCTGTAGCCCGAAAGTTTCTTGCGCAGACGCGAGATGTTCACGTCCACCAGGCGGGGGTTGGTGAGCTCTTCGCCCGGCCATGCCTCGGCAAATATTTCCTCGCGCTTGAAGAGGCGGTTGCGCGAGCGCAGCAACAGCTTGAGTATTGAAAATTCCGTCGGCGAGAGCGACACGGTTTCGCCGTCGATGAGGAGACCGTGCGAGTCGACGTTGAGGATGAGGGTGCGATATTCTATGACGCGTGAGTTCATCGCCGGACGCATGTTGCGGTGGCGGCGGAGTATCGAGCGGATGCGGGCTATCATCTCGCGCAGCGAGAAGGGTTTCACCACGTAGTCGTCGGCCCCGGCGTTGAGGCCCTCGATAATGTCGGTTTCGCTGTCGAGCTGCGAGCAAATCATCACCGGGATGTGGGCCGTCATCGGGTCTTCCTTCACGATGTTGAGAAAGTCGAAGCCGCTGTGCTTGCCAGGCAGTTCTATCTCTGTGATGACGAGTTGATACGTGTCAAGGTTGAGGCGCAGCGCGGCTTCGGCATCGGCCACCACCTCCACGTCATATCCCTCGCTACGCAGATTCTCTTTCAGCAGAGAGGCTATCGTTGCGTCTTTTTCGACAATCAGTATGTTTGGATTGGTAGTGTTCACGGTGCAAGCGGTTTTTCTTCGTCAGATTCGACTGGTTTTAAGCGCTCTTTTTTACGAGCGTCGCTTTTGTTTGTTGCAAATTTAGTGATTTTTACGCAGTCTGCAAAATCTGTCACCAAATTGTAGACGAATTGCAATAACATTGTAAAAAAGAGACTTTGCCCTTCCGCCGGAGCGGGGGCAAAGCCTCTCTTTAAGCATGTGTTCGAAATTATTTAACACATACTTACCTACACCTTAGGCGTCACGCCTCGGGCACGATGCGCATGTGGGCGTCGGGATAGCGAAGCACCAGACACGAGGCTTCGGTGAGCACCACGGCCTCGGTGTTTCTCACGCCCTGCTTGCGGAAAGAGATGCGTTCGGCCGAGAGGGGCACGTGGACATACTTCGTCAGGTATTCGGGGTCTATCACCATGCCGGCGTCCGGCATTCCGCACATGTCGAACACCTCCGAAAGCACCACGTAGAGGGTGCCGAATTTCGACACTATCGTCTGGAAATCTATCCCCCAGTGGGTGGTGGTCTCCGAGCTGAGCACCACGCGCTGATGCTCGAGGTTGCTCAGCTTTTCGATGAGTCCCGAGCCTGCGAGGAGCACCTTGCGCTTCGAGCCGCCGGCGTTGGTGAACGCCTTGCGCATCATGGCGTTGAGGGTCTCGCCGGTCATCGCACTGTAGCCGAATTCTCCCTTGGCCTGATTCCAGATGCCGCCCGCAAGGAGCACTTCCTCGCCGTCGGGTCGACGCAGACGCTGGCGGATGCCGAAGAGGTAGGAGCGCTCGATGCCGAGGCGCATGTCCATGATGGCCATCTCTTCCTGGTCGTTGAACGTCCAGCCCACTTCTTTGTCGGCAAGACGGTGGTAGAAGCTTTCTTCTATCTGGGTCTTGAAGATTTGACAGAGGTTGAAGTCCTTGTTGGGCAAGGTGGTGTGTATCGAGGTCTGCACGTCGAGCTCGCCGGCAGCGCGCCCCATTCTCACCACTTTTGCGCCCACGGCTATGGCGGGAAGGTCGTAGGGATAGGTGCCCACGGGGATAAGTTTGAGCGTGGTCCCCTCGATTTCGTTGATGTAGCCCACCACGGCCTTGCCTCCTGCCGTGGCTGCGGGGATGACGATGGTTTCCGAGGGCGAGAATATCGACGAGGTTTTCACCTTGATGTTCACCACGTTGCCCTGCTGGATGCGTTTCTGTTCGGCCACGGCTTCGGTCACTTCCGACGAGGGGTCTTTCATGCGGGCCGAGTAGAATTCTACCTGCATCGAGCTACACTTGCGTGCGCCGGCGAAGCGTGAAATCTGGTCGAGAGGGGTGGCGGCGGGGCGGATTTTCACCACGCGGCTGTCGATGTTGTTGTGGAGCAGTTCGGGCGAAAGGCTCTTCGATACGGGAAAGGTTAAAGGTGCTGACATAGTTGTAATAGTTTTAAAAATTAAGTATTTGTTATTTATTGAATTATGTTACCTGTTCTTGTTTTAGTCGCAGCGGGCGTCCCACACAGACGGGCGCAGTCCCGAGAGCACGCGCGAGGCTTCGTCGTCGGCCTCTTCGGCATTTTCCGTGCGTTCTATTTCGAGCATTTCCCACAGGCCGAGGGGTGGCAGACCCAAGGGGTCGGGCGCGGGCGCCTTCTCTTCTGTTTCGGGGGTCGACTCCGGTTCTCCCGCAGGCTCTGCTTCAGGTGGAGTCGGTTCGGGCGACTGGTCGGGCGTGGTGGCCACGTTTTCGGGCGACTTCTGCGCCGCTTCGGCGAGGTTGAGATTTTCTTCGTTCATTGCTGTTTCGTGTTTGAGGTTTACACTGCAAAATTACTGCCGCCGGAGGCCCTCGATAGTGCGATTATGACGAAACGCGCATCAAAAACATCATTTTTTTCGCCCGCACCCCCTCGCGCCGCCCCAACTATCGAAAAATTTCACTACCTTTGCGAAATACAACCCATATTTCTATTTCACCGTAAAAAAGTTTAAACAACTTCATATTTCCCCTTACCTTTCGGATGAAACTCATCTATTCGCTCGCCTTGACGGCCTCTCTCCTCGCTTCAGCCACCTCTTGCCGCGACAATTCGCCGGTCGAGGTCGGCGCCGACTCTCCCTACATCCACTACATGGGACGCCTCGACCGCACCAACCCCGCCGAGCCCGCATTCTCCTTCCCGGGCACTACGGCCATGCTTTCGTTCGAGGCCGACTCCGTGGCCATGCACGTCTCGCCCGGAAGCGGCTACTTCGTGGTCGAAATCGACTCGCTCGCCCCGCAGAAGGTGTGCTTCGACCCCACCGACTCGGTGATGACCCTCGGACGCGACCTCGGCGAAGGCCTCCACAACCTCCGCGTCACCTACTGCATCGAAGGCTACGAGAAGTCGCCCCGCTGGCGTGGCTTCACGCTCAGCCCCGGCGCCAAACTCCACGAACCCGCGGTGCCCCAAGGCCCGAAAATCGAATTCATCGGCAATTCCATCACCTGCGGCTACGGCACCGATGCCGAAGGTCCCGAAATTCATTTCAGCTACGACACCGAAAACCATTGTCTGAGCTACGCCCACCAGACCGCCCGACTGCTCGATGCCGACTACTACGTCGTGGCGCGCTCGGGCAGCGGCATCTATCGCAACTACAACGGCCCGCGCGAGGGGTCGCCCGACGGCACCATTCCATCCGAGTATGACAACACGCTCATCTATTGCCCCGACGTCAAGTGGGACTTCTCCACTTGGCAGCCCGACGTGGTGTGCATCAATCTCGGCACCAACGACACGTCGCTCGGCAATTACGACATCGCTCTCTTCGGCGAACGCTACGGCGAGTTTCTCTCTCATCTGCGCAGCGTCTACCCCGACGCGAAATTCGTGCTCCTCACCGGTTCTATGCTCCACGGCAAAGCCCTCGACGATGTGCGTCACACTCTCGACTCGCTCGCTGCCTCCCGCCCCGGAGTGATGCGCTTCGATATGTCTGAAGAGACGGGCGAACTCGGCTACGGCGCCGACTATCACCCCTCGCCCCGACGCGCTGCCCTCAACGCCGTCGAACTCTCGCAATTCATTGCCAACGAGGTGCTCCCCTCCAACTAACCGTCATTCGAGGTGCTCCCCTCCAAATAACCGTTCTCATTACTATACATAAGTAAGTCTTGCAAATTAGTTTATATCAAAGCTGAGATTTGATGTGAATGTAGTTTCGACTTACGACGAAGGCGTATAGCCGTAGCTCTATAACTGAGGAGCAAGTCGGAAATGCGTCACAGCAAATTCTGATTTGATATAAACTAATTTTCAAGACTTACTTAGCTTAATGTCATTTCTCGAAGCCCTGCGCTCGCGCATTCTTCTGCTCGACGGTGCCACAGGCACCATGATTCAACAGGCGCGCCTCGCCGAAAGCCATTTCCGCGGAGCGCGTTTCGCGGCGTGGCCCAAGCCGTTGCTCGGCTGCAACGATGTCCTCGCGCTCACCGAGCCTAAGGTCATAGCCCGGATAGCCCGCCAATACATCGACGCCGGCGCCGACATCATTTCTACCGACACTTTCAACGCCAATGCCATTTCGCTCAGCGCCTACGGCCTCGAAGACGCGGCGGCCGAAATCAATCTCGCCGCTGCCCGCATTGCCCGCGAGGCGGCCGACGCTGCCCCGCGCAAGGTCTGGGTGGCCGGCTCGATTGGCCCCACCGACAAGACCGCTTCCATGAGCCCTGACGTCGACGACCCCGGTGCGCGCGCCGTCAGCTATGCCCAACTGCGCGATTCCTACGCCGTCCAGATTGCCGCCCTCGCCGAGGGGGGTGTCGACCTGCTCCTCTTCGAGACCGTGTTCGACACCCTCAACCTCAAGGCCGGACTCGATGCCGCGGCGTCGTTCGGGCTCCCCGTCATGGTGTCGCTCACTCTCGCCGGCGGGGGCGCACGCACGTTCTCCGGCCAGACCATCGAGGCTTTCCTCGCGTCCGTCTCCCATTACCCCATCGCCACCATCGGCCTCAACTGCTCGTTCGGTGCCACCGAAATGGCCGGGCCGCTGCGGCTGCTCTCGCGCATTGCTCCATGGCCCGTCAGCGTCCACCCCAACGCCGGTCTCCCCGATGCCATGGGTCGCTACGCCGACACGCCCGCGCGCATGGCTTCGCTCATAGGTGAGTTTGCCGCCGAGGGGCTTGTCAACATCGTCGGGGGCTGCTGCGGCACCACTCCCGCCCACATTGCCGAAATCCGCCGGGCCGTGGCTCCGTTCCCGCCCCGCGTCTGGCCCTCCGCCGAGCCGCGCCTGCGTCTTTCAGGCCTCGAGATGCTCGACGTCGATTCTAAGGATTTCACCGTCGTCGGCGAGCGCTGCAACGTGGCCGGCTCCCGCAAGTTCCTCCGCCTCATCAAGGAGGGCGCGCTCGGCGAGGCTCTCGCTATCGCCCGCCGGCAGGTGGAGCAGGGTGCCGACATCATCGACATCAACATGGACGACGGTCTCCTCGACTCCCGACGCGAAATGGCGCGCTTCCTCGACCTCCTCGCCGCCGAACCGGCCATTGCCCGCGTGCCGGTGATGATTGACTCCTCCGACCGCGAAACAATCTTCGAGGCGCTCGGCCATGTGCAGGGCAAACCTGTGGTCAATTCCATCTCGCTCAAGGAGGGTGAGACGCGCTTCCTCGAAGATGCCCGCATGATTCGCCGCCGTGGCGCGGCGGTCGTCGTCATGGCCTTCGACGAAAAGGGGCAGGCCGACACTTTCGAGCGGAAGGTCGAGGTGTGCGCCCGCGCCTACCGTCTCCTCACCGAGCAGGCCGGTTTCCCTCCCGAAGACATCATTTTCGACCCCAACATCCTTGCCGTGGCCACGGGCATCGAGGCCCACGACCGTTACGCGCTCGATTTCATCCGCGCCACAGAGTGGATTAAAACCAATCTCCCCCACGCCAAGGTGAGCGGCGGGGTCAGCAACCTCTCGTTTGCGTTCCGCGGCCACAACTCCCTGCGCCGCGCCATGCACAGCGCGTTTCTCCACCACGCCCGACGCGCCGGAATGGACATGGCCATCATCGACCCCGCGTCGCTGGTGAGCTACGACGAAATCCATTCCGATTTGCGCTCTCTCATCGACGACCTCCTGCTCTGCCGCCGCCCCGATGCCGCCGAGCGTCTCACGGCCTACGCCGCCGCCCACCCCGATGCCAAGGGGGCGCCGACCGCGCCGTCGGCCAAGGCTTCCGAGGCCGTGGCCGCTACCCCAGCGCAGCGTCTCGCCGAGGCTATGGTCAGCGGTATCGACGATTCGCTGGACGCTGACATCTCCGCCCTGCTCGAAAGCGGCCTCCCGGCGGTCGACATCATTTCCGGCCCGCTCATGGAGGGCATGAACCGTGTCGGGTCGCTCTTCGCCGAGGGTCGCATGTTTCTGCCGCAGGTGGTCAAGGCGGCCCGCACCATGAAGCGCGCGGTCGAAATCCTCCGTCCGGCTCTCGAAGCCTCGCGCGCTGCCGCCTCGTCTACGGCTGCCGGTCGCATCCTCATCGCCACTGTCAAGGGCGACGTCCACGACATCGGCAAAAACATCGTCGCCATAGTCATGGGTTGCAACAACTACGAGGTCACCGACCTGGGCGTGATGGTGCCCCCGGAGGCTATCGTCGAAGCGGCGCGTGCCTCCCGCCCCGACATCATCTGTCTCTCCGGTCTCATCACTCCGTCGCTCGACGAGATGGTGCGCACTGTCGCCGCTCTCGCCGAAGCGGGCATCGACACGCCTGTCATGGTCGGGGGCGCCACCACTTCCGCTCTCCACACCGCGCTCAAGATTGCCCCGGCCACGACGGCTCCCGTAATCCATGCCGCCGATGCGGCTCAGAATCCGGTGCTCGCCGCCCGCCTTCTCGACCCCGCCTCGCGCGAGGAGTTTCTTTCCTCTCTGCGTGCCTCGCAGGAGCGTCTGCGCGGCGATTACCTCGCTTCTACCCTTCCTCCCTACTCTCCCGACGAGGCGCGCCGCCGCCACGCGCCCTATGCCGCCGCGCCTGCTCCGCGCCCGCGCGCGATGGGTGTGACGGAGCTTTCCCCCGCCGTCGCCGACGTGGTGCCGTTCATCAACTGGAAAATGTTTCTGCATGCCTGGCGCATGGCGGGGTCGCCCGACGCCGAACGCGCCTCGCTGCTCGACGATGCCCGCGCTCTCCTCGACTCGCGGCCCGACTGGTTCGACATCCGGTGCAAAACTCTGCTCGGCGAGGCGCGCGTCTGCCGCGACTCCGACACCGTCAGCTTCTTCGGCGCCGAGCTCCTTATGCCGCGCCGTCTCCGCGGAGGTTCCGACTCATGCCCCTCGCTGGCCGATTGGATTTACTGCGGCCCCGAGCCCGACTACATGGGTGCTTTCGCCGTAGCGGTCCACACCTCCGCGCCCGACGATGCCGACCCTTACACGTCGCTTCTCGTCAGCACGCTTGCCCATCGTCTTGCCGAAGCCGCGTCCGAATGGCTTCACGCCCGGGTGCGCACTTCGCTCTGGGGCTACGCGCCCGACGAGGCTCTCTCCGTGGCCGACCTCTTCGCCGGACGCTTCCGTGGCATCCGCCCCGCCGTAGGCTATCCCTCTCTCCCCGACCAGCGGCTCAATCTCCGTCTGGCCGAAGTGCTCCGCCCCGACACCATCGGCATCACTCTCACCGAAAACGGAGCGATGCACCCCGACGCCTCTGTTGCGGGCCTCTACATCGCGGCGCCCGAGGCGCGCTACTTCGCCTGACCCAACTTCTCCCTGACCATCTCGGCACCCTCCTCCACGCTTTCGCCGCGATAGAGGATGGCTCCGGTCGAGTCGGTCACCAGGCAGTAGGGCACGCGAGGCACCTGAAGTCTGCGCAATGCCGCCGAGCTGACGCCTCCCGGCGCCCAGCCCTGAAGCCATGTGGCCGTGTCGCGCTTGATGTCGGTGCGCCACACGGCCGAATCGGCTTGCACGCCTGCTTCAAGTATCACGAGTCGCGATTTCGGAAATGAGTCGCGAAGGCTCCGCAACTCCCCGCGCACACGCGCGTCCTTTGGTCTGTCGGTCACCACAAGCAGTCCGTAGCTCTGCAATCCCGGCGTGAGCTGCGCGCGCTTCATCGAGTCGGCGCTCACGGGCATCGTAATGCCGCGCATCTCGGCGCGCGCGCCGGTGGTCAGCTGCGCCCCGAGCAGCATCGCCCATTGGCGGAACATGCCCTGCGGACGCGCTTCCGGCGTCAGAAGTCTCACAAGTGAGTCGGCCTCGAGCTCATGCCCTGCGGCATCAAACCGCGTCATCAGCAGAAACGCCGCCGCAAGCTCGCCGGGGTGCTCTTCCACCAGACGCGCCACCACTCTGTTGCGTGCCGCTCCCGCCGACACGCTGTCGGCCTCGGCGGCCATCGCCACGTAGCGCTGCGCCGTCTTCCACCCCTTCAGTTCGAGCGACGCGGGCTGACCCAATGTCATGCGCGCCTCGATTTTCTCTCCGTTCTTCACCGGAAAGGCCGCCACTTCCTCGCCGCGCCCCGACAGGTAGAGTTCGGCGAGCGTCGGCTCGGCCGACACCCCCGTGAATTCCACAATCTCCTTGGCGTCGGGGTGACCCGTCACGCGCTTCAACACTCCGCGCGCATCCGTGTAGACCATCTCCACGCCCTGACTGCCAAGTCCGGCGAGCCGACACCTCACGGTGAAATTTTCCTTCTTGTCCGAGCATCCGCTCAGCAGCATCCCCGCAAGCGCGGTTATCACGATTATCAGTTTTTCTATTCTCATCTTCTTTCTTTTGTTGCGCTGCAAAGTTAAACAAAACTTTCAAAACAAACATCATCGAATATGCTAAACTTGTCAAAGAACTCTCCGGCCCCACACCCGATGCCGCTTAGCCTATGAATATTTTTTCAACGGTCTATTGCTGAAAACTATTCACGTAATTTTTAAGTAAGTGCGAAAAATAAATGAACAGATAAAAGGAAGTTATTTTTGAGATGATTTGGGGCTTGAGTGAAGAAGCATAGCGAGCTATGCGCCTGAACGAAAGGCCCAAAGCATCCAAAAAGAACGAGTTTTACTGTTCAAGAATTTTTCTTCGCATATATCGTTTTATTTTTAGAACTTACTTATTATTTGAAAAAGTTGACTCTGTTAGCGGCTTAGACCCTACTGTACAACCTCAAATTTTACCGAACTATTGACTTAAAAGAACTGTTTTAAATGGTAAGTAAGTGAGAAAAATAAATGAATAAATAAAACGAAGTTATTTTTGAGATGATTTGAGATTTGAGTGAAGGAGCATAGCCTCCCTATGCGACTGAACGAAAGGCTCAAAGCACCCAAAAAGAACAAGTTTTTTTGTTCAAGAATTTTTCATAACATTCATCGTTTTATTTTTAGAGCTTACTTAAGTAAGTCTTGGAAATCAGTTTATAAGACTTACTAATAGTAAACTATCCAACACATCCTGACAAATAATGCTTCATCACTCACACACATCGATATTCCGGGGATTGAGACTTATGATTCCGGCATTGATGGGCATATTGTCCGGATGCGATCATAAAGACCTGCTCATAGACGAACCGGCAATCTTGAATCCACTCATTACGGTCAGTTACGACTGGGTGAAAACTCCCTACACCCTACCTAACGGGATGGCAAATATCTTCTATCCTGTCGGACACGATCCGGGGAGTTACTGGAGGAGTGATTTCCGTCCCGAAGGAGGTATGGTCAGGATGCCCGGCGGAGAATATATCGCCGTGACATTCAACAATGACACCGAAATAGTAAGATTTTCCGGTATCGACGCTATCTCAGGCTTCATTTTCCACACGCCTCCCGTCGACACCGGCAATCTGCCCGCCGACCAGCTTCCATTCCCGCCTCAACGACTCTACCGTCAGCCTGACAGGATGTGGAGCGACACGCTGCGGGATATAAATATTCTCTCCACCTCTGACAGAGACAGCGTAACATTTCATCCGAGAGTCATCACACGCGACTATCATATAGAAATGACCGACATCGTAAACCTTCAGTCCGCGCTACGCTATTACGCAGTAATCTCCGATCTATCCGCTTCCTACAGTCCGGAATTGCAGCAGCCTGCGGGCGACGCAGTCTGCATGGGTGGATTCATGTCGCCGATGGACTCCTCCACAATCATATCCACCGTGACGAGTTTCGGGATGTCGCCACGCTCACAGAAATGCCGGCTGGCAGTTTACATGTGGCTGGCAGACGGGGCGAAAAAGATGTATCAATATGATGTCACCGACCAAATCAAGGAGGCACCCGACTCGATGAATCTCGTGATCAGAGTGAAGGGTCCCGAACTTCCGTATATAAAACCTGACCAAGGAGACGGCGGCGGTCTTGACATCGGCATCGACGACTGGGAATTTGTTGAGATAGAACTCTGAGCAAACTCAATGCAGTAGGTCAACGAACTTTATTGGCTTTATATTTGTATCTTAAATAAGATCCATTCTCGCATAGATTTCAAACTTCAAAATTAAGAAATTATGAAAATAACCACGCCCCTCATAATCGCCACAGCCGCAGTTCTCCCCCTTGCGTCATGCTCCGATCACGATCCAATCGACAATCCCACCCGCAACCTCATAACATTCAATGCCTCCGCCCCATTGAGCGGCCGACAGGTGACAACGACAGAAGACCTGAAGGACTTCAAAGTATGGGCTTTCGCCGACGGCCAACTCTACATGAGAGACGTCACCGTAAACCGTACATCCGAAGGATGGAATTACAGTCCGTCAATGTACTGGCCATCTGACGCGGCGCTCAACTTCTACAGCTACAGCCCCGCCATCGTGACCGAGACCCAATCTGACGAGACTAATCCGGATATTCCCGGATTCATCAACGGTGGTAAGACCGACCTTCTATATGCGGTAAACAAAGGTGAGACTCGCGGTGATGGAAATACATCTCCCGTAAAAATCAATTTCCGCCATGCTCTTTCGCAGGTTCGCTTCCTCATGCGTCCGCGTGTTGCCAAGGCGGGTGGACAGCAACTTTCCGTCAAGGTCAAGGCTCTCGACCTTCTGGGCACGTACACGGCAGGTTCGTTCGACTTCCCGCAGGGTTCCACCACCATCGGTAATGATATTGTCGGCCTATGGCATAGCCAGACATCCATTGCCAATAAAAATATTTTCAGTGGTGAGCAAATGCTCTCTACCGATGACCCCAAGGAACTCAACTCGACGGGCTACATTTTCTCTATACCGCAGACTCTGCCACAATCAAACGTAGACGGCACCGACTATCAGGGAGCATACGCACGCGTGCTGTGCGAGATATACGACCGCACCTCCGGTGTCAAGGTATGGCCTCAGAATGCCGATGTTGACGGAGCCGGTTATCTATACTTCCCGCTCAGCACCAACCTGACTTCTGCCACTGAATGGCAACTCGGAAAAGCCTATCGCTACACTCTCAATATAGATGTGCCTGCTGCCACAAGCAAGATTGAATTTGATGTCACGGTAGATGAATACCCTGATTTCATTGAGTTGAATACCGGCAACTGATGAAAAGAACTACAAGAATATACGTAAACGTGCAGGCGACGGTCGTACTCTGTGCGACCGTCGCCTGCACACATTCAAACGAACCTGCCCGGATAGATGACGACAGGCACATTTCTTTTGAGGTAGAGACTAATTCTTTCTCTCAGACAAGCAGAGCGGAAGGAATCACAACCACAGAGAATATTCCTGAATTTAAAATCTGGGCATACGATACTGCTCTGTTCGCCTTCGTCATGCAGGGTGTGACGGCGGTGCGCACCGGTATCAACAGCTGGAGCTACTCTCCGGCCGCTGACTGGACAGGCAACCCCATAAACTTCACTGCCGTGAGCCCGGCATCTGTCGATATCAACATCAATCCGTGGTGGGTAGACATGATCAGGTATCAGAACAAGGGTGATCAGGATCTGGTGGTCTGCCGGCGAACCAATGTCGTCCAGACTTCCGGCCGGCTGAAACTCCACTTTTATCACGCCCTCGCGATGGTCGATGTTGTGGTCCGGCCAAATCTTCCTGACGGGAAGGTTGTCCTAAAGAGTGTCACTATGGTCAATGTCAACGATGTCGGGGAGTTCCACTACCCCCCGGAGGGCTTCAATGCAGCCACCACTGCCGCAGAGGTATCAGAATGCTGGAACATCTATCCCCAGTCACTGAGGATTCCGGTATTCTTCTCCGAAAATGGTACGGCGCTGCCAAACGCCTCCGCATTTGCGGCCGACAATCAAGGATACGACTTTTTCATACCGTCATACCTCACTGAGTTTAACTTCGACGCCTACTTTAATACCACTTATCTTGAAATAGACTACCGCCTTGAGAATGACCATGGCGCGACGATCTGGCCCAACGCCTCCACCGACTACCGACTTGTCTCGGACAACAATCCCGGTTACGGTCAGCTCCGTCTGGGACTTTCAACCGGACTCGAGGAACACCGCTGGCTCGCCGGGAAACGCTACCGCTACAATGTAGCCATCAACGGTCCTGCCGAAGTGCCACCGGGGGCTGCCTCAGACAATGCCCCAAGCGCAGCTACATCGCTCACATTAGACATCGCCGACTCATTCACTGACATTTCGCACCCTTCCGATCCAAATCATCCTCTGTAAACTGCCGTTAACGAAATAAGGGTATCACCTCCGTCGATGGAGGGAGTACAGGCATTGGAGTAATACAGTTAAGTAAGTCTGACAGTCAATCAAAATCAGGATAAGGCAATCGGTTTCAGCAAAATCGGGAAAAATTCTGCGCCTTTGGCAAAAATTTCGTAACTTTGCACATTCAGCATCTCTCCGCTCCACCGCACTCCTTCGTCTGCCCTCACTTCACTTTCAACACCTCCATGCTCCGACTCATCGTTCTCTCGCTCACCCTCCTCTTCGCCTCGCTCGGCCTCCGCGCCCAGGTGCTCTCCGACGTGGCCGAAGGTAAAGACATCGTGGTCAACACCGACTCCGTGCGCCGCGCCTTCGACTCCGGACCATTCTTCGGTCTCTACAAAGACAACTATTTCATTTTCGGCTGTCCCGTCGGCCAGACCGTCACGCGCCAGAACTCCAACATCAAGTTTCAGATTTCTTTCGCCCAGCGTCTCACCAAATCCACACTCCCCTTCGGCACCTACCTCTTCCTCTTCTACTCGCAGAAAGCATTCTGGAACATCCTCGAAAACTCCATGCCGTTCACCGACCTCAACTTCAACCCCGGCATCGGTCTCACCAAACCCCTCTTTGTCAAAAACCGCTTCGTAGGCAAAATCAACCTCATCGCCGAGCACGAAAGCAACGGCCGCGACGGAGCCGCATCCCGCTCATGGAACCGCATCTCGCTCGGCGGCTCAATCATGATTGACCCCCAAATCACCGTCCACGCCAAATTCTGGATTCCTATCGTCGACGGCTACGAAAACCCCGACCTCCTCGACTACACAGGCATCTATAAGATGGGCACAGCCTTCAACTCCCGCAACGGCCGCTGCGGTTTCGCACT
>JAIDCC010000101.1 GCA_029056055.1 Duncaniella sp.
GTTGACCTCCGCAAAGGGTCGCCCACCTACGGGCGGCACGTGGCCGTGGAGCTTACGGAGGAAAACCACCGTCAGTTCTTCATACCGCGCGGCTTCGCCCACGGGTTTGCGGTGCTGAGCGACGTGGCCGTGTTCCAGTACAAATGTGACAATTACTATCATCCGGAGGTTGACGGGGGCATTTCGATTGTCGACCCGTCGCTTGGCATCGACTGGCGCATGGCTATCGGGGATGCGATACTGTCAGACAAGGACAGGCGGCATCCGCGGCTGGAGGAGTTTGAAACACCTTTCACTTTCTGACGAGATGGAACGGAAGAACATTCTTGTGACGGGCGCCAACGGACAGTTGGGCAACTGCCTGCGTAACGCGGCCCGAGGCTCGCGAGACAATTACATCTTTACCGACGTGGCCGAACTCGACATCACCGACCGCGAGGCAGTGGCGCGGATGGTAGACGAGGCGGAGATTGACATCATAGTCAACTGCGCGGCCTACACCAACGTTGACCGCGCCGAGAGCGACCCCGCGACTGCCGAGCTGCTCAACTCGACGGCGGTGCGCAATCTGGCCGACGGCGTCAAGCGCCGCGGCGGCACGCTCATCCATATCTCAACCGACTACGTGTTTGGCGGCGAGCCCTATAACGTGCCGTGCCGCGAGGACCAGAAGGGCACCCCGACGGGAGTCTACGGCCTCACCAAACTCCACGGCGAGCAGCAGATAGCCGAGTCGGGCGTCAAGGCCATCGTGCTGCGCACGGCGTGGCTCTACAGCGAGTATGGACGCAACTTCGTCAAGACGATGCTCGACCTGACAGCCACGCGCAAGCAGCTCAACGTGGTGTTCGACCAGACAGGCACGCCCACCTATGCCCAGGACCTCGCCGACGCCATCCGCGCTATAATCGAAGGGCGGATGTATGAAGGGCGCGAAGGTATCTATCACTACTCGAACGAGGGCGTCTGCTCGTGGTATGATTTCACTAAAGCCATCGCCGCCGAAGCCGGGCACACCGGCTGCGACATCCGCCCCTGCCACACGGACGAATTTCCGTCGCCCGTGCGCCGCCCGGCCTACTCAGTGCTCGACAAAACGAAATTCAAGCAGACATTCGGCATGAGCGTGCCCTACTGGACCGACTCGCTGAAAACCTGTATCAAAAATCTGAAAGAAAATGAAGCGTAACATACTCATCACCGGCGGAGCCGGTTTCATCGGCAGCCATGTAGTCCGCCTGTTTGTCAACAAATATCCCGACTACCGCATCGTCTGCCTCGACAAGCTGACCTACGCGGGTAATCTGGCCAACCTCAAGGACGTGGAGGAGAAAGCCAACTACACCTTCGTGCGCGCCGACATAGCCGACCTCGACGAAATGCGCCGCATCGTCAGGGAATACGAAATCGACGGCATCATTCACCTGGCCGCCGAGAGCCACGTCGACCGCTCGATACGCGACCCCTTCACCTTTGCCCGCACCAACGTGATGGGCACACTCGCCCTGCTCCAGGCCGCCAAGGAATACTGGGAGGCCCTGCCCGAGAAATATGAAGGCAAGCTCTTCTATCACATCTCGACCGACGAGGTCTACGGGGCCCTCGAGCTGACCCATCCCGAAGGCGTTCCTGCCCCCTTCACCACCAAAGCCTCGTCGGAAGACGACATGGCCTACGGCACGGAATTTTTCGTGGAGACCACCAAATACAACCCCCACTCGCCCTACTCGGCCTCGAAAGCATCGTCTGACCACTTCGTGCGCGCCTACCACGACACCTACGGCATGCCCACGCTCGTCACCAACTGCTCCAACAACTACGGCCCCTACCAATTCCCTGAAAAGCTCATCCCCCTCTTCATCAACAACATCCGCCACGGGCGACCCCTTCCCGTCTACGGCAAAGGCGAGAACGTGCGCGACTGGCTCTACGTCGAAGACCACGCCCGCGCCATCGACCTCATCTTCCACCGCGGCCGCGTGGCCGAGACCTACAACATCGGCGGCTTCAACGAATGGAAGAACATCGACCTCATCAAGGTCATCATCCGCACCGTCGACCGTCTGCTCGGCAATCCCGAGGGGCAGTCGGAGAGCCTCATCACCTACGTCACCGACCGCCTCGGCCACGACATGCGCTACGCCATCGACTCGCGCAAACTCCAGAGCGAACTCGGTTGGGAACCCTCGCTCCAGTTTGAGGAAGGCATCGAGAAGACCGTGCGCTGGTATCTCGACAACCAGGAATGGATGGACTCCATCACCTCAGGCGACTACGAGCGCTACTACGACGAAATGTATAAGAACCGCTAAAGACAAAAAGACACAGTTATGCCCGTCATTCTGAATATTGAAACATCTACCGCACCTTGCTCGGTGGCATTGACCGCCGAAGGCATGGTGCTTTGCCACCGCGAAATGCTCGAAGGGCGCAATCACGCCACACTTCTCAGCGGTTTCATAAAGGATTGTCTTGACTTCGCAGCCGAGAAGGAACTCTCCCTCGAAGCTGTCGCAGTCTCCATGGGCCCCGGCAGCTACACAGGCCTCCGCATAGGTCTGTCCGAGGCCAAAGGCCTCGCCTACGCGCTCGACATCCCTCTAATCGGGGTTGACACCCTCCAGTTGCTTTGCTGTCAGGTGATGTTTACCGACCCCGAACTGACCGGTGAAGAAATTTTCGTGCCGATGATTGACGCACGCCGCATGGAGGTCTACACCGCCGCCTACGACATGTCGCTTTCCACACTCATGCCGCAGCAGCCTTTGATTCTGACCCCCGAAAGTTATTCCGACCTGCTCGCCACGGGACGCCCCGTATTGTTTTTCGGCGACGGTTCGGCCAAGGCCCGCGAGGTAATCACCGCACCCAACGCACGCTTCGTGCCCGACATTCATCCTCTGGCCATCGACATGATAGCACTCGCCGAACGCGCCTACCTCAACCGCGACTTCATCGACAAAGCCTACTCGGTGCCCAACTACATCAAGGACTTTCAGGCCACACGTCCGAAAAATCCGATAGTCTGATGAGCGCAGATTATGCCGCGCTTCGCCTCAAGGCCAAAGGCGACCGGGCGCGTCTTGACGAAATCCTCAACATGGAGTGTCGCGACAAAACGCGCTCCAAACTTGCGCGGACGTTGCAGGCAGCTCCCGACTTTCGGTTTCCCTCGCTCGCCGTGGCCGAGATGGCTACCTCTGACGCCATGGCCGACATACATGCCGGTTTGGCAGGAGAGGGGAGAAGAGTGGCCGACATGACCTTCGGGCTTGGCATCGATGCTTTCGCGTTCGCCCGCAGAGCCTCGTCGGTCACGGCGTTCGACATCGTGGAAGTCAACGTCGAGGCCGGACGAACCAACTGCCGACAGCTCGGGCTTGACAATGTCACAATCGAGTGCGCCGACTCGGTGGAGTGGTTGCGCATACATCCCGAAGCAACGTTTGACACAATTTTCATCGACCCCGCGCGCCGTGACTGCACCGGGCGGCATTTCCGAATAGCCGACTGTCTGCCCGACCTCACCCGATGGGTGGATTTGCTTCTTGAACGTTGCGGCCGACTGATAGTGAAACTCTCTCCGATGCTCGACATTACAGCCTCGTTGAATGAGCTTGGCCTCACGGACTCATTGAAGCGGCAGGTCGACGTGGTTGTGACAGGACTTCACAACGAATGCAAGGAACTGCTGCTCGTCATACCCGGAAAGTTGAATGGCGGGGTAGAGGAGAACGGAAAAATCAGAGCGATGACCGTCGGGCGAGAGAACTTTGAATTTCGCCAGACCGACGTACCGCACTCCGCTCCGCGCTATGCCAAGCCGGAGGCGGGAGACGTGTTGCTCGAACCTTACCCCGCAGTGATGAAAGCCGGCGCAATCTCGAGGCTTTTCGACTTTGAAGGAGTTGCAGCCCTGCATCCCAACACACATCTGTTCACGGCCAAGGAGAAACCGTCAGATTTTCCGGCAAAAGCATTCCGAATAGTCGAAGTGCTGGATTTCAGCTCGTCGCTTTGCAAAACCTTTGCCCGGACGTATCCGCAAATCAATGTGGCGGCAAGAAATTTCCCCCTCCGGGCCCCCGAGCTTGCAAAGAAACTCAAGGTGCGCGAAGGGGGAGAAATGCAGCTGTTCGGGGTGACGGCCTGCGATGGCAAACGTCTCCTTGTGGTGACTCAACCTGTCTGAGCGAGCGCGAATTACATCTTCTTGCTCTCGAGGTCGGTGTTTTCGATGCTCGACTTGGTTTTCTTGACCGAAGCGTTGAGCGAACCGAAGCGGTAGGAAACGCCAAAGTTGAGATAGGTGGCGTAAGCGCTATAGCCCCATGACTCCTGACGATAGGGCATGTTGAGCGACTCGGATGCCCAGCGGCGCTTCGAACGACCGAGGTTCGACACGTTGATTCTGAACGTGAGACGCTTATCTTTCAGCATCGACTTGTTGACCGAGAAGCCCCAGCTGAGGCCTGAAGAGATAAGTTTGTAACGACTGTAGATACTGCGGTAAGGCGTGTTGCCGTTGCCCCAGAGATAGACGGTGAAATCGGCGGGGAGTTTCTGCTCAAGGCGCAAGAATCCGTAGGCATACCAGCTTGCCACCCCGACGTTGAGTGAGGGATTTCGCTCGATGACGCGCGACCCTTGTCCGCTGAACATAATTGAAGTCTTTGCGCCGAGTCGCCAGTTCATCCACAGATTTGCACCGTAGCGGCGAGTGCTACCCTGATTGGCATAGCTGCTGCAAGTGACGTCGCCGTCTAGCCATCGGGTGCTGATGACGGCGTTGTTTGAGAAATTCGTGTAGAGCGACGACTCGATGCTGACCTTCTGACCCATGAAGCTGTATTCGGCCGAGACGTTGTGGTTGCGCGAACTCTTGAGGTCGGGGTTGCCCTGACTCCATGTGAGGGGCGTCTCATTGATTTCGGGGTTGAGCGAATTGATGCCGGGGCGGCGGATTGTGTTTGAATAGGTGGCTTTGAAGGTCGAGACATCCGTCGGACTCCAGTTGAAGCTGACGGTGGGCACGACGTCGTTGAGCGACGAGCCGAAATCCTTCCCCTTGTCATCGTGGTAAGTGGCCGAAAGGCGGGAGTATTCATAGCGCAGACCGGCGCGTGCGCCCACTTTCTTATACTTTACTCGGTAGTCGGCATAGATGGCGCCGATGAGTGTGGTGTGCGAGAAGTCGGTTTCGTCGCGACGGTCGTAGGCCTCGCCCAGATAGGAATTGTCGGAGATGGTGTGATTGTCGCGGTGTATGAACTTACCACCGACGTCGAATTTGCTGATTTCGTTGATGGGGCGCGTCCAGTCAAGCTGCACCGTCTGTTCGATGAAGCGAAGGTGGGAATTGACGCTCTGACGGTCGTAGGGGAAGCTGACGTTAAACAGGTCGAGGTATTCGGTCTCAGAGTCGCGGGTCTGGCGGGTGGTCGAGACCGCATAGCTGAGCGTCACCGACTCATCCTTACGCTTGGTGGAATGTTGATAGTTGACGTTTCCGTCGAAATCAAGGTAGGAATCAGACGAACTTTGTTTCTGCGAATAGCTGTAGAGCGGATTGCCGTGAAGAGAGGAGGCCGTCGAGCCGAAGTTGCTTCCGGGGTCGCTGTACTTGTAGAACTGAAATTCACCGGAAATCAGATTCAGAGTGTCTATTTCCCACGAAAGCTCGCCGCCGCCATAGAAATACTTGAAGCGCGAGCGGTCGCGTGACGATTGGGTGAGAAGAGTTTCGTCGGGATAGAGAGTCTCGGTGTTTGAAGCGGAAGCCCAATCCTGCGTACTGTACTGGCCGCCGCCGCTAACGGCGAACGTGACCTTGTCAATCTGCGAAGTTAGCCACAGATAGGGCATAGGGATGAGGGCCTGATTGCTGATGGAAAGGCCGGTCGAACCTGTCACACCGCGGATGGTGGTGTTTTCAAGAGTGACGATGTTGAGGATTGCGCCGACGCCTTCGGCATCCTCGCGCGTGCCGGGGTCGGTGATTACTTCGATTTTCTTAATCATCGAAGCCGGAATGGCTTTGAAAATGTCCTTGGCATTCTTCGTGAACGAATTGTTGGGACGACCGTTCTTGTAGATTTTGAAGTCGCTCTGTCCCTTGATGGTGATATTGCCGTCGGAGTCGACAGTCACAAGCGGAACCTTCTTGAGCATTTCGTCAAGTTGGGACGTGGCAGCCTCGGGGTCGGCCTGAACGTCGTAGCCGATGCGGTCGATTTCGCGGGTGATGACCGGGCGTTGGGCCGTGAGCACCACCTCGCCGAGAGAGTTTTCAGGAGAGAGCACGATGCGGCCGAGGTCGGCTGAGGGAGATTTGTCGGTCACGGCAAACTCGGGTCGCTCGCTTTTCATGCCGGTAGAGGAAACCACCGCCATGTAATCGCCCGCGGCGGGGAGATTGAGCTTAAAGATGCCGTCCTCATTGCCTACGCCCATCGCCACGACTTTGACCGTGTCGGCGGGAGAGTAGACGCGAACTGTGGAAAAGGGGATTTCTTCCCCTAAGGAATCGGTCACCAGTCCAGTCACCGAGAATTGGGCTTCGGCGGCGAAAGCTGTGAACACCCAGGCGGAAACGGTGATAATAAGATTTCTCATTGAGTGAGTCTTGAAGTTGAAAGTGAAAGAATGAGCCGTGCTGAGCCGGTCACGTTTACAAGACGCAGCAATTTCCGATTTGTTACATGCGAGAAGCTGAAAAAACGCAGTGATTAGTAAACTTTAACATATATAATAAAGGATGTTAAAGTGGCTCTAATCGCAGAAACCTGTCGTATAAAAATAGTAAATTTGTAAGTTATTCAGACCGAATGAAAAATTTGAATATGGGACGAAAGAAAAAAGAACTGCCTTTGATAGAAGGTGTCAAGATAACCGACGTGGCGGCCGAGGGAAACTCGATTGCCCGTGTGAATGAAATGGTTGTGTTCATACCGTTCGGCGCGCCGGGCGACGTGGCCGACGTGCAAATCACCCGAAAAAAACGCTCGTATGCCGAGGGACGCATAGAGCGCATGATTACCCCCTCGCCGATACGCGAGACCCCCCGTTGCCGTCACTTCGGCATCTGCGGCGGTTGCCGCTGGCAGCATCTGCCCTACGAGGTGCAGCTTCAGACCAAACAGCGTCAGGTGAGCGATGCCTTGACCCGAATAGCCAAGGTGCCTTTCCCCGAAATCTCTCCCATCTTAGGGTCGGAGGAAATCTGGGCCTACCGCAACAAGATGGAATACACATTCAGCGACAAAATGTGGCTGACACGCGAGCAGCTCGACTCGCAGGAAGAGTTTGCCGACCGCCGCGCCGCCGGCTTCCACATCCCCGGCGCGTTTGACAAGGTGCTCGACATAGAGGAATGTCATCTTCAGGCATCGCTCGGCGACCGCATCCGGCTCTTCATCAAAAATCTCGGAAAAGAGAAAGGGTGGGAATTCTACAACCTGCGCGAAAACCACGGCTTCCTGCGCACGCTGATGATTCGCATCGTATCGACCGGCGAGGTGATGGTGGTGATGTCGGTGGGCGAAGACAACAAGGAACGCATCACCGAACTGATGGAGGCACTCGCCGAGGCTTTCCCCGAAATCACGTCGCTCCACTACGTGGTCAACACCAAAGCCAACGACACCATTTCCGACCAGGAAATCATCTGCTACAAAGGACGCCCCTACATCGAGGAAGAGATGGAAGGCCTGCGCTTTCGCATCGGTCCGAAATCGTTCTATCAGACCAACTCGCGTCAGGCATACCGACTCTACAGCGTGGCGCGCAGACTTGCCGACCTCAAAGGCGACGAACTCGTCTACGACCTCTACACCGGCACGGGCACGATAGCATGTTTCGTGGCCCGCGACTGCCGTCATGTCATCGGTATCGAATATGTCCCCGAAGCTATCGAGGATGCTAAAATCAATGCCGAGGCCAACGCGCTCGCCAACACGGAATTTTACGCCGGCGACATGAAAGACGTGCTGACCGACACATTCGTGGCCGAACATGGCCGTCCCGACGTGATGATTGTCGACCCCCCGCGCGCAGGTATGCACGAAGATGTGGTGAAGGTGATTCTCAACGCCGCACCCGAAAAAATTGTCTACGTGAGCTGCAATCCGGCCACACAGGCCCGCGACCTCGCCATGCTCCACGAGGCCTACGACATTACAGCCGTGCAACCGGTCGACATGTTCCCCCACACCCACCACGTCGAGAACGTCGTGGCCCTCAAACGTCGCTGACTACGGAGATGAAAGATTTCCATGCCGACATAGAAGCCGCCGTCGAAACCTTGCGCCGCGGCGGGGTAGTGGTCTATCCAACCGACACCGTCTGGGGCATCGGATGCGACGCCACCGCCGCCGCCGCTGTGGCCAGAATCTATGCCATTAAGCAACGCGACGACTCGAAGGCACTGCTGACGCTTATGACCCCCGAGATGCTCGACATCTATCTGCCCGACCTTCCGGAGACATGCCGAGAGGAAATGCTGGGATCCGAGCGCCCCACGACGGTCATCTGCCCCTCGGCGCGCGGGGTAGCTCCCAATCTTCTTGCCGAGGACGGAAGCCTCGGCGTGAGGTTGACCGGCGAAGAATTTTCGCAAACGCTCTGCCGACGGTTGGGGAAGCCGATTGTGTCGACCTCTGTCAACATCAGCGGTCAGCCCGCACCCGCGGTCTTCGCCGAAATCAATCCCTCGCTTCTTGCCGAGGCCGATTACGTGGCTTTCTGTCGACGTGACGACGAGACGCGGACAGCCCCCTCGCGCATCGTCAGATTTGACTCTTCAGGCAACAAAACCATAATCCGCCCATGATGAAAACGCGCACACGCTACAGACTGCTCTATGTCGGCAGCGACATGATTGCCTCCTTTGTCGGGATGGTAATCTTTGAGCTTGTGCGCTATCGTCTCGTGCCGGGTCTGACAGACAGATACCCGGATATAATGCGCTTCATGCTTTCGACGGGAGTGGAGCTCACGGTGCTCCTGTTCCCGATTTGCATGTTCTTCGTCAACTATCTCACCGGCTACTACGTCAACGTCACAAACAAGTCGCGTGCCAGGGAATTTCTCCAGACACTCTGCTCGGTAGCTATCGGAAGCATGATACTGTTCATGACGGTGCTGCTCAACGACGTGCTGCCCCGCCGCCGCTACAACTACGAAATGGTGCTTCTGATTTTCGGATGCGTGTTTCCGGTGGTCTACGGTGTGCGACTTTTGCTGACCACATTGCTCAAACGCAGACAGACAGCCGGACGGCGTGTGAAACGGGCCCTATACGTTGTGACAGATTCTGCCTCGGAAGAGATTTCTCCGGGACTTGCGGTGGCCCTCGAGGAAGTAGGACTTGAAATAGTCGACACCCTGCGCATAACCAACGTGACCGACGACACTGCCGGAGTCTTAATGAAGGCGGTGGAGGAGGGAAACATCGACTGCTTCGTTTTTGATGTGCCGCGAGATGAAGACAAGGCTTTCCGCATACTCGGGGCGCTGATGAAACTGAACCTTCCGGTAATGGTGCAACCGTCGCCGACGAGGGTGCTCCTGGGAGTAGTCAAGTATGACTCGGTGGTCAACACCCCCCTTGTGGATGTGACCAACGTCTCACTCCCCGACACGGCCGTGGCCATAAAGAGAGCCTTTGACATCGTGGCGTCGGCGCTCGGTCTGATAATCACACTGCCCGTGATGTGTGTGGTAGGCGTGGCAGTGAAACTCTCGTCGCCGGGACCGGTGTTCTACCGTCAGGAGCGTCTGGGCCTTAACCGCAAGCCGTTCAAACTCTATAAGTTTCGCACGATGATTGCCGACAGCGAACCCGCAGGCCCGCAACTCACCGCCACCAACGACAGCCGCATCACCGCGGCAGGACGAGTGCTGCGCCGCTATCGCCTCGACGAACTGCCAAATCTCTGGAACGTATTCAAAGGCGACATGTCGCTCGTCGGCCCCCGCCCCGAACGCAGCTACTACGC
Organism: Duncaniella sp.; assembly: GCA_029056055.1. Classification (GTDB taxonomy): domain Bacteria; phylum Bacteroidota; class Bacteroidia; order Bacteroidales; family Muribaculaceae; genus Duncaniella. Next base: position 9,999 of record JAIDCC010000101.1, read on the forward strand.
CTCGCGCCTCATCGACATTGCGCCCCACTACCTGCTCGTTCATCGTGTGCGCCCCGGCGTGACCTCATGGGGCATGGTGAAATACGGTTATGCTTCAACCCTCGACCAGATGGTTGAACGCCTGACCTACGACATACTCTATCTCCAGAACCTCTCACTCTCGTTAGATATCAAAATTCTCTTCTACACAGTGCGCACCATCCTGCGCGGCGAAGGGAAATAATCCCTTACCCCAACTCTGCAATGATTCCAAGTTATCTCAAGAATATTCCATCGACAGTCGGCAGCGGCTTCCTGAGGTGTGTCACCTGGCGCGAACGCCACATCAAGGAGAAGACCTTTGTCAGCATGCTCGCCCTCGTGGTTGGTGTGGCGTGCGGATTTGCCGCGCTTGCACTCAAATACCTCATCCACCTCATCCAGCACTTGCTGACAGCCAACCTCTCGCTCACCCACGGAAACTACCTCTATCTCATCTACCCGATGATAGGTATTTTCATCACGGTGCTGTTTGTGAAATACGTCGTGAAAGACAACATCTCACACGGCGTCACGAGAGTGCTTTACGCGCTCTCGCAAAACAAATCGCGACTGAAGCGCCACAATATGTGGACCTCCGTCGTGGCCTCGTCGGTCACCATCGGCTTCGGCGGCTCGGTGGGAGCGGAGGGCCCGATTGTCTACACCGGCTCGGCCATCGGGTCGAACCTCGGACGATGGTTCCGTCTGTCGCCGCGCATCCTCATGATACTCGTAGGGTGTGGTGCCGCCGCAGGTATCGCCGGAATCTTCAAGGCCCCAATCGCGGGAATGCTTTTCACTATCGAGGTGCTGATGATTGACCTCACCACCGTTTCGGTGATGCCGCTGCTGATTTCTTCGATTACGGCCGCCACCGTGGCCTACGTCTTCACCGGTTACGACGTGGAATTCTTCTTCGTGCAGAGCGAGGAATTTCTGATGTGGAAAGTGCCCTACGTGATAGTGATGGGAATCTATCTCGGATTTGTGTCGCTCTACTTCACGCGCTCGATGAACATGATGGAAAACTTCTTCCGCCGTATCCATTCGACATGGCTCAAAGTAGCCATCGGCGGAAGCATCGTGGCCCTGCTCGTGTTTCTTTTTCCGCCGCTCTACGGCGAAGGCTACGGGTCGATAACCGGTCTGTTGAACGGCGATACATCGTCGATAGTCAACAACTCGATTTTCTATTCCGACCGCTATGACGTGTGGTCGCTCATGGCCTTCATCGGCGCGCTTGTGCTGCTGAAATCTTTCGCCACCTCGGCCACGAACGGCGGAGGCGGAGTGGGCGGCACATTCGCCCCCTCGCTCTACGTGGGGTGTATGGCAGGATTTCTTTACGCCTACTTCCTCAACACAGTCTTCGGCGTGGGCATTTCGGCCAAGAACTTCGCGCTGCTCGGCATGGCGGGCGTGATGAGCGGCGTGATGCACGCCCCCCTCATGGGCATCTTCCTCACGGCCGAGTTGACCGGCGGCTACGAACTGTTTCTGCCGCTGCTCATCGCGTCGACTCTCTCCTACGGAACGATAAAGGTGTTCGAGCCTTACAGCATCTACACCATGCGTCTGGCGCGTCAGGGAAAACTGCTCACCCATCACAAAGACCGCGCCGTGCTGACGCTGCTGAAGGTGGACAATGTGGTGGAGACCGACTGCATCCCCGTACACCCCGAGATGAGCCTCAAGGATATGGTCAATGTTATCTCGCGGTCGTCGCGAAACATCTTCCCGGTGATTGACGACAACGGGCAGTTGCTCGGCGTGGTGCTTCTCGACGAAATCAGAAATATCATGTTCCGCCCCGACCTTTACAGACGAATGTATGTCAGGGAATTTATGTCGATGCCTCCTGCGAGGGTAGATGTCGCGATGAGTATGGAAGAAGTTATGAAAGCCTTCGACGACACCGGCGCGTGGAATCTGCCCGTGGTAGACCAAGGACGCTACGTCGGGTTTGTCTCAAAGAGCAAGATTTTCAATTCCTATCGCCGCGTGCTCCGACACTACTCCGAGGATTGACAAAAGTCCGCGCCACGTCGGGGTGCCAAGCTTAAGTAAGTCTTGAAAATTAGTTTATAGTAAATCAGAGTTTGCTATGACGCATTTCCGACTTGCTCCTCAGTAATAGAGCAACGGCTATACGCCTTCGTCGTAAGTCGAAACTTCATTCACATCAAATCTCTGCTTTGATATAAACTAATTTTAAGACTTACTTAAAAATTGCAAAATAAAGTTCGGGAGTTTGCGAGACACAGAAAAAAGTGTTAATTTTGTATATTCTGCGCAGCAGACGTAATGCAGGCTTTCCGGACGTCGTCCCGCAATTTCGGCCGGGGCGAGTAAGCGTAATTGTCGCACCCGGAAAGCGCGATGTATCATTAAACAACAGAATCTACCCAACTAAAGATAGAACATCATGCGATTCACAGTCCCCAGCAAAAAAATCTATAGTTTTGCCTCGGCGGTGAGCAAGGTTATCAACGCCAAAAACAATCTCACCATCCTCAACAACTTTCTCTTCTCTATAGAAGGCGAAACCCTTGTCATCACCGCCTCCGACGGCGAGAACACCCTCCGCGGTCGCGTGGAAATTCTCGACGTCCAGGGGGAAGGCGAGTTTTGCATTGATGCCCGTCGCCTCGTTGAGCTTCTGCGCGAGATGCCCGAGCAGGAACTCCGCTTCAGCATCGACGACAGCAACTTCGCCATCGAAATCACCCACCCCTACGGCTCGTACAAGTTCATGGGATTCGACGGCAACGAATTTCCGCATCCCACCCAGAACGTCCACGAAGCGGCCAAGACCTTCGAAGTGCCTGCCGAGGCGCTTCTCCGCGGTCTCGAGTACACCGCGTTTGCCGTGGGCTCTGATGAGGTTCACCCCCAGATGATGGGTGTCTATTGGGACATCAAACCTGACAAAATCGTTTTCGTAGCTACCGACAGTCACAAACTCGTCAAGTTTGAAGACTCAAGCATCAATCCCGGCTTCGAGGGCGCGTTCATCCTGCCCAGCAAGTCGACCAACGTGCTCCGTCAGGTGTTCAACAAGGAAGAGATGGCCACAGTCACAATCAATCCCGAAATGGGCGTGACATTCTCTACCGCCTCATTCCTGTTTGACAGCCGCGTCATCAAGGGCCGTTTCCCACCGTATGACCGCGTAATCCGCAACGACAATCCCTACGCGCTGACTCTCGACCGCCGGCTCTTCATCACCGCGCTGCGTCGAGTGAGCCATTTCGTCGACGAAGGCCACGGACTCGTCAAGTTCCGCATCGACACTGACAAACTCGTGCTCCGTGCCAGCGATAACGCCTACAATTCGTCGGGCGAGGAAACACTGTCAGCCTCGTTCACCGGCAACAATCTCGTAATGGGATTTTCGTCGGCCTACCTCTACGAACTCGCCTCGGTGCTCTGGACCGAAGAAATCGTGTTCAAACTCGCCGACCCCTCGCGCCCCGCTGTCATCGTCCCCTCGGAAAACAAACCCGAGACCGAGCTTACCATGCTGCTCATGCCGATGAGCGTGACCGACTGACGCTAAGCGTATCACACCTTCCCCCTTTAATTAATTCGCACGCTACATGAAGCTCAATAATAAGAAGCCGATTATCTTTTTTGATTTGGAGACTACGGGTGTCGACATCACCCACGACCGCATCGTGGAAATCTCGCTTATCAAAGTGATGCCCGACGGTCAGGAGATTGAGAAAACCCGCCGCATCAATCCCGAGATGCCAATCCCGCCCGAAGCAACGGCCGTCCATCATATCACCGACGAAATGGTGAAGGATGAGCCGCGTTTCAGGCAGGTGGCCAAGTCGCTGGCCAACGAAATGTCGGGCTGCGATTTCGCCGGCTTCAATTCAAACCGGTTTGACATTCCGATGCTCGACCAGGAGTTTCAGCGTGCCGGAGTGAAGTTTGACTTCTCGAAAGCGAGATTTATCGACGTGCAGACCATCTTTCATAAGAAAGAGCAACGCACCCTCGTGGCCGCCTACAAATTTTATTGTGGCAAAGACCTTGACGGTGCCCATTCGGCCAACGCCGACACACGCGCCACTCTCGAAGTGCTCAAGGCGCAGCTTGACCATTACGACGACCTGCCCAACGACATTGACGCACTCGCCGAGTTCTCGCGCCAGAACAGAAACGTCGATTTCATGGGACGCATGATTTACAATGACGACGACAAGGAGGTTATCAACTTCGGAAAGTACAAGGGAAAGCTTGTCGAGGACGTTCTTAGGCGAGATCCGAGCTACTACGACTGGATCATGCGCGGCGACTTCGCGCAGAATACCAAGGATTGTCTGACCCGCATCAAACTCCGCATGAAATGAGCAATCTTTCCGCACTTCAAGGGAAGCACATCGTGCTCGGAATTACGGGAGGTATTGCAGCCTACAAGAGTGCCACACTGCTGCGCCTTTTCATCAAGGCCGGCGCTGAGGTGCAGGTGGTGATGACCCCCTCGGCCAAGGAGTTCATCACTCCCGTCACCCTCTCGGCGCTCAGTCAGAAACCGGTGGTGAGTGAATTTTTCACCGCCAACACCGGCGAATGGCATTCGCACGTCGACCTCGGACTGTGGGCCGACTGTATGGTGATTGCCCCCGCGACGGCCTCGACCATAGGCAAGATGGCCAACGGCGTGGCCGACAATATGCTTGTCACCACCTATCTCTCGGCCAAATCGCAGGTGTTCGTGGCTCCCGCTATGGACCTCGACATGATGGCGCATCCGTCGACCACCCGAAACATCGAATCGCTCAAAAGCTACGGCAACATCATAATCGAACCCCAAAGCGGATTTCTTGCGAGCGGGCTGACCGGAAAAGGGCGCATGGAAGAACCGGAGAATATCGTCGAAGTCGTCGCCGACTTTTTCGCTTCTCGTTCCGACTCCTCCCTGGCCGGTAAGAAAGTGCTTGTCACGGCGGGTCCGACCTACGAAAAAATCGACCCCGTCAGATTTATTGGCAACTATTCGTCGGGAAAGATGGGCTTCGCACTGGCCGAGGAATGTGCGGCGCGAGGAGCCGAGGTGACGCTCGTGGCCGGTCCGGTGGCCCTCACCACGCACCATCCCTCGATACGACGGATTGATGTTGAATCGGCCCGCGAGATGCTCGACGCCTGCACGGCATCCTTCCCTGACGCAGAAATAGCCATAATGTGTGCGGCTGTGGCAGACTATCGTCCCGAGCAGATGACCGACAAGAAAATCAAACGCGAACACACAGAGGTGCCTACGCTGCGTCTGGTGAAAAATCCCGACATTGCCGCGACTCTCGGTAAGGCCAAGCGTCCCGGTCAGGTGCTCGTCGGTTTTGCCCTCGAGACCGACAACGAAGTGGCCAACGCCGTGGAGAAACTCGAGCGCAAGAACCTCGACTACATCGTGCTCAATTCGATGCGCGTGGCCGGCGCAGGTTTCGGCACCGACACCAACGCCGTCAGCATCATTTCTCCGCAAGGAACGGTAAAGGATGTCCCCCTCATGTCGAAAGACAGGGTTGCCGGTGAAATCATAACCGCCATTACACAAAAAAACTGATGACTAACCGCACTCTCCTCAAAATCTCTCAACGGTTACTCTTCCTTATAGCTTTGTTTTCGGCCGTCGGCAATGCCGCCGCGCAGGAACTCAACTGTAGGGTAGAGGTCAATACGTCGCGTCTCGAAGGCACCAACAAAAGTGTTTTCGAGACCCTACAACAAGCCCTCTCCGACTACGTCAACACCACCAAGTGGAGTCCCGCGCAGTTTTCTCCCGTGGAGCGCATCGAATGCAGCATGTTTTTCGACATATCGGAGTATGAGGAGTCGGAAGGGAAGATGACAGGCACGCTTCAGGTGCAGTCAATCCGCCCGGTCTACAATTCCACCTATACAACCACGCTGCTCAATCTGCGCGACACGAAAGTGGATTTCACCTACACCGAAGGACAGCCTCTGGTGTTTAACGTGGCCAACTTCGAGAGTCAGCTCACGGCCATTGTCAACTTCTACGTCTATCTGATACTCGCGGTAGACTTCGATTCATTCTCATCTCATGGAGGCGACCCCTACTTCGAACGTCTCGAAACCATAGTCCATCAGGCGCAATCGTCGGGCGAAAGCGGATGGCGCGCGTTTGAGGACAACAAAAACCGTGCTGCTATGCTCGGCGCTTTCACCGACCCGTCGACCACATCTTTGCGCGACCTGACCTATCAGTATCACTTTCAGGGACTCGACCAAATGCTGGTGAGCCCCGACAAAGGACGAAGGAACATAGACAGCGCGCTCGACATTCTTGGAGGCATCTACAAAGTGGCTCCGATGTCGGTGGGGCTGACGATGTTTAAGGATGCAAAGCTTGACGAACTGGTCAACATCTATTCGAAGGCGCCCGACGATGAACGCCGCCATGCCTACGAACTTCTCAACCCCATCTTTCCCACCGAGAACGAACGCCTTGAGAAAATTCGCCGCGGCGACGAAGAAAACCGCTGACCCCGTCGTCTCAGCTAACAAAAACTTACTTTATCACCGAACACCGTGCTTGAAACACTTCATATATCAAATTATGCCCTGATAGACAAAATCGATATCAGGTTTCATTCGGGCTTCAATGTCATCACGGGCGAGACCGGTGCCGGAAAATCCATCATGCTCGGCGCCCTCTCCCTGCTGCTTGGAGCGCGTGCCGACACGCGAGTTGTGTCCGACCCTTCCTCCAAGAGTGTCATCGAGGCCGTTTTCGCACTCAAGTCAGGCTATCCGGCTCTCAAGGAGTATTGCCTCGAAGCCGACCTCGAATGGGACGACGAGCGTTGCATTCTGCGTCGTGAGGTAGCCCCGGCCGGACGTTCGCGCGCCTTCGTCAACGATTCTCCCGTGCCACTTTCCAAGCTTCAGGGAGTGGCGATGCGACTCATCGACATACATTCGCAGCATCAGAACCAGTTGCTGGCGACCCCCGATTTCCAGATGACCGTGATTGACACGCTCGCCGAGAACGGCGCGCGACTGAAGGTCTACACTCAGCGCTATAACAAACTGCGCGATGCAGTGCGCCGACTCAAAGCCATGCGTCTGCAAATTGAAAAGAGTCGCGAGGATGAGGAATACACCCGTTTCCAGCTTGAACAGCTCGAAGAACTCAACCTTCAACCCGGCGAACAGGCCGAACTCGAACGCGAGCGCGAAGTGCTCAACAATCTGTCGGGACTAAAGGAGCAACTGGCACGCGCCCTCAACGCTCTTTCGCTCGGCATTCCCAACGTTGTCGAGCTAATCGACACCGCCGCCGATGCCTGCGAAAGCCTGTCAGACATTCTGCCGGAGACCGACAACATTCCCGAGCGTCTTGACTCGGCCCGCATCGAACTGTCGGACATCGCCGCAACACTCGAAAGTGTCAACGAAAATCTCAACGCCGACCCTTCGCGACTCGTTGAAATCGACGAGCGTCTCAGCACCATCTATTCGCTTTGTCATCGTCACCGCCTCAACGACGGCGAGCAACTCATAGCCCTGCGTCAGACACTCGAACAACGTCTGGCACGTCTCGATTCGAGCGACGACGAACTCGCCGAGCTCGAACGCGACGCCCGTCGCGCCAAGGCACTCGCCCGAGAGACGGCTCTCGAAATTTCGGAAGCGCGCCGTCAAGAAGCCGCGCGTTTCGCCGAACACCTGCGCGAAGTGGCCATGCCGCTCGGCATGAAAAACCTCTCTGTAGAAGTGCGCGTCACGCAAGGCGATATGACGGCCAAAGGCATCGACACGGTGGAATTCATGGTGGCGTTCAACAAAAATCAGCCGCTCATGCCTATCGGAGCTACTGCTTCGGGCGGCGAAATTTCGCGATTGATGCTGTCGGTGAAGAGCATCATAGCCTCGCGTATACAGCTGCCGAGTATCATTTTCGATGAAATCGACACGGGCGTTTCGGGTGACGTGGCCGACCGTATGGGCGCCATGATGCGCGACATCTCGAAATCGCTGCAAGTGACCACCATCACCCATCTGCCGCAGGTGGCCGCGAAGGGCGATTCGCACTATCGCGTCTACAAGGAGGACGACGAGACTTCCACCCATACCCGCATCTCCGAACTGACCGGTCAGGAGAGGGTAGAGGCAATTGCCGTGATGCTTGGCGGGCAGACAGTCGACCGTCACGCTCTCGCCGCAGCGAAATCATTACTCAGAAACAAGTAACACAACAGAATATCTAAATGGAGAAGACTGACTACATCTTTGGCCTGAGAGCCATAATCGAGGCCATTGAAGCCGGACGCGACATTGATAAGATTTTTCTTGCGAAAGACCTTCAGGGTGAACTTGCCAACGAACTCATTCAGAAAGCTCGCGCTTCGAGAGTAGTGATGCAGCGCGTCCCGGTGGAACGTATCAATCGCATCACCCGCAAAAACCATCAGGGTGCGCTCGCCATAATGTCGGCCGTGACTTATCACCGTCTCGACCACCTCGTGCCCGAACTCTACGAAGGCGGAATCCTCCCGTTCATCGTGTTGCTCGACGGCATAACCGATGTCCGCAACTTCGGTGCGATAGCCCGCACGTGCGAATGTGCCGGCGTAGATGCCATTGTCATTCCCGAACATGGTTCGGTGGGTGTCGGAGGTGATGCGGTCAAGACTTCAGCCGGCGCTCTTCTTCACATTCCTGTCTGCCGCGTGCGCTCTATCGCATGGGCCGCTAAATTTCTGCGCGAAAATGGTTATAACGTCTGCGCGGTGTCGGAGAAAGCATCTCTCAACTACACCGAAGGGGCTTACACCGACCCTGTGGCTCTCGTGATGGGAGCCGAAGACACCGGTATTTCCGACGATGTGATGCGTGAATGTACCACTAAGGTTGCCATTCCCATGTTTGGCAAAATCGGTTCGCTCAACGTTTCCGTCGCCGCCGGCGTTCTCATCTACGAGGTAGTGCGCCAGCGCCTTGACGCTAATCTCGAAATTGTGTAAGTAAGTTCTAAAAATAAAACGATATATGTAGAGAACAATTCTTGAATAATAAAACTCGTTCTTTTTGGATGTTTTATGCTTGTCACTCAATCGTGTAGCGCGGCTACACTCATTCGTTCCGCGCACAAATCATCTCAAAAATAACTTCCTTTTATTTATTCATTTATTTTTCTCACTTACTTATTCCGGATTTACCTGAACTCAATACATTTCTACTATTTCGCCTGAGTCGAGATAGTAGAGGAACGCTCTCACCGGCTGCGTGTAGAGCGTGGAAATGAGACGCTTGTACTCGGCCATCTGCTTTCGGTATCTTTTCGAAGGCTGATGGCCGGTTTTGTAGTCGACGATGTGGATTTCTCCTCGTGAGGTCCAGACCACACGGTCGAAACGGCGCGGCTTTTTGCCGGGCACGGCGATGCTTCGCTCCATCATGACCTGACGAGTATTCACAAACCATTCAGCCGCCAAGGGGTTGTCGACTCGCGTCCTTATCAGAGAGGCGAGGGCTTCAAATTCTTCGCCGGTCATGTTGACGCCGTCGGGTGTGATGCGGAAACGACGCAGTGCGTCATCGACATCCTCCTTGTGTCTGACTCCGGCCATCACTTCATGCACAATCAGACCGCGTTCGCGGGCAATGTCAATGTGATTGAAGGCATCGAGTTGCAGCTGAGTGCCTTTCCACATGTTGCGCACAGGCTCGATAGGGTAGCCCTCAAGTTCGGTGGACGATGAGGCTTCGATAGCGGTGGAACGCTCCGCTTCCGAGGCCTGCGGTTTTGTAGGGCTTCCCATCGTCAGACGCTGCTGCCAGATAGGCGAAGAGGAGGCCTCTTCGTTTTCTTCTTCCTCATCCTCTTTTTCAGAGGGGACTTCGGAGATTAATGCACCATCGAGGTCGCCGGGAAGAGGGGCGAGCACGTCAAGCTGCGCTTTGCCTATGTCGGTGTGGGTTGAGGAGTTGAGGCCTACGATAAGCTCATCTGTCGCGCGGGTCAGAGCAACGTAAAGCAGGTTGAGGTCGTCGGCCAACGCGTCTTTTTGACTTTGCGCGTATTCGGCCGCGAGAGGGGTGTTTTCAAGCTTCTTTGAAACAGCTATGGGCACCATCGGAGGGATGATGTAGGGGTCGACGTCGGGCAATTTGCCCCGTATGTCAAACCATTTGATATCAGCCTTGTTGTTAGTCCATAAATCGGCAAACGGAACGAAGACGCATTTCCATTCCAACCCCTTGCTCTTGTGCATGGTAAGCACATTGATAGCCTCTTCATCTTTGGCGGTAGGCACCGACATCAGGTGGCCGCGGTAGTCCCACCATTCAAGGAACGCGCGGAGGTCGCTGTTGCCGTGGTTGACAAACGATGCGACCATGTCCTGAAACGTCGCTAACGCCAACGCATCGCGCCGGCGGGCATCGGGCGTGAGACCTCTTATCAGACCTTCGACGAGCGAAATCATATCGTGGTCGGTCATGGCGGGGAGCGACGGAAGTGTAATCGTGTCAAGCCCGTCTTTCACGTTGCGCATCTTTTCGACAGCCCCGGTAAGGGCGGCGGCAGGGTCAGACAGAGCTGACAGACGACTCTCGTATTCGTTGACAAACAAGGCTCTTTCGCGTTCGGTGGCCGAACGTTTGTCCTTGCGTGAATCGGAGGCCGAAAGCAGCCTGAGCTGGCTGACGATGTAGGAGATGGCGGGAACGGTCTCAATGACGAGCGACTTGTCGGAAACGATGCGCATCTGCGGCCACGTCGGGTCGGTCGCGGCCAAGACACGCAGGCGGTTGATGATTTTCTCACCTTCCGATTTTGTTCTGACGAGAAATGCGATGTCGCAGGGACGATAGCCCGAGTCGAGCTGACGGCGGAGATGAGCCGCCATGTAGTCGACGACTTCAGATTTCTTGTCGGTGCCGGTCATGGCCTTTTCGTCAAAGACCGTAAATTCAACGTAGCCTCTATGGTTTTTGTGTTTCGGAGAGATGCCCTGAACGACGTTGGCGTAGATAGAGCTGAAGCCTGTCACAGCCGCAAGCCGGCTAAAGAAAGCGTTGTTGAAGGTCACAACGTCGGCCGACGAGCGCCAGTTGGTGTTCTCCGATGGCAGGTCGCCGCGTACGGTGCTTCCTTCAAATGTCCGGTCGAGGTTGCCGAGTAGTGACGAGTCGCTGTTTCTGAATCGGTAGATACTCTGCTTGACGTCGCCGATGATGAGCGAATCGTGGCCTGACGCTTCGGTCTCGCGCAGGAGCGGTTCGAGATTTTCCCATTGGCTCACCGAGGTGTCCTGAAATTCGTCGATGAGATAGTGTTCGTAGCGTGTGCCGAGTCGTTCGTAGAGAAACGGCGAGTCGGTGTCGGAAATTATCGAATTGATAATTTTGTTGGTGTCGGCGAGCAGGATGGCCTGATGCTCGTGGCGGTAGAGGTCAAGGCGGTCGGCCAGCGGACGCATGATGCCCAGTTGGTAAAGGTTGGCTCTGATGATGCTCAGAAACGTATGGGCCGGGATTGACTGCAAAATTGCGTCAATACATTTTAGGACGGCTGCCTCAAGCTCGGGCGATGCGTTGAATTTCTTGTTTTTGACAGTCATCGATGACTCGCCGTTGTAGATTTTGATGACTGTGGCCGGGACTTCAATCTTTCCCTGTTTGTTGATGTAGAGTCCCGTCTTCCCCCAATTCGTGATTGCGTTGTAAAGATGGGAGTTCAAGCCGGGATTGGTCTCTCTGTCACCTAACAGGCGGAAAACCTCGTCGGCGGCAGCACGCACTCTCTCCATGTATTGCAGCGGCAGGCGGCTCACTGCGGAGATGAATTTTTCGAGACGGCCCTCTTCGCGGAGGTAGTCGATGATGTCGGCTTCGTTTTCGCGGAAGTCGTCGTTGGTGAGTTGCGAGATAAAATCTATAAGGTCGGAATGAAGGTAGACGCTGCGGTCGAGGATTGAAAATTTCTCACCTTTCTCTATGCGGGAAAGCATGTATTTCTCAATCCAGTTGAGAAGCCAGCGGGTCTCTCGTGTCGGGTTAGCGCGGTTGATGAGCGAGAGCATTTCGTCGACACTCTCCTCGATGATTTCTTTCTGGTCAATCTCAATGGAATAATTGCCGTTTACCTCGGCCTCGCGTGCAAACGACCGCAGAATGCTCTGAAAGAACGAGTCGATAGTAGAAATGTTGAGCGCTCCGAAGTCAAACAGCACTCCCCGCAAAGCGTCGGCAGCTGCCTCGGCGAGTTGACGCTCCGTACAACCGAATTCTTTAACGAAGTCATCAAGATAGTCGCTTCTCTTTTTCCATCCCGGCTCCATTCCGGCAAGCACGGCCAATTGGTGGACGATGCGTCGCTTCATCTCTTCGGTGGCCTTGTTGGTAAAGGTGATGGCGAGAAGTTTGCGATGGCGTTCGCCTTGCACCGGTTCAAGCGTGTAGCTGCCCTCGTCGGTCTTCTTGCCGAGGATATATTTGATATACTCTCGTGCCAGCTGATAGGTCTTGCCTGACCCGGCCGATGCTTTGTGGATGGTGAGCATAGATGTGAGGAGCCTGCATTATTTCACTTTGTAACCCATCTTGACGAGCTGAGCCTTGACATCTTCGAGGCGTTCGCCCTGAATGAGGATTTCGCCTCCACGCACAGAGCCGCCTGTCGACAGTGTGCGCTTGAGTTGTCGGGCCGCCTCTTCGGCAAGGGCGTCGTCGCGACCATCAGGGTCGAAACCGTAGACTATTGTCGCCGTTTTTCCTTTGCGGCCTTTGCGGTCGATTGTAACGCTCAAAACCGGTTTGGCCGGAGCTGAGGAGGGTGCTGTTTCGGGAGTCGAGTCTTCACGTTCCAACTCGCCTGCGGCCACCTTGGCTGCAAGTATGTCTTTCCAATCCATAGCGCGTCAAAAGTCTAAGGCAGAATCTGCCGGGATGGTATCGTGGTCTTCGATGGGAAACTCGCCTGGCTTGTCGATAGACTCCGAAAGAGTGGCGAGCATCATGGCATATTTGTCCTGGTCAACGGGGAGATGGTCGAAAAAAGCACGAGCCGAGTCGGCATTCTGTTTCCAGGCTTCGCGATAGCATCTGACGGCGAGTTCGAGCGCATCGGATGCGTCGGTGCGCTCGTCGAGCTGCATGTAGAGAATTGACAACCTACACAATTCCGAGGCCTCGATGCCTGACGACTCAAACGGTTTGGATGTGATATTGTCGCAGATGGTGCGCGTCGAAGCCACATCGTCGGCCGCGAGAGCTATCTCGGCCGAGGCCACCTGCTCGGCGAGCGAATTCTTGCCACATCCGGTCAATAAGGCGGGGAGGAGGGTTGCAAGGGGAAGCAATAGATATTTCGTAAGGTAAGAGAGTTTCATAGCGTATTTTGTTGGGGTAATCCGGGAAAAGGAACAGAGTGCCTTCGGAGGCCGTGATTAATTGCGTTTGTAGGAGTAGACCACACCATCGCGTTCGAGCTGGAGCGAAACGTCGGAATGTCCGGCTATGCGTTGGCCTATCCTTTCGGGGATGCTGCCGATGAGGCTTTCGTCGCCCTCGGCATGAAGAGTCGACGGGTCGAGGTGCAGAAGAAGAGAGTCGCGCTCAACGTTCCATGTGCCCTCGACGCTATAGGTCAACACTCCGGGTTTTATTGCCGTGATGACACACTTTCCATCCTTGAAAAGTTGCATCACGGGTTGCTTGTCAGAGATTTCGGTGTTGTAATACTGCCCGACAATTTCTTTGGCCTCGGACGACAGCGGCGAGCATCCCATGGCGAGCAGACACAGCAGCATCCCTACCGAGAGCGCGATGAGTGGGAGCGGAGTTTTCAGACGTGGCATCATATGCAACCGATAATTTCGTTGATGTCCGAGATACCGTGACGGGCACAGTAATCTTCCATGTAATCAATGATTTTCATCGTCACGGCCGGGTCGACAAAGTTGGCGGTGCCGACCTCGACGGCGCTTGCGCCGGCAAGCATAAACTCAATAGCGTCGCGACCATCCATGATTCCTCCAAGACCGATTACGGGGATTTTGACTGCCTTGGCCACTTGCCATACCATTCTCACGGCAATGGGGCGAACGGCAGGGCCTGAAAGACCGCCGGTGACCGTCGAGAGGCAAGGGCGACGGCGCTCTACGTCGATAGCCATGCCGAGCAGCGTGTTGATGAGCGACACCGAGTCGGCGCCCTCGGCTTCGACGGCGCGTGCGATGTCGGCTATTGAAGTGACATTTGGCGAGAGCTTCACGATGAGCGGCTTGCGGTAGACTGCGCGGACTGCCTTTGTCACCTCGGCGGCTCCCTCGCAGGTGGTGCCGAACGCCATGCCTCCCTCCTTGACGTTGGGACAGGAAATGTTAACCTCGATAGCTGCCACATCGTCGAGCGTGGCCAATCGACGCGCCGTTTCAACGTAATCCTCGGTGCGAGCGCCGCTGACGTTGACAATCAGGCGCGAACCGTTGTGACGAATTTCCGGGTAGATATGATGAATGAAGTAATCGACGCCTTTGTTTTGCAGACCGACAGCGTTGAGCATACCCGAGGGTGTCTCGACCATGCGGGGATAGGGATTGCCTTCGCGGTGATTGAGGGTGGTGCCCTTGACGATGTAGGCGCCAAGACGCGAAAGGTCGATGAACGGCGCAAATTCTGTGCCGTAGCCGAATGTGCCCGAGGCGGTCATTACAGGGTTCTGAAGTTCAAGACCTCCGCCTATATTTACGTTGAGTTTTGCCATTGAGATGATAACTCTTCTTATAGTTCAATTATTATATTAATGAGTCTGCGCGTCGGTCTCTTTTACCAGTTGAGCATTTCGAGAGGGAAGACCGGGCCTTCGGTGCAAACGCAGACATTGCCGCGCACGGTGTTTTCGACGCAGCACAGACATGCTCCCAGACCGCACGCCATCATGTTTTCAAGCGATACCTCGGTGGGCGAACCGGTTTGGCGGGTCATCGCAGCAACAGCCTTCATCATGGGTGCCGGACCGCAGACATACACCTTGTCCCACTTCTCGGCGAGCGCCTGATGGGCGGTGACGAAACCTTTCACGCCATGCGAGCCGTCTTCGGTAGCGGTGAGCACCTCGCCCACTTTTTCGAAATTTTCGAGCTCGAGCAAATCGTCATAGCTTCGTGCGCCGAGCAGAAACACCGGCTCAACACCGGCTTCTTTCAGACGGCGACCCAAAAGAAGGAGTGGGGCAACGCCCACACCACCACCTACGAGAAGCGCACGGCTTCCGGCCGGAATGTCGAGGTCGAAACCATTGCCGAGGGGGAGGACAAGATTGAGGAGGTCGCCCTCGCGTCTGCTCATGATTGCCTCGGTGCCGCGTCCCGCTTTCCTCACAAGAAGTGTGAGCGTGTTGCTTTCCGCGTCGACATCGTTTATCGAAATAGGCCTACGGAGCAATACATCCTTGGCATCGGCCGCCACCTGCACAAACTGGCCGGGGGCACAGTAGGGGATGGTTTCGGTCCGGTCGGCCGGACTCAACACTATGCGCGAGTATTGGGGCGTGAGGTGTTGGTTTGTCACGACTACATAGTTGGAAATGAGCTGCTCTCCGATGGGCGTTTTATGACTGTGATGGGTATTCATAGCGTGTGGTTTCTTATATCCGCTCCTGTCGGAGTCGGTTTCGTGTTACAAAAGTAGTAAAAATTAAACTTTTCCGCAAATATTGAGTCTAATGAATACAATACTTTTGTTGAGATTTACCTTTTAGACTTTCTTAACGCTTTAAATGCGAAAAAAAGAGTATATTTGCACTTTGTTATCATCGGCAGTCATCAGGCTTCTCAAATCGCCGGCGGCTGCATTTGATATCTTCTAATCCAGAACAACCCAATACTATTAATAAATAAGAATGAAACAAGCGACTCCAGTCGACGATGCCGCTTTGATTGATCGACTACGCGACCCGTCAACATGCCGTGCCGCTTTTGCCGACCTCATCAAGACCTATTCGGAGCCATTGTATCGCCAGATACGCCGCATGGTGCAAAACCACGACGATGCTGATGATGTGTTGCAAAACACATTCCTCAAGGCGTGGCAGAATATCCACCTCTTCCGCGGTGATGCCAAACTGACGACCTGGCTCTACAAAATAGCCCTCAACGAGAGCATCACTTTCCTCGACAGAGAGAAACGACGCTCCACACAGTCGATTGACGACGAGGAAAACTCTGTCATCAATACCATCGAGGCCGATGAATGGGTAGACGGCGACGAGCTGGCTCTACATCTGCGCAAGGCAATAGCGCTCCTGCCCGAAAAGCAGCGTCTCGTCTTCACGATGCACTATTACGACGAAATGAAGTATGAGCAGATTTCCGAGATACTCGGCACATCGGTGGGTGCCCTCAAGGCTTCGTATCACCATGCCGTGAAAAAAATCGAAGAATATTTTTCGGCTTTAGATTAAACTAATTCCACCATGACGAGTCAAATAAATAACTGACTTACAAAACAGATTATTCCGTCAAACCTACCAACCCCGTCTACCCGATTATGGAAAACGAGATACTAAAAAAAATCAACCGAAGTGACGGCTTCACCGTCCCGGAGGGCTATTTTGAAGATTTCGCCAAAAGAATGACCGCCTCGCTTCCCGAGCAGCCTTGGGAGAATGAGGAAGAAGTCCGCATGGTGCCTCGTTCGTGGTGGCAGAAAGTGCGCCCCTACGTCTATCTCGCCGCGATGTTCCTCGGCATTTGGTGCATGATGCAGACGTTTGATTTGATGCGTCCTCACGCCGGCGAATATTCTCCCGAAAACAATCCCGTGATAGCCGCAGCCATGAACAACGACGTTTTCATGGAGGAATACTTCGATGCCGCTTCCTCGATAGATGATTATGACTTCTATGACGAGCTTTATTCCGACGGTTATACTCCGGCGGTGCACACCGGCGCCCAGGATAAAGGCGCAAGCGTGTCTATCTGATAAATATTTGAATAACTATTGCAAAAATACACGAAACAATATATGTATCGATTTTACATCATAATTTGCCTCTCACTCCTGTCGTGTCTGGCCTCTTTTGCCGATGAGCGCCCCACGAAGCGCGAGCGTGACTCATGGATGCAGGAAATGCTCGACTATAAGGTTGACTATATCGCCAAGGACCTCGGACTCAACGAGGAAGAAAAGGCAAAGTTCGCCGGGGTCTACACTTCGATGGAGAAGGAGATGCGCACTGTGCAAAAAGAAACGCAGAAGCTTGAGAAGGATGTAAGGAAAAAAGGCGACAAGGCCACGAAGCTCGAAATGGAAAAAGCCGCCGAAGCACAGTTTGAGCTCCGCGGAAAGGAGAATCAGATTGAGCTGAAGTATTTCCCGAAACTCAAGGCCGTTCTTGCGCCCGCTCAGTTGCTGAAGCTGAAGGAATCGGAACGCAAGTTTATGCGTCATGTGATGAATCAGCACAGCAAGTCGAAGAAAAAGAAGTAAGGGCCGTAACAGCTCTCCTTTAAGTAATCGATTGATTGTCCGGGTACGGCCTTATAAAGGCGTATTCGGATAGTTGTGGTTTTACTCATTTTCACAGACACGACAGATTTTACTTATGAGAACTCTATTGGTTGCCGTTGCTCTGCTTGCCTCATTTGTTCATTCTTTTGCCGGAGCTCCCGATTTCGCTTTCCCCGAACGGGTGAGCGCCAACGCGCTTGCCTCCTATAAGAATGCCGTAAAGCAGGGCGACGAACTAACAGCTCTGCGTCAGGTGATGGACTACTATCTGGCGCAGACCGCGAAGAGTGCTGAAAACCGTAACGCCGCTCTTGATTTTGTAGCCGCTAAGACCGCAGGGCTCAAAAATCCTGTTTTCAGAGCTCTCGGCCGGACATTTTATGCCTCGGCGCTTCAAGCTTGCTACGAAGCCGATCGTTGGAGCGCCGACAATAGAGTTCTTCCTCTTTATCCTCTTCCCGAAGATGTCGCGTTGTGGTCAGGCGCGCAATATCGTCATGTCATCGATTCGTTGTATGCTGACGCGCTCCTTTACCCCGAACTTCTTCGCTCCGTCCCGGTCACGCAATATCCTTCGATTGTCGAGATAGAACGGAGCGATGTCTCGTACTATCCGTCGATACTCGATTTCATAGCCTGCAAAGCCGAAGCACGCCCGGTCGATATGTCTGACAGTTTCAATCCCTTACTGGCCGACCGTCTGGTGTCGCTGTCGCCTCTGCCCGAGCTTTCACCCTCTATTCTTGCCGCCTATTCATATCGTATTGCAGGGAGGGATTCTTTGTCGGATGCTGTCGTGCTCGCGGCCTATGAGCGCCTTGAAAAGGGCTTTGACCTCTTCGGCTGCGATTTCGAACAGCGTGTCCGTCTGTCCAACGAATTCTATGCTCTTCTTCTTGCTCCTGACGGACGCCCCGCAACAGAGGCGGCAGGGGTGGTGCTGACTTCCTACTATTTCTCGCCCTTGGGCGCTCCTCGGAGGTATCAAATTCTCGAAGCTTACAACAAAGCGTTCCCTTCGTCGAGATTTCAGCCTAAGATTGCTGAAGCTCTTCACTCGTTGAAACAACCGGCTGTCACTCTGGCTTTGCCTGCTTTCGCGATGCCGGGCGAGCCATTTTCAGTTCGTGCCGAAGGTACCAATGTCAAGTCGGCACAGCTGCGCATCTACCGTGCTGACGGTCTTGCTCTTGGCACTCCAACTCAACGCGACGATACCTATGTCAAAGGAGCTCCATATAAAATTTTCGACATCGCTTTCCCTGAGAAACCTGTCGGCGAGTCAAGCGAAGCCGCAATTACTATCTCACTTCCCGCGAAGGGTATCTATGTGGCTACGCTTAATTTTCCCGGTATGGAAACGTCCGGACGCTACGTTGACACGTCGCGAATCTATGTTTCCGGTTTGAGAACGATAGCTTTCGGCAGCAACCGATACGACCTGCTCGTGGCCGATGCCATGACAGGCGACGCTGTCAGAGACGCGAATATCTATTTTCAGAATAACAACCGCACTGTTTCTTCTGTCGGTCTCTCGGATGCCTCCGGCTACTTCCGTTGCGGCACCAAGTCGGGCACTTACTTCGCTGCAAAAGATGGTGATAAGTTTTCGCCTGGAATAAATTATTACTATTACGAAGAGTCAAAGCCTCGCACTTTCAAGGCGTCGAGGTTTTTCACGGCGCAACCCATATATCACCCCGGTGATACTATCGAATGGGCGGCTGTGGTCTACGAGTCTCGTCCCGACGGCAATTCGTTGCCGGTGGTGGGCGAGGAGTTTGCTTTTGTGCTCTACGGAAGCAATGGCGTTGCTACAGACACGACACGTCTGACGACCGACATTTTCGGACGTGTGACAGGGCGTTTTGCGACCGATGAAAATGCTCTCACGGGAAACTATTCCATTCGTACCGAAGCCTTCAGAGTTGGCAATGTCGAAGTGAGCGACTATAAGCTGCCGACTTTCGAGGTACTTACGGATGCCCCTGTCTGGACTGCCGATTCCCTGGTGCTCACAGGCCGCGTCATGGCCTACACGGGTCAACCGATGGTAGGTGCTAAAGTGACGCTCTCACTTTCTACTCGTTCCGTCTGGTGGCGAAGCTCCGGAAGTGCTAATATCAATTTGCGTCTGGAGAGTAAGGCCGGTGCCGATGGTCGGTTCCGATTTGCCCTGCCCGTAGCAGGTTTGCCCGAACAGTCGCTTCCTCTTGTCTATGTCGAGCAGTTAGCTGCCTCGTCGCTTACCGGCGAGTCGCAGACAGCATCCAATACATTCTGGAGGCGCATGTCCTATTTCGTCAAGGCTGACATCCCCGAAAACATCCGCATTGATAAGGGGGGCACTGACATTAAAGCCGGACTTTACAATGCGCTTGATTCTCTCGTCTCTACTGACCTTGATTTCAGTCTGTCGAGGGGCGACACAACGGTGACTGCGGGTTCGCTCAACGACGGAATACTCCGTATCGCGCAATTGTCACGGTGTAAATCAGGTGAGTATCGCCTCAAGATTTTTGCACGCGACACTGAATTACTCTCTGACACGTTGAGCAGCGATGTGGTGCTCTACCGTACCGACGATTCGGCCACTCCCGTACCCGATAGATTTGTGTGGTGTCTCGAGAAGGCATTCACGCTCACCCCGAACGAAGCCAAATGCAAATTGCTTTTTGCTCTCAACCATCAGGCGACGCTTCGAGCTTTCCTCTCTGACTCGACAGGTATTGTCTCACGGGTGGAGCGTAAGTTTCAGGCCGGTATGCACAATCTTGAATTCGAGGTCCCGAAGGAGTGTTCTGTCGGAATGCTTCACCTTATTATAATAGGAGGTGGAAAGGTGCAGACACTCGACTTTAATGTCAAGAGGGAAGACTCGCGCTCAATTCTGAAGTTTACGGCTGAAAGTTTCCGCGATCGCTTGACCCCGGGTAATGCCGAACAATGGACGTTCAGGGTGACCGACGCCTCAGGAGCCGGCCGTCGCTCGGCGGTGATTGCCGGAATGTACAATTCTGCCCTTGAGGCCTTGGCCAAAAGCAATTGGTCGCTCTCTACGCCTAAGAGAAGTCGACTCCCTTGGCGTAATTTTATGAATGATTCCGGGTTTGGCTCGCTCCACGGTCGGGGAGCGAATTTCAAAGGAAACAGAGGCTTTATGGACGCATCTATCCAACCTCCTGCTTTCGTGCTTTATAACCGTTCGCTCTCTTCTTACCGCTTAAGAGGTGGTGTCGTCAGAGAAATGAAAGCTGCTGCTACGGTTAACGGCGCCTTCTATGCCGAGACTATGGACTTCGAAGAAGAGGCTACAGAAGAAGCTATGGCCGCCGCCGGAGCAAGTAGAAACCTTATGATGAGGAAATTCTCCTCAGACAGTGGTGCGGAAGCTGATGTAGTCACTGAGGTTACCGCCGACATTGTCGAAGGAGAGTTTGATTTCCGTGATGCAGAGACTTCGCTCGCGTTCTTCCGTCCGATGCTCACCACCGATGCAGAAGGTGTCCTCGAACTTTCGTTCACGGTGCCTGATGCTAATGCTCGTTGGGCGTTCCGCATGGTGGCTTTCACGGATTCGCTGCTCTCAACTTCTTTTGCTCGCGATGTAGTGGCCTCCAAACCCCTGATGGTCAAACCAAATCTTCCTAGATACGTTCGCGCGGGAGATAGGGTAGAGGTAGTGTCTGAAATACGCAACGCCTCCGATTCCGCTCTCGCCGTTGTCACTACGGTCGAGGTGTTCAATCCTCTCACCGGCTCCGTTCTTGAAACGAAACGTTACGAAAACCGTTTGTCGCCCGACGAGATGACGGTTGTATCTACCCTCTTCAACGTTCCTTCCGACATTCCTGTGTTGGGCTATCGCATTAAATCGTCGAGCGATACGTTTGCCGATGGCGAACAAAATCTTCTCCCGGTGCTACCTGCGTCTACGCCTGTACTCGGGTCAGTACCTTTCTTTGTGAATGCCGATTCAGCCGACTTCTCGGTTTCTATCCCCGAGTTGCCTGCTTCAGCGAATGTCTCTTTCGAGTATTGCAACAATCCCGCATGGTATCTGGTCTCTTCCCTCCCCGCGCTCGCCGAGGGTCTCCCTTCTACTTCTCCTGAAGCTGCCCGACAGATTTACTCCGCATGTGTTGCGCGCTCGATTCTTGAAAACAATCCCGAGATAGCCACAGCGTTAAAGGACTGGAGTCAAAATCCCGACGACAGGATGCTGACTTCGATGCTCAAAAAAAACACATCCCTCAAGCAACTGCTCCTTGAGGCCACTCCCTGGGCCGGCATGGCTGCCGATGAGACTCAACGCATGAGCCGGTTGTCTGAATTGCTTTCCGCGAAGAATATCGAGGCTACCTTGCGCGACGCGTTTAAAACGCTGAAAGTTTTGTCTGTCTCAGGCGGTGGACTGAAGTGGTGTGCCGGCTCGAGCGATGCGTCTGTCTGGGCCACGACGGAGGCGATGAGGTCGTTCGCTCTGATGGCACGTCTCGGTGTACTTCCCGACGATTCGGAAACGACAGCCCTCATCCGCAGCAATTTTGCCTATCTCGATAACAAAGTTAAAGAGGACTTCATCAAACATCCGAAGTCTGTCTATAACTCATATCTGCTTATTCGCCGATTACTTTCTGACGTCGTGACTACCCCCGGCCCGACAGCTGCTATCGAGGCGACGGTGCAGAATCTCGTGCGCAACTGGCGCAAGATGTCTGTGGGGGCCAAGGCTGAGGCGGCAATGATTCTCACCCGCAGCGGCTACCGACGTGTGGCGGTTGAGGTCATGCAGTCAGTAGCCGAGTTTGCTACAATCTCTCCTTCGCGCGGGGCATATTTCCCGTCTCTTGACGACACTTGGTTTGGTTCGCTTAATAAGGTTGGTATCACGGCTGAGGTCATGCTTGCCTTGTCTGATGTCAATCCTGAGTCGCCATTGATTGCGGGTTTGGCGCAATGGCTCATCACCGAAAAGTCTGTGACCGACTGGGGTAGTGGTACAGATGCAACGTTTGCCATAGCTGCTCTTGTCGGATACTTCCCCTCGGCTTTTGCCGAGAAGCCGCTTCCTGAGGTGTTCATCGGCTCGACGCCTCTCAAGATTGATGCTTCAGCTCAAAATCTCACGGGTGAAGTTTCGGTTGGCCTGCGTGCCGACAGTGTCGCGGGGCGTTCCCTCCGGATTGCCAATCATACGGATGTGCCTTCCTGGGGTGCGGTCATGTGGAATTATGTCGATAGTATGAGCAACGTCGCTAAATCCGGCTCAGCCGAGCTTTTCATTGATAAGAAGTTTGTCGTTGTTGATGCCAATGGCGAAATTTCTGCTTCTAAGGATTTCCGCGTGGCCGACCGCGTCAGGGTTACCCTCACCATTGAGACTGATATCGACCTTGACTATGTCACGATTGTCGATGAGCGTCCCGCCTCTTTCGAACCGGTCAACCAGCTCCCCGCTCCGGTCTTCTCCCAGGGTCTCTTCTTCTATTTGGAGAACCGCGATGCTTCGACTCGCCTGTTCATTGACAATCTCCCCAAAGGAAAATATGTGTTGAGCTACGATATGTGGTGCAACAACGCCGGGCAATTCACCGACGGTCTCGCCACTGTCCAAAGTCAGTATGCGCCCCGCTATGTAGCTCACTCCGCCGGGGGCGCAATCTCGGTGATTCGACCCTGATTTCTGCGCGGAAGGGGTTATATAGAGTTTATATTTTCGCCATATCGTCTCTTTTGTAAGTGATTGAAATCCAAAGTAATTTAGATGAAATATTCTTAATATCGTTTATATTTTCAGATTTGATGTTGCATAGACCCTCCAACGTTTGTAATTTTGCAATGTGTAAAATTATAATCGTCAGTCGAAAGGACTGTAACTCTTGAATGTGAAGATTACTGGTTATTCAAAAGGTACATGAAAGGATAAAAAAGATATGTCATTATTCGGCGGTCCGCTCGTGAGAGATGACCGCCGAAAAATTTTTGCCTGTTTATAATGTATTACTCAAAAAGATTAGTTAACTTTGCAGTCGGAAAGCGAGATAGTTTCTCGTCTGTTCCTTCTCATAAAGAATAAACCAAACTGACAATATATAAAATGACCGCTAAAGAAATACGCGAATCATTCAAGGAATTTTTCCGCTCGAAAGACCACCATATCGTGCCCTCGGCTCCTATGGTGATTAAAGATGACCCCACTCTGATGTTTACCAACGCCGGAATGAACCAGTTCAAGGATATCATTCTCGGCAATAAGGCCGCCAAGTACAAACGTGTGGCCGATTCGCAGAAGTGTCTCCGTGTGTCGGGCAAGCATAACGACCTCGAAGAAGTGGGCATGGACACCTATCACCACACCATGTTTGAAATGCTCGGCAACTGGTCGTTCGGCGACTATTTCAAGCAGGAAGCTATCGACTGGGCCTGGGAGTATCTCGTGGATGTCCTCGGTCTTGACCCGAAGCGCCTTTATGCCACCGTCTTCGAAGGCTCGCCTGAAGAGGGTCTGGCTCGTGATGACGAGGCTGCCGCCATTTGGGAAAAGCATCTCCCCGCCTCGCATATCATTAACGGTAACAAGCATGACAATTTCTGGGAAATGGGTGATACGGGTCCCTGCGGCCCCTGCTCCGAAATCCATATCGACCTCCGTTCCGATGAAGAACGTGCCGAGATAGACGGTGCTCAACTCGTCAATAAAGACAATCCCCTTGTCATCGAGATTTGGAACCTCGTGTTCATGCAATACAACCGCAAGGCCGACGGTTCGCTCGAACCGCTGCCCGCAAAGGTGATTGACACCGGCATGGGCTTTGAGCGCCTTTGCATGGCTCTTCAGGGCAAGAAGTCAAACTACGACACCGACGTGTTCACGCCCCTAATCGGAAAGATTGCCGAACTTTCAGGCAAGACCTACGGCAAGGAGCACGGCGTTGACGTGGCCATGCGTGTCATCGCCGACCACGTCCGCACCATTTCGTTCTCTATCGCCGACTCGCAGCTGCCCGGCAATGCAAAGGCCGGCTATGTAATCCGCCGCATCCTGCGCCGTGCCGTCAGATATGCCTACACGTTCCTCGGTCAGAAAAACGCTTTCATGTATAAGCTCGTGCCCACGCTGATTGATTCGATGGGCGAGGCTTATCCCGAGATTGCCGCTCAGCAGGAACTGATTATGAAGGTAATCAAGGAAGAGGAAGATTCGTTCCTCCGCACCCTCGAAAAGGGCATCTCTATCCTCGACGATGCCATCAAGAGTGCCAAGGCGGAAGGAAAATCCGAGATTTCGGGTGAACGTGCTTTCGAGCTTTACGACACCTATGGTTTCCCTCTCGACCTTACCGAACTCATCCTCAAGGAAAACGGTATGACCCTCGATAAGAAAGCTTTCGACAAGGAAATGGAAGCTCAGAAAAATCGTGCCCGCAACGCTGCGGCTGTCGAGGCTACCGATTGGGTGGTGGTTCGCGACGGCGAAACGGAGTTCGTCGGATACGACCTCACCGAGTGCCCCGCTCAGATTCTCCGCTATCGTAAGGTGAAGCAGAAAGGTAAGGAGTTCTATCAGATTGTTCTCTCGCAGACTCCGTTCTATGCAGAAATGGGCGGTCAGGTAGGCGATAGCGGCTGGTTGATTAATGGCGATGAAACCATAGCCATCTACGACACCAAGCGCGAGAACGGTCAGGCTGTGCATCTTTCTCAAAAGCTCCCCGCCGACGTTGAGGCAACGTTCGAGGCAAAAATCGACACTGCCGCGCGCCGTGCCACGGAGTGCAACCACACCGCGACTCACCTCCTCCACGCTGCTCTGCGTGAGGTGCTCGGTACGCATGTCGAGCAGAAAGGCTCGTATGTGTCGCCCAAGATGCTGCGCTTCGACTTCAGCCACTTCCAGAAAGTCACCCCAGAAGAGCTCCGCAAGGTCGAGAAGATTGCCAATGCCAACGTGCGTAAGGCAATTCCCCTTGACGAGCATCGTTGCGTGCCTATCGCCGACGCCATGAAAATGGGCGCGATGGCTCTCTTTGGCGAAAAATATGGCGAGGAAGTGCGCGTCATCAAGTATGGCGACTCCGTGGAACTCTGCGGTGGCACTCACGTTGCCAACACGGGCAACATCGGTATGATACGCATCATCTCTGAAAGCTCAACGGCCGCCGGCATCCGCCGCATCGAGGCTGTGACAGCAGAAGTGGCCGAAGACCTCATCGACGCTGCCGCCGACGACCTCCGCAGCATGGCCGAGCTCCTTCACAATGCTCCCGACATGCTGGCCGCTATGCGCCGCAGCATCGAGGAGAACGCCGAACTCCGCAAACAGGCCGAAGAGTTCATGCAGGAACGTGTCCGCAATCTTTCGCGCGAACTTCTCGAAAAGGCCGAAGACCGAAAAGGTGTCAAGGTGGTTGCTTTGGCTGGCGTGCGTCTGCCCGACGTTGTCAAGAATCTGGCTTTCACCGTGCGTCAGATGTCGCCAGAAAAGACTGCCTTCGTTGCCGCTACGGTCGACATGGCCGGCAAACCGCTGTTGACTGTGGCTCTGACCGACGACCTCGTCAAGGAAAACGGTCTCAATGCCTCCGCTATGGTTCGCGAAGCTGCCAAAGCTATCAAGGGCGGCGGTGGCGGCCAACCCGGTTTCGCTCAGGCCGGCGGCAAAGATAAGGAGGGTGTCTCTAACGCGCTCAGCACTCTGTTGTCGAATTTCTGAACCCTCATCGCGGGTCTGAACGCCCGTACTTGTGATTGAAACAATAGCCGAAGACAGCATCATGGTCTGTCTTCGGCTTCTTTCGTTGCTCTGATTTCAAGTCGTTCCAAATGAAAATAGTCAGAAATCGCTGGATTCCTTTCGGCAAGTTTGCAGCCATCAATATTTTCGGAATTTTCTTCGTACGAGACGGGGTGGAGGTCACCGATAGGTTGCTGCGTCACGAGTCTATCCATACCCGTCAGATGCGCGAGCTGCTCTATCTGCCGTTCTACCTAATTTATTGTTTGGAATGGCTGGTTAGGGTTATGGTCACGCGAAATTTCTACAAGTCATATCGCATGATTTCTTTCGAGCGTGAGGCCTACGAAAATGATAACGACATCTCTTATATCACGAAACGCCGCCGTTTTGCTCAATGGCGAAAGTAGAAAATCCCCGCCTCTTATTTTTTCTGAATGAGAGGCGGGGACATTGTTTCGTCCGGAAATTGTTCTGTATTTTCTTTTCGGAGATTTTTACTTCACCATCTTAAAGGTGTGATTTCCCTGCTTTACGATGACGATTACACCATCGGCAGGGTCAGTTATCTGTTGGCCTGAGAGATTGAAATAGAGTGGGGTAGTCGCTTCTGCCTCAATCAGTTCCAGTCCGACGGTGCCCATGCGGAATTCAATCTGCTTTACATCTGATGGAGTGTCGTGATGCATGGTGTAGTAGGAGAATGTTCCGGGTTCATTTATCGTGAAACCTTTATCCTGGTCATGTTCCTCAAATCCATCCAAAATTTCTGATGATTTGAAAAGGTCTTCAATCATATCCCGTTCCTCGTCACTCGTCGAATAAAATTTGTGATATACCGTGCCGGGATGTTTGATGACGATTGTGACAGGACCCGAATATGAAACAGTCGAACTTGTGATGGGAGTACCGTTCAATAAAACTTCGGGGTCTTCAATTTCGTACTTAGTCACGATTAATTTGTAAGAAGCCTCGGCAGGAAGATAATCGGAGTTGCCTGCAAATGAAGCGCTTATCGTCGTTTCCCCCTCCGCACAGATTGTCACTTCACCGTTTTCGTCAACCTTGGCAACTTCCTGCTCGGTCGACGAGAATGTGACAGGGAGGTTCAGAGGATTTG
This sequence comes from Duncaniella sp., assembly GCA_029056055.1. GTDB lineage: Bacteria > Bacteroidota > Bacteroidia > Bacteroidales > Muribaculaceae > Duncaniella. The sequence goes on from JAIDCC010000101.1 coordinate 37,373, forward strand.
CGAGCTGCGGAAGTTGGTAATCGGAGAAAAGACTCACGCTACATTCTGTCTCACCGAAAGAAAGTTCGGGCGTTTTTCGCGAGTCAACAACTTTCAAAACATACGATGCCGACGCAGCTCCGTATTGACCGTTCCCGTCAAAAGAGGCAGTCACCATCGCTTCACCCTCGGCTACAATCGAGAGCTCTCCGGTGTTGGCATTGATTGTAGCAACGTTTTCATCAGAAGTAGAGTAGGTGAGTGGTAAGCCTTCCGGGGTGACAGTTGCCATCGGCGAAGTCGTCGCTTCAAATCCATAGAGCGGTGCCTCAAATTCCTCCACCTCAAAGCCAACTTTCGCATCCTCAATCTCAATCGTATAGAAAAACTCTAATTTTTGAATATACGGCCTGCTATTATTCTGATAGCCATTCAGTTTGATTATATCATAGTCCTTAAGTCTGAGATGGTTATAATATGCCGCTTCTCCTTCAACATAGTTTAATTCGCGCGTCACAAGCTCCGAAGTTTTTGTTACCTTAGGCAACTCATATACAGGTTCGTAAGCATACGATGAAGTCGCATTTTTCAAAGAGAGTTCAAAATGCGAGGTATTTTCCTCATTTTCGGAGGGATAGCAACCGCATGTCACGATCACTTTTTCAAGAAGGGCCTCGTCGGGAATTGACGACAAATCTAATTCAAACGAGAGACTTCCGGTAAGATATTCCGAGCCGTTTAGTAAGATACCTCCTAAGCTATAGGCAGAGGCATATTCGCTTGTAGGCTGTGTATTTGTCACATACTGTTTAGAGGCTTCAACTACAAGCTTATGCATTGTATATTCACCATTCTTTATGTCGTATCCAACAGGATCATTTTCGAACGCCTCGAATTCAATGGCGAAGCTTCGTTCTACCGTAGCGGCCTGGGCTGTTAAGAAACAGCCTGCGATTGTTAAAAGTGTGTATGTGTTTCGCATATTATAGTAATTTGATACCCACAAAATTACTATAATAAATCGTAGATGGCAAATATATTTAAGTTAAAATTTAAAAATTAAGTAAATGAGAAAAATAAATGAACAGATAAAAGGAACAAGTTTTATGGTTCAAGAATTTTTCTTTACATATATCGTTCTTTTTTCGAACTTACTAGTTTATAGTCGTTTCATCTCTTCCTCCGCAGCCGAGGAGCCTCGATATTTGCTTGTGCGAGAATTGAAATTGTAGATTATGTTCACGGCCACTCCTCTGCGGTCATAACTCTGCCGCTTATCAACGAACACTCCGTAGGTTCTCATTGTCCAGTCGTTGTTGGCGGTATTGAAAATATCAGTGGCCGAGAGTTTGATTGTGAGCGACTTATTAAGAAATGTCTTACCAACAGATGCATCCATTGTAAACCATGAGCCATGGAAACGGTTTGTGTGCATATCGCCTCGTGTGCTTCCGCTTATGTTTGCGGTGATGGTCCATCCCTCTGGTAATGAGATTGTATTGTCAAAATAATAACTGAGTATGGGTTGTTTGTATCTGGTGTCGTCAAGAGTGAGCCATTGCTGATAAATTCCGGCCGTAACGTTCGGAGTCCAGAAACGTATCGGCCGGCTCCAAACAATGTAAACGCTCAACGCAGAAACATTGATATTCACCGGGTGCATGAGTAATTGCAGATTATTGGCGGGATAAACCTGCTTCACGAATGCGTAACTATCAAGCGAGCGAAAACAGTCTGCCTGAAACATAAAGTCTTTCCACATGCCGAACACCTGCACATCGTGCAATCTCTCATCTCGCAGTTCCGGATTGCCGCCCTCGATTTCGTGCAGCCCGGTGTAATTGAGCGCGCCTGTGAGCTGTGAATAAGGCGGTTTGACTGTTGCCATTCTATAGCTGATACTCATCTGCGATGTTTCGCCGAACGAATATCCCAGAGACAGGTCAGGGGTAACAGTTTGGTCGCGGCGACTTATGTCAGAGTTTCGCTTGCCGTCTGTTTCGAAGTCGTAATTGACATATTCATATCTCGCACCGGCCGAAAGAGAAAGATTGCCGAACATTCGCGACCACGACGCATATATCGCGACTGAAGTCTGCCGGGCATCGTTTAAAGATGATGGGATATACTCGCTCACCTCTGGATTTAACATTCTGAAATCAAGAGATGTATGGGTGTAACTGTCTTGCGTGCCAACTGAAAATTCTCCTTTCCCGAGGGGAAAAGTCAGATAGAGTTTACCGGCCCAAAGGGTAGAGTTGCGCTTGTCTTTTGAGTTGACAGCCGTGATAGTTTCTTCGGGGTACGTAGTCGCAACGTTGTTCGCGTCATACGAACTGCGGAAATCGCCGTCAAAATGAAGGAGATACTTGTCGGCGAAGGTGTTTTCATAGTAGAGAGATGCAAGTTGGTTGTGCGCTCTTATTCGTCTGTCAATGTTGCGTTTGATAGGCGTTTCAGTGTCAAGCCATTCCGTGCCGGTGTTGATGAAATCGCCACGTTCAGGATTATAGCGGAAGTATGCCCCGAAGGATTCCGCCCCGCGTGAATGGTTAAATCCCCCCTTGACTGCACCGGTTGTCGTAGGGAACGAATTGCATTGGCTGCTGCCTACAATAGTTGCTGCCCCGTTGTAAATCAGCGAGTTGGTCGTAGTACCTTTATTCACTGCATTATTGCGGTTTATCGATCCGTTGACGAAAAATTCCCAATCTCCGACGCGGTAGCTCAATGCAAGGTAATCTGTTACCGACCATCTACGGCGGCGCTGAAGATGAAACTGATTCGTCAAAGACAATCCTTGCGCAAAATTGCGGCGTGTGGTGATTTTCAGAACCGCTCCCGTGGTGCTTTCGTATGCCGCTCCGGGAGCCATGAGCAATTCTACCTTTTTGAGGTTGGACGAAAGCAGTTGCTGAAGCTCTCCCTCGTCGCGTAAAGGTCTGCCGTCAATATAGATTTCTACATTACTTTTGCCGATGACAGCGACAGCGTTGTCCTCAACTTTCATCATCGGTAATTGAGTCAGGACATCAAGAGCGGTGCCCAGGTCGGCAAGATTGGTACCCGAGATAGTTGATACGAGGGTAGTTCCGATAAGTTTGGTTGCAGGTTGATTAGCGGAGACAATCACTTCCTGCAACTCGTGGCTTAGGCTGTCTGACGCTGCCTGAATTTGTGAAACGGCGCTTTCGCTGCCAAGAAAGCCGACAAGAATTGAGAATAGAAATTTTGTTTTCATGCTTTGCGAAATTTTTCTGCAAAGCAAGCGAAAAAGTTCCAATGAAGCTCAAAATTTTGTCTGACTTTTACCTGACAAATTCTGACAAAACAATAAGTCAATCGTTTACCCGAAGCTCATAAGACTCGCCCCGGTTGCATACAATCTCCATGTTCGCCCGGGCAAGCGCAATTTTTGTGCGTTTCACAAGAGTGTAAAGCGACTCTTCGGCATTACTTTTATTACCCCAAAGTCCCTCGCACAAACTTCGTTTGTCAACTTTCATACCGGGTGCCTCGAGAAGCATCCGGGTGAGATGTCGTTGCATCGGAGTGAGTTTGATGCCGTCGAGCGATAGAGTAGTGGGCTTCGCGGCAAGTTCCGCTTCGGCTAAATCGTTTTCCCTTCTTTTCAGGACAAACATACCTGCCGTGGAGATGATTGCAAGCATCAGAAGGATTTCAGGCAGGGTCTGTTCCGAGGCAAGGAAAACCGTCGCCATGGAGCAATCGGCAAAACCTTGCACTCGTATCGCAAGCCCTTCTGGAGCATGTTCGGGCACAAGAATAATAGAATCAGACGCTATGGCCGTTCCTCCTTTTCTATACGATGCAGTCCGGTCGTCCGCTGGAGCAAGTGTGAAGTAAACCGCCTCCTTCAGAGACCGATTTCTGAACTCAAAATCTAACGCCTGATATATCAGAGGTTTATGTGTCGTTTCGTGCATGTGGCGTATCGCTGAGATAGTATCGGGATGTGTCCACAGCTCTTTATTTTCCTTAACCATTGCAAATATCGCATCATTAAGCTCGTTGGCAATATCTTGACGTGCAGCCGAATAAGAGGTGCAACAGGTCACCACCGAAGCTATCATTAAAGCCAGGGGAATGAAAAAAGCATAGCGAAGTAACGAATCGGTTTTGGCAGAATGCGTATTATTGTTCATAAGACTAAGATACTTTACTTTTAAAGATGATATCGCAAAGATACGAAAAAAGTGTTACATAAATCAAAAATCATCGAATTTCTTTATCCATTTTCTGTTCCCGCTGCGGTTCCCTAATACCAATCAGCGGCCAATCAACACTTTGTGCGGATGTTGACTTAAGCGGAAATAGCGAAAAGGCAGTGTTGCGCCATGCGTCCGCGCACCCCACGATGTCGACTTTCCCTTGTCGCCGCTCCAATTGCCACATTGTGTTATGGCGCCTCCGTGCAGCCCCATGATGTCGACTTTCCCTTGTCGTCGTTCCACTTCGACGCAGATGTCCGATGTCGAATTTTCCCTGTCGGCTTATCAATTCGCCGAAGATGCGTCCTGCTTGTAAAACAAGCAGTTAGCTCGTCTCGTGCGCCGCCGCGCCCCCGATGCCTCTGATTCCTCTGATACCTCTGAATGCTCGTCTGCTTCATCACGCTCCTACAACATCCCCGGAGGGGATGAACCTTCCAAGCCCCACGAATTTATTCGTGGGGACAACGGTCTAATACTCAACGACATCCCTGAAGGGGATGAATATCCCACGCGAGTAGGGGGTAATTTCTCAACGTCACTCAATTAGAGCCAGAGTTGTCCGGCCTAAACTACATCCGTCTTATTCAGGAATGTATCTGTGTGAAACACCATTGCATTCCATTAATGAATCTTCTGCATCTATGCTAATCAATAATGTATCAGGAGATTACGCTTCCATGTACGGACGTGCCTTTGGCACGTAGGAGGTGCCGGGCGAGCAAGGCTTTTGAGCAGTCGCGAAAAGAAGCTCTGCAACAGATGTCCTAATAAACAAAGCTCAGACAGGGTAGAACGCCACACCGGCGGCATTAACGAGGACTGCTTGTTAGTCCATGAGAGCATGAGAGGTCTGTGCATGGCTGCAGAGCGTGAAAACAAGCAATTCGATGCATGGAAAAGGTTTTTAGGTGGAACGTGCAAAATAGGCTTAGACGTAATGTGCAATAGTGTCGCACACGGAAATTGGAAACAATGATATAAACAAAGCGAGAACCCAAGTCGATTTACCCGTTGCACAGGGAAATTTCGTGCAAAGCGAGACCCAAGTCGATTAACCGTTGCACACTGAAATTTTGTGCCAAGCAAGAACCCAAGTCGATTTAACCGTTCACAAGGAAATTTCGTGCAAAGGGGGAATCCAAGTCAATTTACTCGTTGCACACGGAAATTTTAAGCAAAACGAGAGCCCAATCAGATTTAGCCCCCAAAAATAGAAGGCTTAAAACGAGAAAAGGGAGAGCAGACCTCTAATCCGCATAACTCCTGAATATGCTATTTAACATAATACAGATTATGCAAATTTTATCCTGAGTTTTGCCGAAGAGGCTTGATGGCTGGTCTCAGAGCGTTTTCGTGCTTGAGTTCGGCGATTTTTGAGTTGACGAAGTTCATGCTGCGTGACATTGTGCAAGCGTTTGGGTTTTGTTTCATACGGTTTGATTTTCGTTTTAAAAATTCTGATGTCTGGATTGATGGATTTCATACGGCGGAATGAAATGGTCAAGGCCGGCTCGGCTGCTTCTTTTAAATTGGCGAACGGACCGGAGTCCGGACTCACAATAAAATACACGCCCCGATATATTAGCCAGAAATCAGAAACGCCCAGACTCTCGAGAGTTTCATACGCGGAACCGTGTGGGCGCTCCTTTGGGAAGCGTGTACCACAAAGATAATATCTGAGGGGCAAAAAATGATGCGATAACGACATTTTCGGAAATTTTTCTGAAAGTTAACTCGATTTCCTTGCAATATTTGAACCTCACTCTTGATATTGGTAGGAATATTTGCTAAATTTGCCGTTGAATTGATTTTATCGCACTTGAGCGATGATCAAGGAAATATAAAATATAATCTACTGATACCTAAATAATTAACGCTATGATAAAGCCTCTTATAACAGTAATCACCGTCACATACAACGCCGGAGAGACAATTTTGCGCACTTTAGAAAGCGTTGACAATCAAACGTTTGACCATTACGAACACTTGATTGTCGACGGCGCTTCTTCCGACGAAACTTTGACTCATTTAGAAAATCATCCTTCGCAACGGCGCAAAATCATCTCCGAACGTGATGCCGGGCTTTACGATGCCATGAACAAAGGTCTTCGCATGGCCGAAGGCGACTATGTGGTTTTTCTGAACGCGGGCGACAAATTTCATGACCGAGACACGCTCGCCCTCGTTGCTGATGCAATTCTCGAAAATGATTACCCTGGTGTGGTCTATGGACAAACAGATATCGTCGGCCCCGACGGCAAACGCATCGGCCCGCGACATCTTGAGGCTCCGGAAATTCTTACCGTCGAAAGTTTCCGAAATGGCATGATGGTTTGTCACCAGGCATTTTTCGCTCTTCGGAAAATTGCCGGCGACTACAATCTGAAATATCATTTCTCTGCTGATTACGATTGGTGCATCAGAGTCCTGCAACGCTCGAGACGCAACTTCTATGTCGATGCGGTGGTCGTTGACTATCTCGCTGAGGGCATGACCACGCGCAATCATCGCGCTTCATTGCTCGAACGCTACAGGATTATGAGTCACTATTATGGTTGGTTTGGTACTACCCTACGCCATATGGGTTTCTTTTTCAGGGATTTGCGTAGGAAAATCGCGGGCCGTTAAGAGCTGCGCCCCAATGCTGTTCACTTAAGGATTTTACTATATAATATTAGTCCTGTTAATCAACGATTTAGTATTACGAGTTTCGAGAATGAAAAAGCTTAAGTAAACAGCATTGAGCTACGCCCTCACTTGACGCGGTCGGGATTTTTCGCGATGAAGTCTTTCCACGATTTCGGCCCTGCCGCAACGACGGGGCGCGACGACTCGTAGAAATGACACAGGGCGGCTGCGAGCGCATCGGTGGCATCAAGCTCAATGTCGAGCGATTCGGCGGGAATCACCAGAATGCGTCTCAGCATCTCCTTGACCTGTTCCTTCGAAGCCCCACCATTTCCGGTGATTGCCATCTTGATTTTGCGCGGTTCGTACTCCGTGATTGGCACATCGCGACACAAGGCTGCGGCCATCGCCACACCCTGAGCACGTCCGAGCTTGAGCATCGACTGCACGTTTTTTCCGAAAAACGGTGCTTCGATGGCCATCTCGTCAGGCAGGTATTGCTCGACAAGTCCGAGCACTCTGTCGTAGATGCGGCGGAGGCGCAGATAATGACTCTCGAATTTCGAGAGTTTTATCACACCGAGAGCCATGAGATGTGGTTTCTTGCCTTTGACACCAAGAATGCCATATCCCATCACGTTGGTTCCGGGGTCTATTCCTATGATAATTTTATCGAAATCAGGCGTTTGCGTCCCGCTCATTTCACCACCTCCAGCCACGTTGAGAAAAACAGAACGCGCTCGCCGAAGCGCTTCCGCAGCTCTTCGAAGAAGCTTTGAGCTTCGGCTGCAAGCCACTCCTCCGCCTTCGCAATGTCTTCGGTTTCAAACTGAACTGCAAAACTCTCTGCTCCATCCTCTGCAGAATTGAGTACACGAGCTATCCTGCCCCCGGAGAATCCGGCTGCTCCGCAGGCCGCTCCGAGAAATGACGTTTCAATGAAGTTGAGTGCGGAGTCAATCACTTCATTTGCAATCAGAAAGGTTGTATTAAGAATATACATGATGGTTCAAGCGTCTTGAGTCAATGGTTTTTTGACGCGGGTGTCGACAGCCCACCAGATGGCCAGCGACGAGACCGCTGCGAGGGCAAAACTCAACGGGCGCGATTCAATGCCGCAGAATTGTGATGAATTGAAGACGAATGTCGCGTCGATGAAAGTCATGAAAAGTGCCGGAATCAGAGCAACATAGAAATTCTTTCCCTCCTTGCGAAGCCATACGTAAAGAGTCCAGAGCACTACTGCCGCCAGCGTCTGGTTTGACCAGGCGAAGTAGCGCCACACCACATCAAAATCTACCAACGTGATGCCGAAGCCTACCATGAAAAGCGGCAGGCATACTGCGAAACGTTTCCAGATGGGGCGCTGGTCGATTTTCATCATGTCGGCCACAATCAGACGGGCTCCGCGGAAAGCGGTGTCGCCCGACGTAATGGGTGCTACCACTACCCCGAGCAGCGCCAGCACGGCACCGACTTTGCCAAGTGTGGTTTTCGATACGATGTCTACCACCCATGCCGCATTGCCCTGGTGTTCGGCGAGTTGCTCGTTGAGGGCAGTCACTCCTCCGAAGAAAGCCATGGCGATGGCGGCCCAAATCAGAGCGATGATGCTTTCAGAAATCATTGAACCATAGAACACTGAGCGCGCTTGTTTTTCGTTGGTGATGCAACGCGCCATGAGCGACGACTGTGTGGCATGGAAACCTGAAATAGCCCCGCAGGCGATGGTGATGAACAGGGTTGGCACAATCGGAAGCTTTTTCGGGTCGAGCTGATAATTATGGAAGCCGTCAAATTCGGGAATGGTGTAATTCTCGGTAAACAACACCCAAAGGAGTCCTACTGCCATGGAAATCAGCGCCAAACCGAAAATGGGATAAAGTTTGCCGATAACTTTGTCTACCGGAAGCATGGTGGCAATCACGTAATAGGCAAGAATAATCCACACCCAGACATCTTTAGAAAGCGACGGCACCATGGATGCGAGCAGCTGTGCCGGGCTAAGAATGAAGACCGCTCCTACCAACACCATAAGCGCGATAGTAAAGACACGTACCACGCTGCGCGTAGGGACACCGAGATAGACACCTATCACCTCGGGGAGAGATTTTCCGTCGTGACGCATAATGAGACCTCCCGAAAGAAAATCATGCATTCCTCCGAAGAAGATGCCTCCAAGTGTAATCCACACAAAGGCAATCGGTCCGAAACATGCGCCGAGAATTGCCCCGAAGATGGGGCCTGTGCCGGCAATGTTGAGCAACTGTATCAGAAAGACGCGCCATCTCGGAAGACGGATATAGTCTACTCCATCCTCGAGACGGTCCACCGGTGTCGGGTGCGAGCCGTCTGTTCCGGCCAGTCGCTCGAGGTATTTTCCGTATGTGAAGTGTGCCGTGATAAGTAAGGCGAGGCACACGAGAAATGTTATCATTGTAGAAAAGGTTAGAAATGTTGTGGTTAAGGAACGAGACGGGTGAACATTTGTCCCGGAGTGCAGTCGAGACAGCCTCGGTAGACCCTACGGGAAAAATCCTCGTCAGCGGGAGTCATCTCGCTGATTTTCACCTCTCCCGAGCAGTGTAGATAGCGGTTGTCCCCGAAATAGAACGCCACATGGGTTATCGGTCCATCAGGTCGGGAGCTGAAGAAAAGCAAGTCGCCGGGTTGCGGCGTTTCATTTTCGGGTCGCAACGGCGCACTCGCAAACAGTTGCGAAGCATCTCGCGGAGTGAGCAGCCCGAATTTTGCAAAGCATAGGCGCACGAGTCCCGAACAGTCGAGAGCCGCGGCTGTGTTGCCTCCCCAAAGGTATGGTGCGCCGATGAGTTCACACGCCGCTTCGATGATTTCAGTGCGCGTGGGAAGCACGGACTTGTCAGAGAATTGTTCGATTTTTCCGACACGACCATCGGGCAGACGAAACTTCTCGCCATGTTTCTCCAGAAGCGACCCTGCTTCAATGCGGCAAAGAATGGTGGAATCGTCAGCCACAAAGGCCTGAGGCAACATCGACGTAGCCACTACAAACTGAGCGTTCTTTCCTGCTTCATATTCATCAGGCGACAGGAGCTTAATTGCAGAGCGATTTATAAATCCCTCATAACCATCGTTCAACCTGACCGTGAGCCAGTCAGCCGTAGTGTCGGCAAGCACCTCCATCGGGTGTCCCATCAAGGTCTGCGTAAGCATCTCCGACGAATGTCGAGGCTCGGAACGCAGAGACGTGAAAGGCACTCTGACCACAGCGTGTCCCTGCGCCCGGACTCCATCATTGATAAAAAATGCAATGACGAGACATATGATAGCAATCGGCCCTCTCATATTCCAAAAAATCTCTCGGCGTTGGCGGAAGTAATCTCGGCGACATCGTCGACAGGCATATTGAAAACGCCTGCAACGTACTCTGCCACCTTCGCTACGTAAGACGGCTCGTTGCGTTTGCCTCTGAACGGCACCGGAGCGAGATACGGAGCATCTGTCTCAAGCAAAATCCGTTCTATTCCGATGACGGGAAGCACTTCGCGAAGCCTACTGTTCTTAAAGGTGACAATTCCGTTGATGCCGAAGTAGAAATCTCCGATTTCGCGGAGACGCATGACGTCGGTCGCATCTCCTCCGAAACTGTGGAAGACGCAACGCGGTGTCAGTGGCAACGATTGAAGCACTTCGATTATCTCGTTCAAGCCCTTCCGACAATGTATGATTACGGGGAGATTGTGTTTGAGCGCCATCAGGAATTGCGCGTGAAGAGCTTCTTTCTGTTCGGCGACAAAAGTTTTGTCCCAGTAGAGGTCTATCCCAACTTCGCCAATCGCCACAAACGATGACGGATTTTCGCGAAGCTCACTCTCAATCACGTCAAGCTGTTCGCGCCAGTCAGATTTCACCTCGGTAGGATGCAGCCCGACAGCCATAAAGAATGAGTCGGGGCGAGAGGCCCGGAGATTCTTCATGGGTTCGAGGGTGGTGAGGTCGACGTTGGGGAGAATCATTTTCTCGACTCCGCTCTCGATGGCACGAGCGGTCACCTCTGCCCTATCCGTATCAAATTCAGGCAGGTAAATGTGGGTATGTGTGTCGATGAGACGCATCTTACGACTACTTTACTCTTGTGGCCGACTGCGTGGCAAGGTCAATGAAGAAAGCGCGCGCCTCGGGCGACAACGGAATGTAGTCGAGCGATTTGATGGCTTCGTCAATGTAGTTGCCGACGAGTGCGTGAAGTCGCTCGGGCAGGTTGAGTTGTTCATAGATGCCTCTCACTTCATTGATTTTGTCGGCGGGAGCGATTTCTGAATTGCCTACGATTTTTTTCAGACGCCCTTCAGAATCCTCATTGAGAGCTGTGATAAGCAGCCACGTTTTCTTATCGTTGAGAATGTCGCCGCCGATAGCTTTGCCAAACGATTTTTCATCGCCGAACGTATCAAGGAAATCGTCCTGAAGCTGGAAAGCAAGTCCGAGATTGACTCCGAAATTGTAGAAAGCCACTTGAGTTTCAAACGGAGCTCCGGCCATGATGGCTCCCATTCCGCAGGCACATCCCAGAAGCACGGAGGTCTTCAGACGAATCATTTCGATGTATTCGTCGACGGTGACATCCATTCTGGATTCGAAATCCATGTCGAGCTGCTGCCCTTCATAGATGCTCATGGCGGTGCCGTTAAACAGTTCAAGCGCCTGTGCGAGATGGTCATCAGCCTTGATGGCGAGAAGCATGGTGGCCGTGGTGAGCATGGCATCGCCGGAAAGAATTGCCGTGCGTTCATCCCACTTGACGTGGACCGTGGGACGCCCGCGGCGTACATCGGCATTATCCATCACATCGTCGTGCAACAGAGTGAAGTTGTGAAACATCTCTATGGCGACGGCCTGATGAATTGCCTTCGACGGTTCGGTGCCGAGAGCCTGGCAAGCAGCCAGAGTGAGCACCGGGCGCAGACGCTTGCCCCCGCAGTCGAGGGTGTATCTTATCGGGTCGTAGAGACCCGCCGGTTTTTCGGGGAGAGAGAGTCGCGAGATGGCCGCGCTCACCATTTCCAGATATTCTTTATAGTCTTTCATCGGTGAATATTAATGCTTTGTGTTTGACCGGGAGGCGGTTTGAGAACCACTCAGCCAAACATGGAATGAACCGGAGGCCTTCGCCTCCGGCCGAAACTGAGAGCGGGGGCTTACCTCCTTCTCTTACGCTTTTTGCCGTGAGAGTTGGAGAGAGCTTCCTTCGCTCCTACTTTTTTGCCCTTTTCGTCTTCGCGGCGCAGAGGATTTCCCTTATCGTCAATCAAAACGAAATCGAGCTGTTTCTTTTCTAGGTCGGCGCGAGCCACTTTTACATCGACGTTGTCGCCGAGACGATAGCGGTGGTTATGGCGACGTCCTACCAGACAATGATTTTTCTCGTCGAAATCGTAGTAATCGTCGGCAAGGTCGCGCATCGGCACGAGACCCTCGCAGAGATTGTCGTTGAGTTCGACGTAAAGTCCCCATTCGGTGACTCCGGAGATGATGCCCGAGAATACTTCGCCGAGATGTTCGGTCATGTATTCCACCTGCTTGTATTTGATTGAAGCACGTTCGGCTGTAGCCGCAAGTTGCTCCATATCGCTCGAATGTTTACACTGGTCTTCAAGCTTTTCCTTGTTGACACTGCGGCCTCCGTTGAGATAGCGTTCCAACAGACGGTGTACCATCATGTCGGGGTAGCGACGGATAGGCGAAGTGAAGTGAGTGTAGTATTCGAAACCGAGTCCGTAGTGGCCGATGTTGTCAATCGAGTAGACCGCCTTGGCCATGGAACGGATAGCGAGCGTGGCGAGATAGTTTTCCTCGCCTTTGCCCTTCACTTCCGACAGCATCTTATTGATGGAGCGGTTGATTTCGCGTGGCGAGCCTGAGGTTTTCACTTTATAGCCGAAGTTGCGGGCGATAGCGGCAAGGTCGGAGAGACGTTGCTGGTCAGGCTGGTCGTGCACGCGATAGACGAATGCTTTCGGTTTCTTGCCACCCTTGGGTTTCCCCACGAAGGTGGCGACCGTCTTGTTGGCGAGAAGCATGAACTCCTCGATGAGTTTGTTGGCATCTTTCGACACCTTGAAGTAGACGCCGGTAGGTTTGCCCTCCTTGGTCAAATCAAATTTCACTTCGGCGCGGTCGAAATCTACCGAGCCGTCTTCGTAGCGCTGGCGGCGAAGCGACTTGGCGGTGCGGTCGAGTGTAAGGATAGCCTCCACACAATCGCCCATGCCGAGTTCGATGACGCTCTGCGCTTCTTCGTAGGAGAAACGACGTTTCGAGCGAATCACGGTGCGGGCAATCTTGTAGTCGTACACCTTGCCCGACTCATCCATTTCGAAAAGCACGGAGAAAGCCATCTTGTCTTCGTCGGGGCGGAGCGAGCAGATGCCGTTGCAGAGATGCTCGGGGAGCATCGGCACGACACGGTCAACGAGATAGACCGAGGTGGCACGTTTTTGCGCTTCCTTGTCGATAATCGTATCCGGGTGGACGTAGTATGTGACATCGGCAATATGGACACCGACTTCAAACCTGTCTTTCGAGAGGGGTCTGAACGAGAGCGCGTCATCAAAGTCCTTGGCATCGGCCGGGTCAATGGTAAACGTGAGAACATCTCTCATGTCAATTCGTTTGGCCACTTCTTCCGGCGTGATGTTGGCGTCAATCTTGTCGGCCGCTTTCTCGACAGCTACCGGGTAACGGTAAGGCAAATCGTATTCGGCAAGGATGGCATGAATTTCGGCATTGTTCTCACCGGCCTTTCCGAGAATATCAATCACCTCGCCCGAGGGATTCTTTTCGTCGTCCTTCCACTCGGTGATTCTCGCCACGGCCTTGTCGCCGGTCTTTCCACCCTTCAGCTTGGCCTTGGGAATGAAAATGTCGGTGGCAAGAAATTTCGAGTCGGTGAGGAGATAGCCGAAATGTTTTTCTACCTTCAGAGTTCCGATGAACGTCTGCGGCTTCTTCTCGATAATTTCGATGACCTCAGCTTCCGGTTCGGCACCGCGGCGACGTGCAGCGATGTTGACCCTGACTCGGTCGCCGTTGAGAGCGTGCATCGAGTTGCGTTCGGCCACATTGATTACCTCGCCGTCGTCGTCGGTGATGACAGAATTCTTGCCGTTGCTGCGGCGCGAGAAAACACCCACAGCCTCGTTGGTGCGCGAAGGACTCTTGTACTTGCCGGGCGACACTTCGATGATTTCTCCATTGAAGGCCATTTCGATAAGTTCGAGCGCAACGTTTCGCTGCTGAACCGGGGTTGAAGCACCGATAGCGGCAGAGACTTGCTTATAATTATATGTGTTGTTTTCCTGCTTGGCCACAAACTCGCGGATTTTCTTTGCGAGATTTTCGGCAGAGGATGATTTCTTTTGACGTGACATTGAGGTTGAAACTATAATGAACGGTGAGACTGAAAGGAGGCTCCGGATGCATACGGCGCAACGTCGGAGCGCACCTTGCTATATTATTATAATATCCCCGGCCATAAAAAAGTTCAACCGCCGGTGCTTGCCGCCTTCCGATTGAGGCGGGCACCGGTGGTCGGGATTTAGCATCAGGCGTCGATGTTGGCGTAGTTGGCGTTTTCTTCGATGAAATCGCGGCGCGGCGCCACATCCTCGCCCATCAGCATGGAGAAGATTCGGTCAGCCTGAGCGGCATCACTGATAGTGACCTGCTTGAGCAGACGCTGTTCGGGGTCCATGGTGGTGTCGCGGAGCTCTTCGGCCGACATTTCGCCGAGACCTTTGTAACGCTGCACCTTGGTGCGGTCGCCATGGATGGCGATAAAGCTCTGCACCTGCGCATCGGTCCAGCAGTATTCCGACACCTTGCCACGCGGAGCCGTGCATTTGTAGAGCGGCGGCGTGGCGAGGTAGAGATAACCCTGCTCTATGACGGGGCGCATGCGGCGGAAGAAGAAAGTCATCAGCAGCGTGGCGATGTGCGAACCGTCGACATCGGCATCGGTCATGATGATAATCTTATGATAGGCGAGACGGGTGAGGTTGATTTCCTTCGGGTCCTCGGGCGTGCCGATTGTGACACGCATCGCGCGGTAGAGGCTGGTGATTTCCTGATTGTCGAGAATCTTGTGGTCCATAGCCTTCTCGACGTTGAGGATTTTGCCTCGGAGCGGGAGAATGGCCTGGAACGTGCGGTCGCGACCCTGCTTGGCCGTACCGCCTGCCGAGTCACCCTCGACGAGGAAGAGCTCGCAGTCTTCGGCGTGGCGCGACGAGCAGTCGGCGAGTTTGCCGGGCAGACCGCCACCGCTCAGCGGAGTCTTGCGCTGGATTTTGACGCGGGCGTCGTAGGCAGCCTTGCGGGCCTGGGCTGCAAGGACAATCTTGTCGACGATGACGCGGGCCTGCTTGGGATGCTCTTCGAGATAGAGTTTGAGCGCATCACCCACGGCCACCGAAACAGCTCCGGCCACTTCGCTGTTGCCGAGTTTGGTCTTGGTCTGACCTTCGAACTGGGGTTCGAGCACCTTCACGGAGATTACGGCGGTGAGACCCTCGCGGAAGTCGTCGCCGCTCACCTCTACTTTCGACTTTTCGAGGAGGCGGTTGTCTTCGGCATACTTCTTGAGCGTGGTGGTGAGACCGCGGCGGAAACCTGCGAGGTGTGTGCCACCCTCGATGGTGTTGATATTGTTGACAAACGAGTAGACGTTCTCGTTGAACGAGGTGTTGTAGGTGAGAGCCACTTCGACGGGGATGCCTTGACGCTCGGTGTTGAGGTGGATGACATCCTGAATGAGCGACTCCTTGTTTGAATCGATGTATTCTACAAATTCGCGCAGACCGTCTTTCGAGTAATAGACCTCGCGACGCGGCTCGCCTGCCTCGTTGAGCTGACGTTTGTCGGTCAGCGTAAGGGTGATTCCGGCGTTGAGATAGGCAAGGTCGCGAAGACGGTTTGAGAGAGTGTTGAAGTCGTATTCGGTTACGGTGAAAATCGACGCGTCAGGCTTGAAGGTGATGGTGGTGCCGGTGGTGTCGCTTTCGCCGATGACGGTAAGCTCGGTGGTGGGCTTGCCGCATGAATATTCCTGCATATAGATTTTGCCGTCGCGGCGCACCTCGGCGCGGAGGTAGGTGGAGAGTGCGTTTACGCAGCTCACGCCTACGCCGTGGAGACCGCCGGACACCTTGTAGCTGCCCTTGTCGAACTTGCCGCCGGCGTGGAGCACGGTGAGCACCACTTCGAGAGCGCTCTTGTGTTCTTTCTCGTGCATGTCGACAGGAATACCGCGGCCGTTGTCGACCACAGTGATGGAATTGTCTTCATTGATGGTCACCTCGATGTGGGAGGCGAAACCGGCGAGAGCCTCGTCGATAGAGTTGTCGACCACTTCGTAGACGAGGTGGTGAAGACCCTTGGCACTGATATCGCCGATATACATCGCGGGGCGCTTGCGGACGGCCTCAAGGCCTTCGAGCACCTGAATGTTTGATGCGCTGTATTCCTGACTCTTGTTGTCAAGCTCGTCGGCAAACAGATTGTCTGATTGAATTTCTGCCATATTTTTTCTTGCGAATATTTGCTTTGCTTAAGGTCACGGCCACGGCCGGTGACGTGATAACGACTGCTTTTTGAGCAAACAAAGTTACGAATTTTTTTGCAATCCGCCAAATAAGGAGGCGTCGCTGAAAGGGATTTTTTTGAAAAAATCGGATGCCCGAACGCCGGCGCTAAGAGTTTTGCGTCATCACTTCCGAGAGCCGGTGCTCAAGTTCGGTCGACGAGAGTCGGGTGGTGAGTTTTCCGCGGTGAGCGACGGAAATGTTGCCGGTTTCTTCAGAGACTACGATGGCGAACGCATCGGTGGCCTGCGAGATGCCGAGAGCCGAGCGGTGGCGAAGGCCGAGCGCACGCGGGATGTCGCGGTCGTGGCTTACGGGGAGAATGCACCCGGCGCTACGGATGCGGTCGTGGTCGATGATGAGCGCGCCGTCGTGGAGCGGAGAGTTTTTGAAAAAGATATTTTCGATGAGACGCGAATTGATGTCGGCATCAATAATGTCGCCACTCTTCTCGTAATTTTCGAGCGACATCTCCTGCCTTATCACAATCAGGGCACCCGTCTTTGATTTCGCCATGTTGAGACACGCGTAGACAATCGGGAGGACGAAGCGGCGGACATCGGTTGAATCGATGGGTTTGCGGTGGCTGAAAAATTTCTTGAGAAAGCGCCAGCGTTTGTGGTCGCCGAGCTCGACGAGAAATCTTTTAATCTGCTCCTGAAACAGAATCACGAGAACGAGCAAACCTATGCCCATGAACTGGTCGAGGATAGTGCCAATCAGTTTAAGGTCGAGAATCTGTGAAGTCACGAGCCAGACCACGATAAAGGCGAGCACGCCGAAGAAAATGTTGAGAGTGCCGCTCTCCTTCATTATCCTGTAGAGATAATAGAGCAGCAGTCCGACTATGGCTATGTCTATCGCATCGCGGATGCCGAAATGTTCCATAAGAAAAATGAGGTTAATTCATGTGAGAAGATAGCGCCTGCGCGAGCTTGACGGCCTGCACGCCCGCCCTGACATCGTGGACTCTCACGATTGCGGCCCCTTGAAGCAGGGCCTGGGTGTTGACGGTCACTGTGGCGGGAAGGGTTTCCTCGGTAGGAATGTCAAGCAATTTTGACAACATGGATTTGCGCGACATCCCGACGAGCGTCGGCAGGCCGAGGGTATCAATGACAGTCTTCAATCCGGCCAGCAGTTCGTAGTTCTGCTCGAGCGTCTTGGCAAACCCGAATCCAGGGTCGGCGATAATGTCGGCCACGCCCTTCAGACGAAGATTTCGAACTGTCTCCGACAGGCTCTCGATTACTTCGGCCACCACTCCGCGGGGGTAGTCGGTCATCGTTCCCATAGTCTCGGGCGTGCCGCGCATGTGCATAATTATATATGGTAGACGATAGGCGGCCACGACATCAGCCATCTCAGGGTCGAGCGCGCCGGCCGAAATGTCGTTGATGATGTCAGCCCCTTCGTCGGCGGCGCGGCGTGCTATTCCGCTCCTGAACGTATCGACGGAAATCATCGTGTCAGGCAGAATGCGGCGGGCGAGCGAAATGGCCGGTTGCACTCTTTGCCACTCCTCTTCCTCCGAGATATCCGCTGCACCGGGGCGCGACGAATAACCGCCAATGTCGATGATGTCGGCACCATCGGCGACCATCTTTTCAAGGATTGAGGCGTAGTCGTCGGTGCGACCTCCGAGCCGCGAGCGGGAATAGAATGAATCGGGCGTGGTGTTGAATATTGCCATCACCAACGGGCGGGTGACAGAAACGATTTTCGAGCGGATGTTGAGCGTGAAGGGGGAAAACATGATAGACTGTTTTATTGTGTGCAAAGGTACGAATTTTCCCGTGGTCGTGCAAGACTTACGCCCTCTCTCGTCGGAGTATTTTAGCCGCATATGCCGGGCCATTCGAAGAGAGAGGATGGGGCATTTTCGAGGACCGCAATAACACTTGCAACCATAACGACACGAGAGGTGAGAACCGTCGGTCGGGGAGGATGGAAAACTAAATCTCATGAAATTTTGTTATAGAAACAGATGATGGTTGGTTTTATTGCGTTTGCAACTTCAAACTAATTGAATCGTACAATCGCATGATATTTGAATTTGTATTTGCAAATTCAATACGAAGCTACAAAGAGTGTTTGGCCGGGATGATTCTCCGATTTGAAAATCCAACCATGATAATTTAGGGTGATTTGAGCACAGGCATCAATAATTCCCGAAACACCAACACTTACGATTTTAGCATTGTAATTTGAGAATTCGGTTGATAAATCAAATTTTAGATATATTAACGATATTCGCAATATCCTCATAATAGGGGTATTGCGAATTTTTGTTGCAAGATTGTTGCAAATATTATAGGCTAATTGTCTGATGTGTAACAATAGTGTAATTTTGGCATGTAATAATGCTATTTACAGGAGGTTATATGTGTTACACTGCCACGACACTTTAGATAGCAAAAATACAGCCGATTTTGTGTTTGCAAAGATAAATTCATGTTTGAAAACCAAAAAGTTGACAAAACAAACAGGTTGCAAACCTAAAATAAGGAAATAAAAACAGAAAATTTGAGTTTGCACTAATAAACAAGTGATTTTAATTTGCATAATACGAAATTTTGTTTTACATTTGCACTGTCGTTCGAATTTGCAGTTTAGATGTGAAATTCCGAATTGGCATATTCAAATTTTCCCGGTTGTTGGAGAAGTATGAGAATAGCTATTTTCGATGAAAACGAAGCTCTCTATTCGCTTTGACTTATTCCAACACAATAATCATCTCAGACTCGAACTCCTTGAAGAAATGGATCTCATACAGCGTTTGAAAACGTTCTTAGACTCACGTGGAATAGGCGTGACGCAATTTGCTGACGAATGTGCTATCCCTCGACCGACAGCATCGCAGTTGCTTGCCGGACGAAACAAAAAGGTCAGCGACGAAATGATTGGCAAAATACACCAGGTCTATCCTGAGCTTTCAGTGATGTGGCTGATGTTTGGCGAGGGCGACATGATTGCAAATTCAGGCGTGCAAGGCGCAGTGAATATGCAACCACAGAGAGTGGCCGGGGGTCAAACGGGGGGGAGTGCCCAGGCCCCGGACTACTATGCTCCCACTGCCGCTCCAACCTTTAATTTAGAAAGTGAATTAGTGGGACGCACGGGCGGAGTTGATGTTCACAATCAAGGTTTAGAGACGCAAACCACTCCCCTATCAACGGGGAGACCGGCCGTAGGAGGTCAGCAAACATTTTCTTTTGGCGGGGGACAAAACGGGATGCAGATGCCTGAGATGGGTCCCGGTAAGGAGAGTAATGGCGTAGAAAATGCAAACTCTGTCGGAAGCTCTGCTCCGTCTGCGCGAGAGATTTCAGGCCGTAGGGTTGTCGGTGTGGTGGTGTTCTATGACGATAACAGCTTTCAATCTTTCTCTCCTGACGCGGTGTCAAACCTGCCTTTTATGCAAAAATGAATTGTGATGAGGGGCTAATGTTTGATAATTTTTTGATGTTTGCTTTTTGTAATGAGTGGCAAATGTGAAAATTTTAAGAAGCAAATGTGAAAATGACGTTTAAGGAAGCTATGACCAAACACACCTTCTCCTGATTAGGGAGTCGCAAATAGCCGTTATTACGTCTCCCCTCCTCTCATCAGGATGCTGAGCTTTCATGGAAGTTGTTTAAACTTCGTGATGTTTAAATTCTCGCATATTTCGCGTCAGAAAAATTTTTGCGAGCAAATAGCTCCGGATTTACGCATAGCTGTCCGGAGCTATTTGCTCGCTGTTCTTTAATGGATGTGTAGTCGATGTAAAATGACGACTCGGATAAAAAATTTTGTGGCTCTCTCCCATCTTCTTCTAAATCTGTCTCACGACTCGGAGACTGTATGAGCAAACCACTCCCCTGTTCGACAAGCCTCTTTAGAATAAAGTCTGTTCAGAAGAGTTCGTGTATACGCTCTTCAAGTTTTCTGATAATAGGGAAGTCGTGGGCATTCGTCTTTGTTTCGTTCAGGCCGTCTTGTGCTTATCGCCTTTCTCGTTAAGCCCGGAAGCTATAGCGTGGCTACATGCCTTCATTCCGAGCACGAATCGTCTAACTTCACCGTTTAGGTTGTTTGTCTCGCGGAGTTATCTAACGGAGCAACGCCTCGACAGTATCACTACTGACGAGGCGTTGCAAGAAGTTTTGAAATCGAAAATTCGTTTCAGCTTTCGCTTGGAGAGTTTTTACTTACCGGCGATAGAGTCGGATACGGTGAGACGCAGACGGCCTTTAGCGCGACGGCGGGCAAGCACCTTGCGACCATCGGGGGTAGCCATGCGGGCGCGGAAGCCGTGCTTGTTAACTCTCTTGCGGTTAGAGGGTTGGAATGTTCTTTTCATTGTCGTTAACGATTAAATTTCTTTTATTCCACATTTCAGTGTGCAAAGTTAGTCTATTCCTGCGAATTATGCAAGTATTTTTGTCAAAAAGTGGACGTAAGAAATTACTTTACGTTCAATTTCAGTGGGTTTGACGTAGAAATATTCCCGCGGCAAGAGATTTTTTCTACAGGTGCGCAGCCTTTCCCGCGCGAAAATACAACAAGCTGCCACCGTGCGGTAGAGCCTCGGTGATAGCTTGTTATGTATGGGTAATTAGGAAAAATCAGAGTTCTTTCTTTATTTCTTCCACCCAAGCCTTGATGCGGGCCGGGGTTTCGTCGGGATGATTGGTCTCGTCGAGGCAGAGACCTACAATCATGCCCTCTACATCAGCGTCGGAATGGCGATAGGTGTAGCCGTTGTTGTTGAACGGAGCGATAAACATGGGGTGGGCGTTGTGGAGTTTGTGGTAGATTTCGCCGACGGCATTACAGAAAGTGTCGGCCATGTTGTCGTCGCCACACCCGAAGATTGCCACTTCTTTATCTCTCAGGTCGAGAGCCTGCGCGCCATCGAGGAAAGTAGCCATGTCGGCCTGCAAATCGCCGTCGCCCCACGTGGATGCGCCGAGGATGATGAGGTCGTAATCACCGAGAGCGGAAGGCGCTGTCTCGCTGACATCGTGGATGTTGGCCGAGTCAACACCGAGTTGGTCGGCAATCTGCTTTGCCACGTTGGCTGTAGTGCCGGTGGTCGAACCGTAGAAAATACCTATCTTTTTCATAATTGATGTTTTGATTTTGAGTGTTTTAGTCTTTCGATGCAAGCGGTCGGAGAAGGTCGGTTGCCTAAGGAATCAAATCCCTCCGCTCGCGTGAGATTTCATATAGATAACAAATGCCGCGCAATGAAAGTTCGGGGAGTGAAATTTTGAGAATTGTAATGTTGATTATTTGAGTAATTTTTCGTAACTTTGTAGTAGCGGAGAAGGCTCCAATGAGAACAGTGAGAACTCCCCTGCGCACACACAATCCAAAGAAACTATATGTCTCAGAATAACTCACCAATCAATAACGACACATATTCGCAAGAAACATCAGGCTATGACCCTGCGGCCATTTTAGGAGGAGGGTCAACTCCGGCAAGGACACCCGAACCTGAACCTTCAGGAGCAGCCGAAGATAGTTATTCAGCTCCGGCGGTAGCTCCGGCACCGCGTGCTGCACAACCCGCGCCAGCGCCGGTGGTAGAAGCTCCCGCTCCAGCTCCACAGCCGGCCGCTCCGCAGCCGCAAGTCGTCTCGCAGCCACTCCCCACTCCCGGGGGCTCTCCGTCTCAGCCCGGAATGAGAACTAAACTCGGGACGGAAAAAGCGAAACATATCATGTCAGACTCGCGCACCCTGCTCTTTGTGGGGCTTGTGCTGCTCGTGTTTTCCATCTACACGCTGATTGTCTCCGTCTCATATTTCCGCACCCTCGGTCGCGACCAGAGTTCGGTGCTCAACGGCGAGTTTGCGCCTGAACTTATCACCAACTCCGGAGGGCCTTTCGGAGCATGGCTAAGCAACATGCTCATCCACGACTGGCTCGGTGTCGGAGCGTTCATTCTCATTATTTATATAGGAGTGTGCGGTCTGATACTTCTCAGAGTGTTTGACACAGACTTCTGGAAACTCACGCTCAGGTGTCTGCTGACGGCAACCGCCATTTCGATTATCGGCGGCTTCGTGACTGTCAACCTTGCGTCGCCAATCTATTGGGGCGGTATGCACGGCCACCTGCTCAACGAACACCTCATGGTGATTGCCGGCGTGTGGGGTGCGCTTGCCGTAAGTATCGTTATGGCCGGACTTGTAGGACTTCTGTTCTTCCGCCAGATTAAATCATTCTTCAGTCTGATGAGCCAAGGCGTGGCAGCCTTCAAGCTGCGCCGTGCCCGTCGACGCGAAGAACGTCGCGCCCGCGAAGAAGCGGAAGCACGTCTGCGTAGCGAAGCCGAGGCACGCGAGGCAGAGATAGCCGCCATCGAGGACGAACGCCGCAAAGCCGAGGCCTCGGCAGCACTCGACCGAGCTCGTGCGCAGGCAGACGCCGCCCGTATCGAAGCGTTGCGTCTTGAAGCGGAAGCCGCCCAATTGGCTCAGACCGCAGCAGCCGCAGCGGCTTCGAAAGCAGCACCCGTCGCGCCCGTTGTAGAAGCGGTCGCATCTGTGGATGACGCCGTCGAAAAACCTGTCGTTGCTGCGACCGAGGTTCCCGCCGAGCATGCCCCCTATCTCCCTGCCGAACCGAAAGCGGAAACCGACGTCCGAGTGGAGAAAGCACCTGTGGCAGCCTCGAAAGATGAGAATGAAAACGAAGCGCCGGAAGTCAAGGCTATCGACGAAAAGCAGCCCGCGGAGACCGAACCGACACTCGAACCGTCAAAGAAAATTGTCGAACCTGCGTCGCGTCCTCTTTTTGCATCGTTTGATGAGGAAGTAGAAGTCTCGACGCCTGAGGCTGCCCCCGCAGAAACGATTGAAAGCGGCGAGACGGAAGAGGCCGAAGAGCCTGTTGCAGCAGCCGCTCCCCTCTTTGGCCCGATGCAGGAGGGCGAAAAGGAAGATATCCCCGCCGAGCGCGTGGCCGCCGTAGAAGACCGTCCGCTTTTCGTGGCCGAAGAGGTCGAAGAAGTGGCCGCGAAACAGCCTCAGATTGTAGAGGCACAGCCCGACAAAGACTTCGCCACAGTCAAGGATGAAGAGATTGCGCGGCCCGTGACCACCCCTGTTTCAGAGGCTCTGACATCGCCCCTTTTCGCCCCTGCTGAGCAGAGGGATGAAACGCCCGAGACTATAGAAAACGTCTCGGCCGCTGTTGACGAAGAAGAAGCCGAAGAGGAAGAAACCCCGGAAGTGGCTTACGGCCAAATCGGCTCGCTTTACGACCCGCGTGCCGACCTGCCCGGCTTCCGCTTCCCGTCAATCGACATTCTCCCGGAGTTTGCCGAGGATACCCACGGCTATAACGCCGACGTGCTTCAGGACAACATGGACCGCATCACGAAGACCCTTGCCGACTACAACATCCGCATCGAAAGCATCGAAGCAACGGTGGGCCCGACGGTGATACTCTATGAAATCGTTCCGGCAGAAGGTGTGCGTGTGGCCCGCGTGAAAAGTCTTGAAGACGACCTCGCGCTCAAACTCGCGGCTATCGGCGTGCGCATCATTGCGCCCATGCCCGGTCGCGGCACCGTCGGTATCGAAGTGCCCCGTGAAGACCCCCAGACAGTCTCGATGAAATCGGTGATTGACAGCCCCGAGTTTAACGACTCGAAGATGGAGCTTCCGATGGCCATAGGCAGAACGGTCTCCAATCAGGTGTTTGTGAAAGACCTCGCCAAGATGCCCCACCTGCTCGTGGCCGGCGCCACCGGTATGGGTAAGTCGGTAGGCCTTAACGCCATCATCACCTCGCTCCTTTACAAAAAGCATCCCGCCGAACTGAAATTTGTGCTCATCGACCCCAAGCAGGTGGAATTTAACATCTATGCCAAGCTCGAAAAGCACTATCTCGCCAAACTGCCCGACGAGGAAGAGCCCGTGATTGTAGAGCCGCAGAAAGCCATAGCCACCCTCAATTCGCTTTGCGTCGAGATGGAAAACCGCTATGCCCTGCTCAAGAAAGCCGACATGCGCAACATCAAGGACTACAACCACCTGTTTGTCAACCGTCGACTCAACCCCGAACACGGTCATAAATTTCTGCCCTACATCGTGGTGATTGTCGACGAGTTTGCCGACCTTATCATGATGGCCGGCAAAGACATCGAGACCCCTATCGCCCGAATTGCCCAGAAAGCCCGAGCCGTAGGCATCCACATGATTATCGCCACGCAGCGCCCTTCGACCAACGTCATCACCGGTCTTATCAAAGCCAACTTCCCCGGCCGTATCGCTTTCCGAGTATTCCAGATGGTAGACTCCCGCACGATTCTCGACCGTCCCGGCGCCAACCAGCTCATAGGTCGCGGCGACCTCCTTTTCAGCAACAACGGCAAGATTGACCGCGTGCAATGCGCGTTTATCGACACGCCCGAAGTGCTCGAAATCTGTCGTCAGATTTCCACCCAGGCCTCCTACCCCATGGCCTACGAACTTCCCGAATACATAGAGGAAGGCAACGACGCAGGAGCATCGTCGGGGGGCAAGATGGCCAATCTCGGCGACCGCGACCCCCTCTTCGAGGAATGCGCCCGCCACGTAGTTTCGGCCAACCTTGCATCGACATCGGCACTGCAACGCCACTATTCCATCGGCTTCAACCGCGCCGGCAAGATTATGGACCAGATGGAAGCCGTCGGCATCGTCGGCCCTGCCCAGGGAGGCAAACCGCGTCAGGTGCTCACCGACCCTATCGGTCTCGAAGCCATTCTCGCGTCAATCTGACAAAACTTTCACCAACGTAAAATTGTTAACCTACTATCATGATGCTTAGATTAAGACATATCCTCCTGACCCTGCTCCTCGTAGGGTTCGCAGGCTCGGTGTCCGCACAGGAAACCGCCTCGTCGTTTATGAACCGCGTGGTCAATAAGCTCCAGCAGTCGAAATCGCTCACCGCGAAATACACCGCCGTGGCCGACGGACATGCCCAGTCGGGACTCCTCACCGTGTGCGGCGACCGATTTAAACTTGTCTCGCCCTCGGTGTCGTGCTGGTTTGACGGAACCACCCAATGGACCTATTCGACGGCCGTCGGAGAAATCAACATCACCACCCCCACGCCCGAAGAGCTCCAGCAGGTCAATCCCTTCGCCATCATTCAGGCTTTCCGCAGGAGCTACACGGCCACCGTGGCCTCACAGAGCGGCAGCGACGTGACCCTCGACCTCAAGGCCAAGGAAGCCAAGAGCGATTTGCGCAGCGCACTGCTCACGGTAGACGAGCACACGCTCATGCCCAAGAAGGTTGAAATCAGCCTTGCCAACGGCCAGCAGATGTCGATTACCATCTCCGACATCAAACCGGGGCCGGTGATGGGAGTCGAGTCGTTCAAATTCAACGGCAAGCAATATCCCGGCATCAGAGTGGTCGACCTCCGTTGACCCCCCTATCGCTAACCGCAACATCAACAAGAATACAAAATCATCAAATTCTAAAAAATGGATACACTCAAGACACGCTGCCTGATTATCGGGTCGGGACCCGCAGGCTATACGTCGGCGATTTATGCCTCGCGCGCAAATCTTCATCCTCTCGTAGTCGAAGGCTATCAGCCCGGCGGCCAACTCACCATCACCACCGAGGTAGAGAACTTCCCCGGTTATCCCGAAGGTATCACGGGCACAGAGATTATGGAAGACTTTCGCAAGCAAGCCATACGTTTCGGCGCAGATATCCGCGAGGGATTTGTGAAGGAAGTAGACTTCACGAAGCGTCCGTTTGTGGCTGTCACCGACCAAGACCAAACCATCGAGGCAGATGCTATAATCATCTCGACAGGAGCGTCGGCACGCTATCTCGGTCTGCCCGACGAGGAGAAATATCGCGGACTGGGCGTCTCGGCCTGCGCAACCTGCGACGGATTTTTCTATCGTAAGAAGAAAGTTGCCGTGGTAGGCGGCGGCGACACCGCGTGCGAAGAGGCTCTCTATCTGAGCAACATCGCTGCGGAGGTCTACCTTATTGTCCGCAAACCTTTCCTCCGTGCCTCAAAAGTGATGCAGAAGCGCGTTATGGAAAAGGAAAACATCAAAGTGCTGTTCTCGACCGAGACTGAAGGTCTTTACGGCGAAGGACAGGTGGAAGGCGCACACCTCGTAGAGTTCAGAGGCGACGACCGCGAACGCCACTACGACCTGCCCCTCGACGGCTTCTTCCTCGCCATCGGCCATACGCCCAACACGGAGGTATTCCGCAACGCTATCGAATGTGACGAGCAGGGTTACATAAAGACCAAGGGCGCCACGACAGCTACCAACATCGAAGGCGTTTTCGCCGCCGGCGACGTGGCCGACCCTATCTATCGTCAGGCCATTACCGCAGCCGGCATGGGCTGTAAAGCGGCTCTCGATGTGGAGCGTTTCCTCACAGAACAAGGCTGATGGACGATATAACAGCAAAGTATTTACCGCGCGTCATTCTCAGGGCTCTCGAGCCCGAGGATGTCGCGCCGCTTTATGAATGGGAAAATCTCGATGAGAGTTTTCTGACGGGCGATAAAGCCGCCCCTTATTCGCTTCAGCAGCTCACCGACTATGTGCTCAATTATGATGCGGATATTTTCTCAGCCCGTCAGTTGCGGCTTATGATAGCCGACGCAGAGACGCGCGAAAGTGTCGGGTGTGTCGACCTCTACGATTTCGACCCGGTCAACTCGCGGGCCGGAGTAGGAATCATCATCGCTCCGGGGTTAAGAAAGCACGGATACGGAGCGTCGGCCCTCGCGAGCCTCGCTTCGTATTGTCGCGACGTGCTCTCGATTCATCAGCTTTATGCTATTGTCGGAGCCGACAATCAACCTTCGAGAACACTTTTCGAAAGCTGCGGATATAAAATTTCCGGCCGTCTTCGCTCTTGGCTTCGACGTGCCGGAAAATATTCGGATGCCTATTTTTATCAACTCCTCCTCGTGTGACAGCGGGAGTGAGGACGGTTACTTGATCGCCATCACCGCGCTCTCGAATGTGTCGCGGTCGATGGCGCGGTTTTTGAGTTTGTTGCGGTATGTGTAGATGGTGTTGACCGAGTAGTTGAGCATGCGGGCAATGTTGGCGGCATCACTGATGCCGAGGCGCATGAGCGCGAGGATGCGCAATTCGACGTTCAGCCTCTCCCCTTCTTTCAGTTCAATCTTCGCACCTTCCTGAAGAAGGGCGTTGACCTCTTCGACGAAGTCGGGATAAAGCCCGAGAAGCACCTCGTCGAACATTTCGTAGAACTCAGAACTCAGCTCCTCGACCATCTTGCCGGTTTTGGTGAGTTTTATCAAGTCGTCGCTTTTGCCGGCAATCAGTTTGCCATACACCACGCGGTTGAATGACGTCAGTTTTTCCATGTAGATTGAGCAGAGCTTGAGAAACTGCGAAATGTAGGCGTCTTTCATGCGGCTCGAGTCGTCAAGCTGCCGTGTCAGCACCTGCAACTGTCTCTGGCGATTTCTCACCCTGACAAACGCTGTCAGTGCTATTCCGATGGTGAGAAGCGCAATCAGCAGCGCGAGCCACAGGATGATGTAAGACCTCCGGGCATTGTGATTGTGGGCTTTCTGAACGAAAGGCAGCATGCGCGAGGCTTCAATCATGCGCAACGGTGCATGACACTCTACGGCATTTTCGAGAGCGACGTTCATATAGTCGTGGGCACGGTCGAGGTCGTCGCCCAGATAGAGCACGTTGCCCAGCTCCTGAAGAGAAGACACCTCAAGCGTGGCACATTTCACGTCGGCCGTAGCCGAAAGAGCGAGGTAGTATATGTAGGTGCGGGTGTCACCTTCCGCTTTGGCAATGTCGGCCAGAATGTGAGTGGCGCGTGCATAGAGCGGATTCGTATCGCTGATTTCACCGATGAGCCCTTCGAGAAGGGTTTTCGCTTTGCGGTATTGATGGTTGAAGAATAGGGCTTCGGCCAGATTGAGTTTCTGGCGCGGCGACCCTTCGGGGAGCAAATCGACGAGCTTTTTCTGCGCGGCGATACTGTTGTCGAGAAACGCCTGGGAGACATCTGTGTAGTCGGCAAAAAAAGTCGAGGTATAGAACGAGGCCTGACGGTCGGCGTCGAAATACTCCGCCTGCAAAGATTGCGGAATACCGTTGAGTCTGACCAAATCAAAAATCGAATCGGCTGCTGAGAAAAAGCCGAGGAGGGGGAGATATGTGGCCTGACGAAGGTTGAAAAGTGTCGTGACGGAGTCAAGATTCGTCTTTACGGCTTCGTCATGTCCGTGGGAATAAAACCAGAGAGCCGAGTCGATGTTTAGGGTGCTGTATGTGTCGCCGAGACGCAGGTAGATGTCAAGGCGCGAGGCCGGGTCGGAGGTGCTTTTGAGGGCTGAACGGAGCGAATCGGCCTTAGTCTTACGTTGTCTGATATACGACTGGCGTTTGTCGAGTTCGGCATCGAGCCGGCTGAGACTTGCGGCCAGTTCCTTGGGAGAGACAGCTGCGTGACACTTAAGTCCGGAGGCTCCGCTGAAAAACACTACAAGCAGACACACCAGAGCAAAAGCTATGCCGGCATGTCTGCCCGTAGGAGTTAAAGCTTTGTAACTCACGATAAACGTGTTTTACTTCACGTTGATTGAGAGCTTGTTGTAAGCGCGTTCGGCTTTAGCGCGAGCTTCTTCGACGGTGTCGGCCGTGGCGAGGATGACGCCCATGCGACGGTGTCCCTTGATTTCGGGCTTGCCGAAGATGCGCATCTGCACGCCGGGTTCTTCGAGGGCTTTCTCGATGGCATCAAACTCGATTTCGCGGGAGTCTCCTTCGACAACAATGGCACGCGAGGCCGACGGGCCGTAGAAACGGATAGCGGGCACGGGGAGACCGAGAAGAGCGCGGGCATGGAGGGCAAATTCGCTCTGGTCTTGCGAAATCATAGTGACCATGCCGGTGTCGTGGGGACGGGGTGAAACCTCGCTGAAAATCACGTCGTTGCCCTTGATGAAAAGCTCAACGCCAAAAATGCCGTAACCTCCGAGCGCATCTGTCACCTTGGCGGCAATCTCACACGCCTTGGCCTTTGCTTCGTCGGTCATGGCCTGCGGCTGCCAGGAGTAACGGTAGTCGCCGTCAATCTGAATGTGGCCGATAGGTTCGCAGAAAGTGGTGCCACTCACCGAGCGGACGGTGAGAAGCGTAATCTCGTAGTCGAAATCTACAAAACCTTCTACGATGACACGGCCGGCGCCGGCACGACCACCCTCCTGGGCGTTCTTCCATGCCTCCTCGATATCCTCGGCCTTCTTGATGGTGCTCTGGCCGTGACCGCTCGACGACATTACCGGTTTGACAACGCAGGGAATGCCGATTTCTTCGACAGCTTTCTTAAACTCTTCGTAGTCGGAGGCAAAGCGGTAGGGCGACGTGGGGAGACCGAGCTCTTCGGCCGCCAGACGACGGATGCCTTCGCGGTTCATGGTGAGGAAGGCTGCCGTGGCAGTAGGCGTGACATTGTAGCCCTCCTTTTCAAGCTCAACGAGCACGGGGGTGGCTATGGCCTCTATTTCGGGGATGATATGGTCGGGCTTTTCGGCCACGATTACTTCGCGGAGTTTCTCGCCGTCGGTCATCGAAAAGATGTGGCGACGGTCGGCGATGTGCATCGCGGGAGCGTTGTCATACTTGTCGCAGGCTATTACTTCGACCCCCATGCGCTGGAGTTCGATAGCTACCTCTTTACCTAACTCGCCGCTGCCGAGAAGGATGGCTTTGCGGGCGGAAGGGGTCCATTTGCTGCCGATTTTTGACATTGATAAAAGTGGATTTGAGTGTGAATGGTTTATTGATAAGCACTTCCTGCCTTCAGGCAGGGAGCGGTCTGTTTAGAATTCAGAGGTGAAATGGAATTTGATTTTCGGGAAATCGTTCTGAGCCATGGTGAGCACATAGCCTGAGTCGGCGAGAAAGACGTCGCGCCCCTGACGGTCTACGGCCATGAACTGATGTTTGCGTTTCTTAAATGCCGCAAGCGCCTCGGGGTCGTCGCTTTCCACCCAGCAGGCTTTGTAGAGCGAAATCGGTTCCCAACGACACTGCGCGCCATACTCGTGGAGCAAGCGGTACTGAATCACTTCAAACTGAAGCTGACCGACGGTGCCGATGATTTTTCGGCCGTTGAACTGATTGACAAACAGCTGTGCCACACCTTCGTCCATGAGCTGCTGTATGCCCTTGTCGAGCTGCTTGGCCTTCATGGGGTCGGAGTTTTCGATATACTTGAACATCTCGGGCGAGAAGCTCGGCAGCCCTTTGAAGTGGAGGTTTTCGCCTGATGTCAGCGTGTCGCCGATTTTGAAGTTTCCGGTGTCGGGAATGCCGACGATGTCGCCGGGGTATGCCTCGTCGACGATGTTTTTCTTCTGCGCCATGAACGCCGTAGGTGCGGCAAACTTCATCATTTTGCCTGAGCGGACATGTTTGTAGGGCGCGTTTCGTTCGAATTTGCCTGAACAGATTTTGACGAAAGCTATGCAGGAGCGGTGGTTGGGGTCCATGTTGGCATGAATCTTGAAAACAAAGCCTGAGAAGCCTTCTTCGTCGGGACTGATGGTGCGCTCTTCGGCGGTCACGGGACGTGGGGAGGGGGCAATCTTGACGAAGCAGTCGAGAAGCTCTTTTACGCCGAACGTGTTGAGCGCCGAACCGAAAAATACGGGCGCAACTTTTCCTTCGAGGTAAGCCTGTTCGTCAAACTCGGGGTAAACACCTTCGATGAGTTCGAGGTCTTCGCGCAGTTTGGCCGCGTCGGTCTCGCCTACAGCCTCGTCGATACGCGGGTCGTCGACAGAGTCGATTTCCACACGTTCGCTGACGCGCTGTTTGTCGGGTGTGAAGAGGTCGAGAGATTTCTCGAAAATGTTGTAGACACCCTTGAACTTGGCACCAATGTTGATGGGCCACGAAAGGGGGCGCACAGAAATCTTTAGCTCGCTTTCGAGCTCGTCAAGAATGTCGAACGGGTCGCGACCCTCGCGGTCGAGCTTGTTGACGAAGATAATCACGGGAGTGTTGCGCATGCGGCACACTTCCATGAGTTTGCGTGTCTGTTGCTCGACACCTTTAGCCACGTCGACCACGATTATTACAGAGTCGACGGCAGTCAGGGTACGGTAGGTATCCTCGGCAAAATCCTGGTGACCGGGTGTGTCGAGAATGTTGATTTTGTAGTCGCCGTAGTTGAACCCCATCACCGAAGTTGCCACGGAGATTCCTCTCTGTTTTTCAATCTCCATCCAGTCAGATGTAGCTGTCTTCTTGATTTTGTTTGACTTGACTGCACCGGCAATGTGGATTGCACCGCCGAAGAGCAGCAACTTTTCGGTGAGTGTGGTTTTGCCGGCATCAGGGTGAGATATGATTGCGAACGTGCGGCGTCGGGATATTTCTTCTTGTAGTGACATATTTTTTAGCCGAGGTATTACTTAAGTAAGTTCAAAAAATAAAACGATATGTGTGAAGAAAAATTCTTGAATAATAAAACTCGTTCATTTTGGCTGTTTCATGCTTGTCACTCAATCGTGTAGCGCGGCTACACTCATTCGTTCCACGCATAAATCATCTCAAAAATAACTTCGTGTTATTATTCATTTATTTTTCTCACTTACTTATGAGTGCAAAGTTACGAATTTTAGTCGGGTCGTGCAATAGGAGGGTTTAAATAAAATTAACATCGCGAAGCGGGAAATTATCACTATTTTTGCAGTCGCTAACGAGAGGAATCGCCCGTTAGCATGAAGGCGAGACACTCGTCTGCCACATTATTATACTACTTTGAACACTATGAAAGAGAACAAAAGGGAATGGACACCCATAAAGAAGTATGACGACATACTTTTCGAACGTTACGGAAAAATAGCGAAGATTACGATAAACCGCCCCGAGGTTTACAATGCTTTCCGTCCGCACACAAATTTCGAAATGCTCGACGCCATGGCCATCTGCCGTGAAGACCCCACGATTGGAGTCGTGGTGCTCACCGGTGCGGGCGACAAGGCGTTTTGTTCGGGCGGCGACCAGAAGGTCAAGGGCATAGGCGGCTACATCGACGACAACGGCGTGCCCCGCCTGAACGTGCTCGACCTCCACAAGGCAATCCGCTCTATCCCCAAGCCTGTCATCGCGATGGTCAACGGCTATGCCATCGGGGGCGGCCATGTGCTTCATGTGGTGTGCGACCTCACCATTGCTTCCGAAAACGCCCGCTTCGGCCAGACCGGTCCTAAGGTTGGTAGTTTTGATGCCGGTTTCGGGTCGAGCTATCTCGCTCGTTGCGTCGGTCAGAAGAAGGCCCGTGAAATTTGGTTTCTCTGCCGCCAGTATTCGGCCAAGGAGGCCGAAGAGATGGGAATGGTGAATAAGGTGGTGCCCTTCGACCGACTTGAGGACGAGACGGTTGAATGGTGTGAGACCATCCTCAGCCGAAGCCCGATGGCGATAAGAATGATAAAACGTGCGCTCAATGCCGAGCTCGACGGTCAGCGCGGCATGATGGAGTTTGCCGGTGACGCCACGCTGATGTACTATCTCATGGAGGAAGCGCAGGAGGGCAAGAACGCCTTCCTCGAAAAGCGCAATCCCGATTTCGACAAATTTCAGAAATTTCCCGGTTGATGGGAGAGCTTATAGCGTGCTGGTCGCGGCGACGTCTTGACTTCAAATTTGAGGCCATAACGTCGCGCGACCGTATGCGCCACAAGGACACATTTTATATTAAGGTGTGGCGCGAGGACGAGCCTTTGAAATTCGGACTCGGTGAGGCCGCCCTGTTCAGGGGCCTTAGTCCTGACGACCGCCCCGACTATGAGGCGAAGCTTTCGGAGGTGTGTGAAAACATTGAAAGCTACGTTGCCGATATGGGGCGACTCGACGCATGGCCGTCAATCAAAATGGGGCTTGAAACTGCGTTGAGCGACCTTGAAAACGGTGCGGCTCACCGCCCGTTCGTCGAGCGTTTTGACCCGATAAAAATCAACGGCCTCATTTGGATGGGCGACAAAGCTCTTATGCTCGATCGACTTGCCCGCAAACTCGACGAGGGTTTCGGATGTATCAAAATCAAAATCGGAGGTATTGACGAGCAGGAAGAATATGATATGCTTCGTCTGCTCCGTCGCGAGGCTCCGGGCGTGGAATTGCGTCTGGATGCCAACGGCGCGTTTAAACCTTCAGAAGCTTTAGAGCGTCTGAAACGCCTGAGCGAATTTAATATCCATTCGATAGAACAACCGATTGCCCGCGGGCAGTTGCCGGAGATGGCTGCGCTTTGCGAGGTGTCGCCCATTCCGATTGCTCTCGACGAGGAGCTGATAGGCGTTACCGGAGATGAGCGTTGCCGTATGCTTGATGCGATAAAGCCGGATTACATCATTCTGAAGCCGACGCTTTGCGGAGGATTTTCGGGCGCACAGGTCTGGATTGAGGAAGCGGAGAAACGCGGAATAGGATGGTGGGTGACGTCGGCTCTCGAATCGAATGTCGGACTCAATGCTATCGCTCGTTTCGTGGCTTCCCATAGGACTCCTCTGCCTCAGGGGCTTGGTACGGGCGAACTTTATTACAATAACATTCCCTCGCCGCTCGTGCGTGAAGGCGAATGGCTTTGCGCCGACGAGTCGAAAGGATGGGAACTTCCGGATTTCGAATGGAACTGATTCTGACCGAACGTTGCGGGCAATTCTTGAAAGAGTGGCGCGACACCAAGCCTTACATCACGGCCCATACGTCGGGTTCGACCGGCGCTCCGAAGGAAATAAAACTGCTCAAATCGGACATGCGGGCTTCGGCACGAGCCACAAACGAATTCTTCGGCATCACGCATGATTCCACTCTGCTATTGCCTTTGTCGGCCGATTATATCGCCGGAAAAATGCAGGTGGTCAGAGCTTTGGAAGCCGGGTGTTCGCTCATAGCCGAGGAACCTTCTTCTACACCTTTTTCTCATTTTGAGGGGCACGCCACGATGATGCCCGTGGTGCCGTCGCAACTTGAGGGCTGGCTTGCATCGGGCAGGACACGCATGGTTGACAACTTGCTTATCGGGGGGAGTCCGCTAAGCCCTGACATGGAGCGTCGGCTCATCGACGCACGGGTCAAGGCCTTCGTTTCGTACGGCATGACAGAGACTTGTTCGCATGTGGCTCTGCGCCGCGTCGGTGATGACTTTTACACGGGATTGACGGGATTTGCGTTCTCCGCAGACGAGCGCGGATGTCTGGTGATTGACACCACTACCCTTTCTTTCGGACGCCTCGTTACGAACGATGTCGTGGCGCTTCGCGATGCGATGTCGTTCAAATGGCTCGGGCGCGCCGACAACGTAATCAATTCGGGCGGCATCAAAATCCATCCCGAGGAGATTGAAAAAGTTATCGCCGAGATTGTTCCGTCTGCGGTAGAATTTTATGTCTCGTCGCGCCAGTCTGCAAAATGGGGGCGTGAGGCTGTCGTTGTGACCACAGCCGATGAACAGACTTTTCCGGATGCGGTGCTCGACTTTTTGGCGCAGCGAATGGGACGGCGTCTTATCAAGGACGTAATCCGTGTAGCCCGAATCGAGAAGACCGCTTCGGGCAAACTGAAAAGAGAGCGCTTAGACTGAAAGGGTCAGCACATGCTTGGGTGTCAGATGGCAACCGACAGAAGCTTTGAAGTCGCATAGCCCGGTAGAAGGGACGCCGTCGGTCGATGAAGGCCCTACATCGACAATCTTACCTTTTTCGAGATAGTGCAAGGCGATTTTGGAGGCGAGAAGATTCATCGGGCGAAGAGGGGAAAATTCTGTGTCTTCACCCCAGTAGACCACCTGCACCACTCTATCGTTTACTTCGAAAATCTGTGCGGCGGCTACGTCTCGACCCTCAAGGCTCATTATCCAAAAGTCTGCCGGAATCAGCTTGACGGTCTCTTCCACCTGACCGAGCGTCATGCGCAGCGGATAGCCGCGTTGGTCACGGTTGGCTTTGATAACGGCATATGCACGCGCAACGTCTGTGGTCAGCTCGGTCTTGAAGTCGTGGCGGCCGGCTGTCGCGAGTTTGTTGCGCGCTGCCGAGGTGAGCTGAGGCACATCAAGATTGAAATGATAATTGTAATCGGGGGTGTCGGTGAATCCTGCCGTCTTCAGAGCCAATGCCTGAGCTTCGATACGGTCGTCGGCACAATAGAACGCCGGAGGGAGAGCTATGCGAAGGGGCTTTTTGTACTCGCGTGCAAAATTCTTTAGAGCTTCGGCGGCTTCGAGCCACGTTTCCACGCCATGACTTCGATTTGTTTCGAGACCGCCGAACGGAGCCGAGAAGGGCGATGAAAAACCTTCGGCATTCTCTCCGATGATGATTCCGAAGAGCGGTTTGCCGTGGTCGTTGCTTAGCACAAGAAAGTGGAGCAAGCCGGTTTTCGATGCATTCAGCAGTGCGAAATCCACGCTGTTGTAGACCACCGACGGTTTTGGAAACAGCTGTCGATAATCATTGTAAGTTACTTCTGAATAATTGAGCATCAGGCAAGTTCGCCCCTCCCCTGACGGATTATGACAGGCTCGGACGAGTCGGTGAGGTCTACCACAGTAGACAATGCCTGGTCGGGCACGGCGTCGGCCTCCTCTATGGCAAGGTCGCAAATGCCTTCGTGAGAGTCGGCTATCTCGGCGAAATACATGTCGAAATGTTCGGCGTCGACAGCCGAAGTTGTCAGAAGCGGATGACCGAGAGAGGCGGCAAGTTCGACGGCTATGGGGCAATCGGGGATTCGGATGCCAACGGTCTTGCGACCTTTGAACACCTTCGGAAGCGTAGTCGCCGCGGGCAATACAAACGTGAACGCGCCAGGGAGATTTCGGTGGAGAATACGATAGGCTTCGTTGTCGATTCGAGCGTATCGGCTGGCCATGGACAGGTCGCTGCAAATGATGGATAGTGTCTGCTTGCGGGGGTCGACACCTTTGAAGCGACAGAGACGTTCGATGGCCTGGTTGTCAAGGGCCGAGCAACCGAGAGCATAGACCGAGTCGGTGGGATAGAGTACCACTCCCCCATCTTCAAGCACTTTTACCGCTTCTGAAATGTATCGCTGGTTGATGTTCGACGAGTAAAGTCTAAACTGATTCATAGCCGGAAAATGTTAGTTGATAGATTTGACGCTTGGACATATTCAGAGAGCAGGTCGGCAATGTAATCGACGGTCTGCGCCGGGGGCTCCTCTTCGCCGAAGCAGAAGATGACTATCAGAACTCGGGTTGTAGTGAGACTGACTGCCGCACGGGGCGCAACGGAGGTAGGCCAACCGAGTAGGTCTGTTGTATCGTAGATGGCCGGTATGCCCTTCGAGGCATCGTGCGAAAAGCGAAGAGCATGCCCTGAAACTTTGTCGGCATCAAGACAGACAATGCTGTAGCCCGACCGAAGTGAGGCGAGGTTGACAACGTCGGTTATGGCGTTTTCGGTGATGAGGTTTCCGCCTTCGACTGCTTGCAAAGTCAGATTCTCCGCCGAAGGACTGAGTTCGGCTGCTTCACGACAACCCGGAGCATACGCTTGGCGGGTGGCGCGGACAGCAGGCCGAGTCCCGGCTTCCTCTCGCGTGAGCAAGCCGCTAAGAGATGCGACGCATTGCTCGGTCAAAAGCCTGAGCGAGTCGGGGGTGACTCCGTTGGTCACATCCGCCTCTATGGTATAAAGCCGAACTTGCGACGTCGAGTCGCCGAAGTCAGCATCAGACGAGAAAGTGTATTCTGTCATTTCTAGTTATCTACCGGTTAGCTTGGCTGACACAAAATCTTTCGTTTCGGCATCGCCCTGACGCAGACGTTCGCGCAGGATTTCGGGGCTGACCGAGCGTTTGTAGCCATACTGCTTTGCCGCTTTCTCAATGAATGCCTGAATGGCTTCGTCGCCCTGAAATTTGAAGGGCGTGCCTTTCGGACCACTTACAGAAAACTCTGCAAATCCCGTAACGAGCGCGTAGCGTTTGCATTTCACTTTTGGCAGGTGCTTGCGCAACTGTTTCGCGGAGGCCGTAGCGGCGAGGCGAAGTGCCTCGGTGCCTCTCCGACCGCCCACACTCGCGTCTGCGAAAAGAGCGTTGTGGTCGGCTGAAGGAAGTCCGACAGCGGCTGCAAAAGGTGCAAAAAAGTCGTCGGCCATGGCCTTGGCTGATGAAATTGTAGGGATTTCATCAAGGTTTCTCACTTCGAAAATCACGGCGCGCTGCGACGGCAGATAGCCTATGCATTGGGGCTTTTTCGCGTCGATATTTTCAAGTATGTAATAGTCGAGCAGAATCGAATCGTTGAGGGTGTTGACAAGAACGAGCGAACAGTCTAACGTTCGGTTGGGATTGTTGCGGATATCGGTTGGAGGAATGCGTTGTGCGCCGGCCCACAAACTGAGGGCCAGCAGCAAATTACATAGTATAAAAAGCCTTTTAGTCATCTGGTTAGGAAAAGTTAGAAGTGGTTTTGGCGGCCTTTGGATTTGGCGCGCCTTGGAAAGCCATGCCGTGCTACAGGGCTTTGTCCCCAAAGGTTTGCACGACACGAAAGGCGCAACAATTCGGGTAATGTCCGCATTTCTGCAACTGAAAAATCCTCTGTCATTATCCCTGACAACCTCCCTCCGCATGAAGCGAAGGGAGGTGTTAGGAAAATCACATTTTTATGAATGCCGATTAATAAGCGATACGAATGTCAGCTCATCATATCGGCAGGAGCAAAATCAATATTTGCGGTTTTTTTGCTCGTAGACGAGAGTCATTGAGGGCTGGTCGGCCACTTCGGCGGGGCCAAAGTACTGGATAGGACCGGGATAGGTGTAGCAGGTGTTCTTCTTCCAGCCTTCGCGCTCCTTGACAAATTTGCGGAAGGGCGCACCGTCGAGGTCAACGAGAGCCTTTTGGATTACGGGCTTCATCTCGCCGTGGCGACGCTCCATGTTCATCATCATGGTGATGGGGATACCACCGGCCACCCAGTTGACAGGTGCGAAAGTCAGATTGCGGAGGCTCGACATGTAGCCTGTTACGCCGGCAGCGATAAGGCAAGCGGCGGTAAATCCGAGACCATAGCAGTAGTTGGCGTCGAAGTTGGAGGGGTCGGCGCAACGACCTTCGTAACCGAAGAAGTGGTGCATCGTCGAATACTTGCCGTTGTACTTGCCTGCTTCGGCCATCTCCTTGAGGCGCTTGCCTACCATTTCTGAGAGGAGTTTCTCAGTCTCGATGAGCGACACCTGAACGTTGCCGTGGGGGTCGCGGTCGAGGGTGAGCTGGCGAGCAACACCTTCGGGGAGAGAGGCGTAGGTCTTGGCATTTTCTTCAGAGAGATGCTCGATGACCCACTGACGCTGGTCCTTGGGAGCGAGAGCTGCAAATTCGTCTGCTTTGGCTGCGAGGAGGTCATTGAGTTCGGCGATGAGGGCTTTCACAGCGGGGATAAATTCGATGAGGCCTTCGGGGATGAGCACTACGCCGTAGTTGTCGCCCTGAGCGGCACGGTCGGCAACAGCCTGAGCGATTTCGTCGACCACCTGGTCGAGGGTCATATTCTTTGCTTCAACTTCTTCAGAGATGATGCAGATGTTAGGCTGGCACTGAAGAGCGCATTCGAGGGCGATGTGCGAAGCCGAACGGCCCATGAGCTTGATGAAGTGCCAGTATTTCTTGGCCGAGTTGCAGTCACGCTGAATGTTGCCGATAACCTCCGAGTAGACCTTGGTAGCGGTGTCGAAGCCAAACGAAGTCTCGATAACCTCGTTCTTGAGGTCGCCGTCGATGGTCTTGGGCACACCAATCACCTGCACACCTGCGTCGATGGCCTTGTAGTATTCGGCCAGAATAGCGGCGTTGGTGTTCGAGTCGTCGCCGCCGATGATGACGAGCGCCTTGATGTCGAGCTCGCGGAGTATCTCGAGACCTTTGTCAAACTGCTCTTTCGTTTCCAGCTTGGTACGGCCCGAGCCGATGATGTCGAAACCGCCGGTATTGCGGTATTCGTCAATGATGTCGGCTGTGAGTTCCTTATACTTGTGGTCGACGAGGCCGCCGGGACCCATCAGGAAACCGTAGAGGCGAGAATCCTTGTTGATGGTCTTGATGCCGTCGAAAAGACCCGAGATGACGTTGTGGCCACCGGGAGCCTGTCCGCCGGAGAGAATCACACCGACGTTGATGGGCTTGGAGGGTTCGGAAACCGAAACCTTTTCAAAGGTGATTTCGGGAAGACCGTAGGTGTTGGGAAACAACTGCTTGATAGCCTCCTGGTCGGCAACCGACTGGGTGGGTTTACCTTCTACAACCTTTACCGCGCCCGTGAGTACGATAGGCATCTGAGGACGGTAGGCTGCGCGAGCCTGCTGAAGAGCACTTTTTTTCATTCTATATCGAAATTGTAACGTGTGGTTGAATAAAATTCAATCGGTCGGTTGGGGTATTATTCCGACTAATCGACTGCAAAGATAGCGACAATTCGCGAATAAATCAATACACTTAAGCCGCTATTTACACAAATCACACCAATATATTTATTAAAAATCCTAAAACGCAAC
This sequence comes from Duncaniella sp., assembly GCA_029056055.1. Taxonomy (GTDB): domain Bacteria; phylum Bacteroidota; class Bacteroidia; order Bacteroidales; family Muribaculaceae; genus Duncaniella. The sequence continues at coordinate 77,409 of JAIDCC010000101.1, forward strand.
GGTGCGCAATTGGCTTGCAAAATTTGTGAGTGAAAAATTTTGAAGTTCAGAAAATTTGTACTAATTTTGCACACGAAACGCACGACCTCGCTAAGAGGAGTTGTGTTAAGGGGTCCGGTAGCTCAGCTGGATAGAGCATCTGCCTTCTAAGCAGACGGTCATGCGTTCGAGTCGCATCCGGATCACTCATGCTGCTTCCGAGCAGACTTCTTTCGTAATTCTGATTCATTAGCTCAGTTGGTTCGGAGCGCCTCCTTGACAGGGAGGAGGTCACTGGTTCGAATCCAGTATGGATCACTCTACGCGCGCAAAACAACCGCTTTCCAACTCGTTGAAAAGCGGTTGTTTTATTTTTTGTATGACGGGCATGTCATACATCTGTGGTGAAAGTCCACACAGGGCGTAGTTGCCGACGAACCCCAGAGCGAC
>JAIDCC010000102.1 GCA_029056055.1 Duncaniella sp.
CTCCACTCCGCCGCCAAAGAGTTTGTCTTCGGGTGGGGGCGTCCGCTTGGCGGCTCCTACAAAGCAAATCCGCGCCGCTACGCCCTGCATGGGGCGCGGCGGCGCGGTGTCCTGTCAAGCTTCCGTGGCTTACTTCACCACTTCAGCCGAAATGATGCGGATATCCTGAGTGGGGCGGTCGGCACCATCCGTCTCCGCCTTCTCGATTTTCTCAACCACATCCATACCCTCGATGACGCGGCCATACACTGTGTATTGTCCGTCGAGGTGAGGCGTGCCGCCCTGCGTGCGGTAAGCCTCGCGCATCTCGGGCGTGTAGAGGGTCGAATCGCCCGCGGTCAGACGCTCCGTCTCGGCCACAAGCTGTTCCTGAAGTGCCGTCAATCCCGCCTGGTCGCGGTTGCGACGCATCTCCATTATCGAATCGCGGTGCTGCGCCGCCAAAGCGTTAAACACCGTCTGCTTTCTCAGCATACGCGCCTGATGCTCCATCTGGTCGAGCTGACCGTCAGAAAACTTCTTGCCGGTCACGATATAAAACTGCGAGCCCGACGAACGACGCTGGGGGTTCACTTGGTCGCCCGTGCGTGCTGCCGCAATCGCCCCGCGGTGGTGATAATGCGTCGGGAAAAGTATCTCGGCATCAATCTCCTGAGCCGAATCGCCCGCACCCAGACGCTGACCCGGCTTGGCCTCCTTGCTCTGCGGGTCGCCCGTCTGAATCATGAAATCCGATATCACACGGTGGAAAAGCACACCGTTGTAATCGCCCGCCTCGACGCGCTCCACGAAATTGTCGCGGTGGCGGGGGGTGTCGCCATAGAGCAGTAGTGTGATGTCGCCCTCCGTCGTGTGGAGGCGCACCTTGACATCGCCGTTGTTTTCCATAATTTTCTTCTGATTTGATGTTGACTCGTCGCCGGCCGCAGCAGAAACAACAGCTCCCGCCGCCGCCAGAACGAAAATGATGATTGATATAAAAATTTTCCTTGTCATATTGTCAAATTTTGTGTCCGTTATCCTTCCATTTCCCCAACCATCTGCAAAATTAATCAAAATCCCCGAATTTCCCCTCCCCTCCGATAATAATTAATGTGAATTACACGAAATCAATAGATTTATGCTCTAAAAGTTGTAATTTTGCAGTTAAAATCTTGTATTGACTCAGCGCAAAAGAATCCGAATTAGAATTATATGAAATCAGCTCACACTTACTACCCCAATATGGATCTGATGCGCTATGTGATGTCGATAGCCGTCATTATAGCGCACATCAACGGAGCCATAGGGTCAGATATACCGTTTTTCCTTACCTCCTACGAGGCTGTAGGGGGATTTTTCGCAATCAGCGGCTTTCTCATGTACCCCAACTACATCCGACACAACAACTTCAAACGCTACACTCTCCATCGCGCCCGACGCATCTTGCCCCCTTACATCTTCATCGTCGTGGCTGCTGCCTTGGGCTTGGTGGCGGTGTCCTGCCTCACTTGGCGCGAGTATTTTCTGTCAAGCGGATTCTGGAAATATTTGGCAGCCAATCTCTCATTTCTGAATTGGCTGCACCCCGACCTCCCCGGAGTGTTCCAAGGCGTTCGGTATGCCACCTCTGCCGTCAACCCCTCGCTCTGGACAATGAAAGTGGAATGGTGTCTCTACCTCTCGGTGCCGATATTCGTTTTCTTGCAGACACATCTGTCAAAGCTGCGAAAGGAAACTTTGGTATTGGAATTAATAGCCCTTTCAGTCCTCTATCGTCTGATTTTTACCTACTTCTATTTTTCCACAGGCTCACAAATCTACGACATTTTGCGCCGTCAGATATTCGGACAATTCTCATTTTCTTCTACGCAGGCATGTTAATCTTCTTCCTGCGGTCGAAGATTGAGCGTCACCCCCTCTTCACTATAGCGATAGGATTCTCCTTGTGGGTCGTGATGAAGTGTTCACCCTATTGGTTTTCAATCTTCTTGGAGCCATTCGCCATTTCGGCGGTAGTATTGGGCATATCCTTGCTGCCCTACGACATCACACCGCTACGCCATAAAAACAACATATCCTATCACCTCTACCTATTCCATTACCCCGTCATCCAACTCGGTATCTATTTTGGCATAGCCGTCTGTGGCCCCACAGCAATGACTCTCTACGTCTTCGCCGTCACCACCCTCCTCTCTCTATTCGCCCACTTCTCATTAAAGAAAATCATACAATAGCTTAGGAGTTAATCTCATCTTCACCCCCTGGGGCAATCCATCCAAGTGAGCCAACTTTTCGGCCGAAAGTTTGCATTTCCGACGGAAATTAACTAACTTGCCGCCGAAAAGCGATAGCCGCCTAACGCTTATGACAAAAACTCACCTCTCATGCCATGAAACAGCCCGCGCCGCTTTGATTGTCTTGCCAAACATTTGAATTCCTGCGCCATCCTATGTAAAGACATTCTCTACAACCGAAATCGTGAAAGCAATTAATAAAGTCGATGAACATAAATATGATAGACTTCAAAAGAAGTAGACTCTGGATAAGTGTGTTAAGTCTATTTTCATCATTCAAGATTGTTCTCATCAGTATGATGATATATAGATATATTCAAATTGTGGATAATATTGCGTTTTCACGAAAATTTTTTGACTCGCTAACTACAGACAGAAGCGTGTTAGAGATGATAGGAGGCATTTTGGAATTTATTTTTTATATTCCAATTATTCCTATTATCTTTACAATCATATATTTCCCCTTAATACTTGTTTGCAGGCTCCGCGGACAGTGCGAGTGGCTTTGGCGAGGTGGCTGGTCTTACATCATTGGGCTTGTAACTATGCCATGGGTCTACATCGTGCCGTTAACAGATATTAACCCTCTATTTATTGTCTTGCCATACCTGGGCTTTTTCCTGTGGCTTACATTTCGTCCGCTTCCTTATGAGGATGAGGCGACTATGTAAATCACCCCGATTAAATAAAGAACCGGTCTGCCAATAAGCAAATACGGATAGAATGCGACGAGAGGAAGATTGTTAAATATAAAATTGCTTACACAGAATAATTATGAATATGAAATCTATCCTACTGCCGTTTGTCGCAGTCATATTTTCCTGTTGTGGTGGCGTAAGTTTCTCTCCTGAGGCTATTCGCAACCACGATTACCACGATTATATAGTCGGGGATTCTATTATTGGGTCATATATCTTGATAAGTAGTAACCATTCTGACGTACACACCGATATCCGAAACATCGATACATCAACCCTTACTTTCAGTGCTGAATTCGGAATAGATAATCAGATTTTTCCCGGGGAGGTGATTGACACCACCTTTCAGATGAAACGCGAAGTCCTGTCTTCACCATGTGAATTTATGAAAATTCTCACCGACATACAGATGATAGGACGAGAGCAATTGATTGCCAAGAATTATACCCTGAAACTCTCGGCTCCATTAGATTCTGTGGTAACGGGTATTCTGAGTTCTTACCTCAATCAAGGGCAGACAATTATGCTTTCTGAAGTTATAGCGCCTGAAGATGGGTATTCGGTAAATCTAATAACATCTGACGGTGCGGTCTATGGACTGGCGAGTGGCTGGACAATAAAAAACCCTCCGGAATATTATAAAAGGATTTCCGAGCTTCCCTTGGAGGAAACTGCATCCAGAAAATTATTGGTGCGCTGGGAAAAAGATTCAATCTTACATAAAAACACAGAATTTATTGAAAAATATAAAGCAGGTAAAGGTATTAGATATTGTTCTAATCTCTCAACTTCATGCGTCACACGATTTAAACCGGATGGAGCGGCTATACGCATTTCTATGATTAAATACTATAATGCTGCCTTTCTATAGTCTTATAGGTCTCCTATACAGGAGAGCAAGCACTTGCGGGGGGAGGGGGCTGATTAATATAGTTTTTTGGGGTGTTGGGGGGGAGTTTGGGATTTTTTTTGTATCTTTGCAACTTGAATGTGCGCCCTTCGGGCGCCGCAGTGTGAAAAATATAAGTTATTTCCCAGCATATTAGACAATTATGGCTACCCAGGAAGATGTTTTCAAGAAGATTGTGAGCCACGCCAAGGAGTATGGCTTCGTCTTTCAGTCAAGCGAAATCTACGACGGCTTATCGGCTGTGTATGACTACGGTCAGAACGGCGTTGAGCTCAAAAACAATATCAAACGTTATTGGTGGGACTCGATGACGCTGCTCCACGAAAACATCGTGGGCATCGACTCGGCCATCTTCATGCACCCGACCATCTGGAAGGCATCGGGCCACGTGGATGCGTTCAACGACCCTCTGATTGACAACAAGGACTCGAAGAAGCGTTATCGCGCTGATGTGCTCATCGAGGACCAGATAGCCAAAATCGACGACAAAATCGCCAAGGAGGTGGCTAAGGCCGCCAAGCGTTTCGGCGAGAGCTTCGACGAGGCACAGTTTCGCGCCACCAACGCCCGTGTGCTCGAGCATCAGGCCAAGCGCGACGCGCTGCATCAGCGTTTTTCGGATGCGATGAACGCGGGCGACCTTGACGCGCTGCGCCAGATTATCATCGACGAGGAAATCGTGTGTCCCATCTCGGGCACGAAGAACTGGACTGAAGTGCGTCAGTTCAACCTCATGTTCCGCACGGAGATGGGTTCGACGGCCGACGGTGCGATGACGGTGTATCTGCGTCCGGAGACGGCCCAGGGCATCTTCGTGAACTATCTCAACGTGCAGAAGACGGGCCGTATGCGTATCCCCTTCGGCATCGCTCAGATTGGCAAGGCATTCCGCAACGAGATTGTGGCTCGCCAGTTCATCTTCCGTATGCGCGAATTCGAGCAGATGGAGATGCAGTTCTTCGTGCGCCCCGGCACCGAGATGGAATGGTTCAAGCGCTGGAAAGAGTTTCGTCTGCGCTGGCACAAGGCTCTGGGTCTGGGCGACGAGAAGTATCGCTATCACGACCACGAGAAGCTGGCCCACTACGCCAATGCTGCCACCGACATCGAGTTTCAGATGCCTTTCGGCTTCAAGGAAGTCGAGGGTATCCACTCGCGCACTAATTTCGACCTTTCGCAGCACGAGAAATTCTCGGGCAAGAACATCAAGTATTTCGACCCCGAGCTCAACGAAAGCTATGTGCCCTACGTCATCGAGACCTCAATCGGCGTAGACCGCATGGTGCTGAGCGTGCTCTGCTCGAGCTATGAGGAGCAGGACCTCGGCGGTGGCGACAAGCGCGTGGTGATGCACCTGCCCGCACCTCTTGCGCCCGTGAAGTGTGCCGTGCTGCCCCTTGTGCGCAAGGACGGCCTGCCCGAGAAGGCACGCGAGATTGTCAACGACCTGAAGTTTGACTTCGCCACCCACTACGAGGAGAAGGATACGATAGGCAAGCGCTACCGCCGCCAGGATGCCATCGGCACACCCTACTGCATCACCGTAGACCACCAGACCCTCGAAGACAACACCGTGACGCTGCGCGAGCGCGACTCGATGGAGCAGACCCGCGTCAAGGTGGAAGACCTCCACAAGATTATCCACGACAGCGTGTCGCTCAACTCGCTGCTGCGCAAACTCGGCTAAACCGCTTTCCCGCGGCGCGGGCCCCGCTTCAGAGCCGGAGCCCGCGCGCGCCGGGACAGTCGTGACATCACGACAGCCCCAAAACACACACATTTTTTGCACAACCTCTCACCTCACCACATTCACCCCAAGCGAAAATGAACAAATCATTGCTGCGAATGCTCGTGCTGCTGCCCATCGGCCTGGTGCTCCTGGCCCTGACGGGGAGCTGCAAGGACAACGACAACAACTGGGATTCGTATAAGGAATGGCGCGAAGCCAACACCGATTTCTATAACGAGCAGAAATTTGCCATCGAGCCTGACGGACAGGCGCGCTATCAGACCCTCACCCCCCAATGGGACAATACGGCGTCGATACTGGTGCGCTGGCTCAACGACCGCGCCAAGACCGCCGACAATCTGAGTCCGCTGCTGACGTCGACTGTCGCCGTGAAGTATCGCGGCGGATTCTACACCGGCGTAGGTTTCGACTCAAGCTATCTGGCCACCGACTCGCTCTTCGTGACGCGCCCCGGCGACGTCATTTCGGGCTGGACCATAGCGCTGCTCAACATGAAGGTGGGCGACAAGACCCAGATAGTGGTGCCTTACGCGCTGGGCTACGGCACGTCGGGTTCCGGCACGTCGATACCTCCCTTCTCGACGCTGGTGTTTGACATCGAGCTTGTCGACATCCTCGACTACGAAAAACGCCCCTGACCCCCCAACGGAAAGAAGCAACGAGCGGTATGGACTTCACACTACAGGCCACAGCACCCGGCACGGCAGCCCGCGCCGGACTCATCTCTACGGCCCACGGACAGATTGAGACGCCCATCTTTATGCCTGTGGGCACGGTGGCGTCGGTCAAGGCCGTGCATCAGCGCGAGCTGCGCGACGACGTCAAGGCGCAAATCATCCTGGGCAACACCTACCACCTCTACCTGCGTCCCGGCTGCGACATCCTGCGCCGGGCGGGGGGCTTGCATAAGTTCATGGGGTGGGAGCGTCCGATTCTCACCGACAGCGGGGGCTTTCAGGTGTTCTCGCTGGCCGACCGACGCAAACTGACCGAGGAGGGAGCGCACTTCCGCAGCCACATCGACGGCTCGCGACATCTCTTCACGCCCGAAGGGGTGGTAGACATCGAGCGCATCATCGGCGCCGACATCATGATGGCTCTCGACGAGTGTCCGCCCGGCACGGCCGACTATCAGTATGCCCGCCGCAGCCTCGACCTGACGCAGCGGTGGCTAATGCGCGGCTGGAAACGCTACAAGGAGACCGAAGGTCTCTACGGCTACTCTCAGGCCTACTTCCCGATTGTCCAGGGCGTGGTCTATCCCGACCTGCGCCGCGAGGCCGCTAAATTTGTGGCCGACCTCGGAGCCGACGGCAATGCCATCGGCGGACTCGCCGTAGGCGAACCCGCCGAAAAGATGTATGAGATGATAGAAGTGGTCAACGACATCCTGCCCGCCGACCGTCCGCGCTATCTGATGGGGGTAGGCACACCTGCCAACATCCTCGAGGCGATAGACCGCGGCGTCGACATGATGGACTGCGTGATGCCCACGCGCAACGGGCGCAACGGCATGCTCTTCACCCGCCACGGCATAATGAACATGCGCAACCGCAAGTGGGCCGACGACTTCTCGCCCCTTCAGGAAGACGGTCCGGCGTTTGTCGACCAAGTCTACACGAAGGCCTACGTGCGCCATCTCTTCATGGCCGACGAAATTCTGGCCATGCAGATAGCGTCGATTCACAATCTGGCCTTCTATCTGTGGCTCGTCGGCGAGGCGCGCCGCCACATCATGGAGGGCGATTTCGCCACGTGGAAGCGCGAGATGCTCGAAGCGGTGACGCGCCGCCTCTGACCCCTCGGCCACTTCCATCCCCCCTCACACCACCTTTCGGAAACAAGAGCACCAAGCGGAACGTTGATGAAAATACTTGATTTATACATAATCAAAAAGTTTCTGGGCACGTATATCTTCGCCATCGCGTTGATATTGGCCATCACCATCATGTTTGACATCAATGAGAAACTCGACGCGTTTCTCAAGGCTCCGCTCAAGGCCACGGTGTTTGACTACTTTCTGAACTTCCTGCCCTACTTCGCCAATCAGTTCAGCCCGCTATTCACCTTTATCGCCGTGATTTTCTTCACGTCGAAACTCGCCGACAATTCAGAAATCATCGCGATGCTGTCGGCGGGCGTGAGCTACAAGCGTCTGCTGCGCCCCTACATGATTAGCGCGGCCGTGATTGCGGCGGCCACGTTTGTGCTGAGCGCCTACATCATTCCGCCGGCAAACGTGAAACGCATTGATTTCCAGAATACTTATGTAAAAAACAAGCGCGTAGACTACGGGCAGAACATACAGCTGCAGGTGGCCAAGGGAGAGGTGGCCTACATGTCGCGCTACGACAACATTCAGAAGACGGGCTACAAGTTTTCGCTCGATTCGTTTGACGACAAGAAACTCGTGTCGCGACTGACGGCGCAGACCATCCGCTGGGACACACTGCACAACTGGACCGTGCGCGACTACATGATACGCGATTTCGACGGGCCGCGCGAGACCATCCGCCGCGGCACACGCCTCGACACGGTGATAGCCATGGAGCCGAAAGACTTTCTGATTTCGGCCAACGATGCTGAAATGATGACCACCCCGGCACTGCGCGAATACATCGCGCGACAGAAAGACCGCGGCGTGGCCAACATCAAACGCTTCGAGATTGAGCATGAGAAGCGTTATGCCATGACTGCGGCGGCGTTTATTCTGACCCTGATTGGCATGTCGCTCTCGTCGAAGAAGGTCAAGGGGGGCATGGGCGTCAACATCGGCATCGGACTGGTGCTCTCGTTTTCATACATTCTTTTTACGACGGTGACGTCGACGTTTGCCGTCTCGGGCTACACGTCGCCTTTGGTGGCGATGTGGATACCCAACTGCGTCTACACGGTGATAGGCATCGTGCTCTACCGCCGCGCCTCCCGCGGCTGACAGACAACCGGAGCTGTCAGAAGAGTTATCAGAGCTATCAGAGTTATTAGAGTTATCAGAGTTATTCACTGCCTCCTGAGACGTGGGAGAATTTCTCGCGGAGCAGGCGGAGGAAGGCCGAGTTGCGTGCCGATGCGTCGGCCACGAGCGAACGGTAGTCGATGATGTAGGAGTGTTGCACCACGCCGATGTCGTCGTCGAGGTCGCGATAGACCGGTTTGGTCTTGTAGTAGATGTTTCCGTGTGAGAAAAGAGGGCGGTATTGGTTGTTTTTGAGGTGCATCCGGTAGTCGTCGGTCATTTCGACGATGCCGTAATACCATGCGCGCTGAATGCGGTGGCCGTAGTGGGCCGAGAGGGCTTGAGTGCGTTTGTCGAGCTGCACTTCTACGATAGAGTTGGCTTCGGTGGTGATGCCGGGGCGCTTGAGTTCTACGATAACGATGTCGAATTTCTCGCCGTCGTCTTCGGGGGGACGGGAAAAAAAGATGGCGATGTCGGGACGGTCGGCGTCGGCCTCGGTGGCCTCGTCGGCGGGTGATTGGGGCTTGAGGCGTGCGATGACGGCTTGCATCTCGGCTTCGCTGAGGGCGTGTTCGTAGGTCATGAAGCGGTCGTCGAGCACCCAGAGATTGTTGAGGAATGCGTCGCGTTCGAATTGTGAGCCGGAGAAACCGGGGTGATAGCGAGGCAGGAGGAGGTTGTGGAGGTCGGCTTCGAGCGAATTTTGCGAAAGTGCCTGCATCCGCTCGATGATTTTCTGACGGTAGAGGATGTAGGCGGCGAGGGTGCGACTCGAAAATTCGATGGATTTCTGAAGCTGTTCGTCGGTGAGGGTGGTAGCGTCGAGAAGCTCGCGCTCGGTGCGGAAGAATTGTTCCTGAGCGCGGCGGATGGTCTCGTGGTAGGGGATGTAGCCGACGGATTCGGGGTCAATCATTCCGGCCAGGTGAGGGTAGCGCTCCTGCATGGCGTCGAGGCTGCGGCGGTTGGCGTCGGCTATTTCGACCACTTCGCGCGAGATGATGGTGTAGACGGCGCGGCGGAAGATGGTGATGATTTCCTTGCGCGTGGTGTCGGGCAGACGCATGGCTGTGCGGGCGCCGTCGGTGGCACCCTGGAGGGCTGAAGAGCGCAGGAGGAAAATCATGTTGTAGCGCTCGGGGATGCGCGCGCCGGCGAGGAGGTCGACCGGAAAGCTGCGGTCGTCGATGGAGAGGGCTGTGACGAAAGCTGGCGAGCCGTCGCCGAAGATGTCGTCGGAAATGTCGGAAATGTGATAGTAGACCTCCATGGTGTCAAACAGACCTGTCGTGGCCTCGACCTGCTCGACTTTGAAGCGCGGGAGCGACGAGACGTCGAAGGTTTCGGTCTCTGCCTTTCCGCCTATTTCGGAAGTGATGCTGACGGTGATGTTGCGGCGGAGGCGGCGCGCCTCGTGGAAACGCATCATGAAGTTTTCGAGCAGGAGGCGTTTTATCCACGCGGCGCGGATGTTGGCGTTGCGGCTGAGCTTTTCGCCGTTGAAGCCTGTGAGGGTGAGCGACGAGCCGCTGCGACGGCGCGTGACGGTTTCGACGGTGGCAGCCGACGAGTCGAAATCGTGGCAGAACGTGAATGTGCGGCAGCGGCCGGAGTCGTAATGGCTGACGATGTCGACGCGGTCGAAATAGCAGAGATAGACGAGTCGGCCGAGACCTTTGTGGGATTTCTCCTCGACGTCGAGCAGGCGCGAGAATTTCGCATAGCGGCGGTCGGTGAAGCCCTTGCCGTTGTCTTCGAGGTTGAGGGTCAGGCCGGAAAGCTGCGCCGGGTCGGGCAAGGAGACGGAAATGTTGAAGCGTGTGGCTCCGGCATCGAGGGCGTTGGCAAACGCCTCCATGTAAATCATCTCAAACGCCGATTTGGCGAAAAATATTTTTATGGCCTGTCGCACATTTACTTCCATCGCTTTGATTCGTTTTTGGTGTTCGGGTGCAAAGATAATGGAGGGTAGGGGGGTAAATGTGGGACATTAAGGCAAAAATATGTTAAAAATGCGGTGGGTCTGTTGGAATTTCCATCAGAATGTGTAATTTTGCAAGTGTGTTTTTCATAGTATTAGATTAAGATAAAGGTTTAAAGAAAAAGAGATGTCGTGAGACACCTCTTTTTTGTTTTTTTGAGTGTGGGGGGAATCAGAGCTATCAGAGTTATCAGGGTTATCAGAGTTATCAAGGGAGGCAACCACCCGAAGACAAACTCATTTGCCGCCGGGCTGCGGAAAGGCGCCGCGGGCGGAGCTAAAGCCCCGCCCCACCTCCAAAAAGGCTGACGCGCCGAGGGGAGGCGGAAAGGGCTGCGGAAAGGCGCCGCGGGCGCGTGGGGGTCACGGGAGGCGGGAGATGTTGCGGCGGGTCTGGCGGAGGGCGCTGCGGAGACCGGGTGAGAGGGTGGTCTGAGAGAGCATGTCGAGGCGTAGCGAGAGTTCGGCGACGAGCTCGGGGTAGTGACGACACATTTTGAATGCAAGGTAGAGGCTGAAACAGCGGATGGCGTAGGGCTGACTTTCTGCGTTGATTTGCGCGAGGCAGTAGTCGAGCAGGTCGGTGCGAATGTCATCGGGGGCGTATTCCTGACGGCGAAGCAGCTCCAGAAGGAGTCGGCGTTTGGAGGTGTCGGTGGCCGAGAGGAGGGTGTCGATGAGGGTGGGACGCAGCGAGACAAGCCACTCGTCGAAATGGTCGGGGAGGTGGGTCATCACCCACAGAGCGTTGACCGAGGTGTGTCGGGCGGCTGACAGAGCCTTGTCGAGAAGCAAGTCGCGGCGCGCGGTGTCCTCGCCGACCCACGCGACGATGCGCGTGATGTCGGAGAGGCCGATGCGGGAGGCGAGGAGGGTGTCGATGTCAAGGGCAGACACTTGGGAAGAGGGCTTTGAGGTGTGGGGCGAGGTAGGGCACTTCGATTAGCCAGCCGTTGTCGTAGGCGGGGTGGAAGATGCCGAGATACATGCGGCTCACCCGTATGCCATACTTCGCGGCGAGGATGTAGCGATAGATGGAGAGTTGCAGTGCGTAGTGCCAGTAGGGGGTGTCGGCCAGCCCCGAGATGGGCGCGTGGGCGTGCGAACCGAAGTTGGCCTTGATGACGGCGCAGCCTTTTTCGTCGACTACCTTCGACGAGCGCTTCCAGTCGTAGAGATTGAAGGTGCCGTCGGGGGTGCGTTCGAGGAAGTCGATGGTGCCGGCCAGGCCGATGGCCTCGTCGAAGACAGCCCATTCGGTGCGGAAGGGGTGGAGGGTGCGCTGAGAAGCCAAGTGGCGGAACAGCGGGAAAGCGTCTTCGTCGGGGTCGCCGGGGTCGAGCCCGAGATAGAAGCGTTCGATTTTGTCGTGGAGAGCCGTGCCGAGCTGCCGGGCGTTTTCGGCGTTGCGCTCCCATCGCTCAATCACCTCTTCGGGCGAGCAGCCCTCGCGGGCGGCCACGCGCGAGGCGAAAAACTCCTTGTCGAACTCGGGGAAACAACTCTTGACGAAAGTGGTGACCGAAGTGAGCTCGCGCCCGAGGGCGGTGTAGGTGTGCGACGGCGCATCGAAGCTCAGCAAAGCGTCGCGCGAATGGGCGTTTTTCTCGTTGACGTTCATTTGGCCTCGGTAGATTTAGCTTCGTTCCAGAGCGTGTCCATTTCGTCGAGTGTCATAGAGCGGAGCGACTTCCCCATCTCGGCGGCGCGGCGCTCGATGTGGTTGAAACGGGCCATGAATTTGGCATTGGTGCGTTCGAGCGCGTTTTCGGGATTGATGCCGTAGAGGCGCGCGGCGTTGACGAGGGCAAACAGCAGGTCGCCCATCTCGGCTTCCATCTCGTCGCGGCGCCCCGCTTCGGCCTCGCGCAGAAACTCGGCCTTTTCCTCGGCGACCTTTTGCCAAACCTGTTCGGCCGAAGGCCAGTCGAAGCCCACGGCAGCGGCTTTCTCGGTGATGCGGAAGGCCTTGATGAGAGCGGGGAGAGCCTGAGGCACACCGCCGAGCACGGTCTTGTTGCCCCCTTTCTCCTTGAGCTTGAGGTCTTCCCAATTCTGTTTTACCTTCTCGGAGGTGTCGGCCTGGGCGGTGCCAAACACGTGAGGATGACGGAAGATGAGTTTTTCGTTGAGGGCGTCGGCCACGTCGGCAATGTCGAACGCCCCCTTCTCCTCGCCTATCTTCGAATAGAAAAGGATGTGGAGCAGCACGTCGCCCAGCTCCTTGCGGATGTTGGGATTGTCGTCGCGCAGCAGGGCGTCGGCGAGTTCGTAGACCTCCTCGATGGTGTTGGGGCGGAGCGACTCGTTGGTCTGTTTGGCATCCCAGGGACACTTGACGCGCAGGATGTCGAGCGTGTCGATGACGCGCCCGAGGGCTTCTATTTTTTCTTGACGTGATTTCATTTCGTTGTAGTGGTAGTGGTGGTGGAGGGTTTGTGCGGACGGAAAATCGAGAGGAGAAAGATGGCGGTGAGCATGGCCGAGATGACGTAGCCCCACGTAGAGCCGGAGGGGTTGATGATGTCGGGCTGCGGGATGTCGGCTATCGACGCGGGGCCGCTCCCCTCGGCGGCAGCGGCTACGGAGTGGCGCCAGAAAGCCACGACGACGATGGCGTTGTTGAGCACGTGGGCCGAGACGGAGAGCCACACCGACCCCGAGGCCACGAGGAGGTAGCCGAAGAGGGCGCCGAGAAGCAAACGCGGGAAGAAGCCGAAAAATTGCAGGTGGAAGGCTGAAAAAACGGCGGCGGTCAGCCAGACGGCCACGTGGCGGTTGACGCCGCCTGTGGTGAGCAGACGTTGCAGCCCGGCACGGAAGAAGAGTTCCTCGCTCACTCCGGCCAGGACGGCCACGATGAGAAGATTGACGATGAGCACGCCCACCGACGTGCCCGAGAGCATGAGGTCGGTCTGCGCGGCGGCAGCGGTCTCGGCGGCGCGCATCCACTCCTCGACGCCGCTCAACGAGGCGGGCAGCGAGAGCGAGGCGTTCCACGACACGAGCAGATTGAGGAGCGGCATCATCGAGGCGAAGAGCAGCACCAGTTTGAGCAGCATGCCGGGGGCGAAGCCGTGCGAGATGGCCAGAAGGTCGGCCGGGCGGTTGGTGACGATGACGGCCGTGACCACAGGGGGCACGATGAAGAGCAGGATGTCCTGAAGGGTGGTGAGCAGGCGCAGACTCCGCGCCGTCGGGTCGACGCCTATCGCGCCGAGGAGCGCCGCGGTGACTATCAGCGCCACGAGAGCGGTCAGACAGAACAGGAGCAGGCGGCTGCCGAGAGGCTGGCGGAAAGTGAGTGATGAGGTCATGGTGAGTGATTACTTAAGTAAGTTCTAAAAATAAAACGATGTGAAGAAAAATCTTGAACAATAAAACTCGTTCTTTTTGGATGCTTCGTGCTTGTCGCTCGGTTGTGTAGCTGCGCTACACGCCCTCGTTTCGCGCACAAATCATCTCAAAAATTACTTCGTTTTATTTGTTCATTTATTTTTCTCACTTACTTGTCGAGATAGAAAGCGGATGTGAGGGCCACGTATTCGGGGGTGAGCGCGCCCGAGGTGTCGCGGATGGCGAGGTTGGTGACCACGGCGGGCCCCGACGCGGCGGAGGCTTGCCAGAGAGTGCGCTGCGGGGGGCGGCCGGCGCGCGTGGCCACGCGGCAGATGCGTCGTGGGGAGAAGCGGCGGAGCGCCAGACGGAACTCTACGTCGCCGTCGCGGTTTGCGGGGGCGATGAACGCCAGTTGCGATGCGCCGAGGCGAGCGGCCATGTCGATGAGCGAGACGACGTCAAACTCGTCGCCATGTCGCGCCAGAGCACGCGCGGCGTCGGGCGAACGGAGCGCCTCGGCAAAGAACGGAGGGTTTGACACCACCATCAGCGGCCCCTCCGCCCCGGCGTCCTGCGGCGTGAACGCGAGGCAATCGCCCTCGACCACCTCCACGCGGGCCTCCCACGGCGAAGCCGCCACATTGTCGCGGGCATCGGCAGCCGCACCCGCCGAGAGTTCGACAGCAGTGACACTCACCGGGGGTGTCACCCCGGCCGTGCGCTGCGCCATCATCAGGGCAATCAGCCCCGAGCCGGCGCCGGCGTCTACGATGCGGCTCATGCCCGAGGGGTCGGCCCACGCGCCGAGCAGCACCCCGTCGGTGCCCACTTTCATGGCCGTGCGGGCGTCGGATATGGAGAATTGTTTGAAGTGGAACATATTTGTAAGTAAGTTCTATAGACGGCGGCGGAGGTAGGCGAAGAGGTCGGCCTGAATGCGGGAGCGCGCGCAGGCATTTGCCCCGAGATAGATGACGGCGAAGACCAGCGTGCCGACCGCACAGAGCGCTACCGGAGGCCACGCGAGCATAGCCACCGCGGCATAGGCGGCGGCGCCCGCGGCGAGGGTCAGCACCAGGTAGGGGAGGGCATCCATGAGAAACGCGCCCACACTGCGCCCCACGCAGCGCGCGGCCATGACGAGAGTGATGGCCCAGCTGAGCATCGTGGCACCCGCCTGCCCCCAGAGCAGCCAATCTATGCCGCGCAGGTCATGGTCGGCCGTGCCGCCGAGCAGCGGCAGCATGGCCACGATAGCCGCCAGTGCGGCCACGTCGCGCACGGCTTCGGCCACGACGATGAGGCGCGACCGCCCCAGCGACAGAAGGTAGTTGCTATAGAGCAGCGAGGGCACCGTGAATGCGCCGCGCAGCAGCAGAATCTGAAACATCGGCACCGAGGCGTCCCACTTCTCGCCGAAGAGGGTGTGAAACACCGGGAGGGCTATCACGATGAGCAGCCCCATGGCGGGAAGGGTGAGATAGCATGTGAAGCGATGCGTCTTGGCTATCATGCGGCGGAAACGGGCCGGGTCGTCCTGCACGCCCGACAGCAGGGGCAGAAACGACGAGGTGAGCACCTGCGAGAGCGACATCACCCCCATCTTGCTCCATTTGTCGGCCTGCGTGAAGTAGGCCAGAGGCACCAGTCCGGCGCGCAGACCGATGAAAAAGTTGTAGACGTATTGAAACACCGTGTTGAGAAACGACGTGGCCATCACCCCGGCCCCGACGGCGAAAAATCCGCGCAGTATGGCGGCCGAACAAATCATGCGGGGCACCCACCCCTGCGTCAGCCACAGCGCCGCGGCCTTGACGGCGGCGAGCGTCAGCGTCTGCCACACGATGGCCCACGCGCCCCCGCCCGCCAAGGCGAGCCCGATGCCGACGACCGAGGCGGCCACGAGCCCGACGGTGTTGGCTATCGCCACGGGGCGCATGTTCATCTGCTTCGTGAGGCGGTTCACCTGCACTATGGACAGGGCATTGAGCGGAAACGACAGAAACATCACGCGCGAGAGGGCCGTGAGGCGCGCGTCGCCAAACAGCTGCGCTATCCACGGCGCGGCTATCCAGAGCAGCAGGTAGACCCCGCCCGCCATAATCATGTTAAACCAGAACACGGTGGAGTAGTCGTCGTCGGTGAGGGTCTTGCGCTGGATGAGCGCCGAGGCAAAACCGCTGTCGACAAACAGACTGCCGAAGGCCTGGAAGATGAGCACCACGCCCACCAGACCGAAATCGGAGGCCGACAGCACGCGGGCAAGCACGATGCCGGTGACGGCATAGAGCACTTGCGAGAGGACGCGGTCGACGACGTTCCATTTCAACGTGTCGGCCACGCGGCGTTTCAGACCATCTGACTGCGTGGGTTCGGGCATCACGGGGGCGCGGGCTTACTTGTCGGGCAGAGGCGAGAGCTTCGGCCCGAGGAGCATTTTCTTTTTTATTTCGGGATTGCCTTTGTAATAGATTGTGGTAGAGCCTGTGCCCGACACTGTGAGGGTCTCCCCGGGCCATACGCCGACGGCTCCGGTGCCGTTGACGCTGACGCTCACCTGCGTGGCGCTCAGCTCGTCGGCCTCGATGGTGCCCGTGCCGAGCATCTTGAGGTGCAGGTAGGAGCACGTGCCGCGAAGCATCAGCCGCCCTTTGCCCATCTGGACGGTGCCGCGGGCGTCGGTGACACGCAGGTCGCGCACCGAGAGGTGGCCGTTGCCCACTACCTTCGCCCCGAATTTCGGCCCTTCGATGACCGAGAGCACCCTCACGGTCGAGTCGCCCGAATTTTCAACCGAGGCGAGGCTCGACGAATAGACCGTGATGAGGGGGAGGTTGACGGTGCCCACGGCTTCGGTGGCGATTTCGAGTTTCAGATTGCCGTTCTTGTTGCTGACGATGATGGCCGAGGCCATGGAGCGGGGCGCGTTGAACACCACCTTGCCCGCCGAGTCGGCCGACACTTTGTGGTCGACGTTCAGACCGTCTACCACCTTGAGCGACGTAAATTCGCCCACGTTGATTTCATATCGCTGCCGGGTCTGTGCCGCCAGGGGCAAGGCTGCGGCCAGCGCCGCGAGCAGCAGGATTGTGTGCAGAAGTTTCATGATTGGTTTTCAGGGTGAAGAGAGATGATTACGATTGCTGTTCGGCCGCGGCGGCGAGCATCCGCTCCACGTCGTCGATGATGGCCATGAGCTGGTCGCACGTCTCGGCGCGGAGCATGGCTATGCGGGTGTCGCGGAAGTGAGGGATGCCTTTGAAGAGCGGCGTGGCCGCCAGATGACGGCGTATGTGGAGTATGCCGCGGTATTCGTCGATGCGCTCGATGCTTTCGGCTATCTGGCGGCGCAGCAGCCCGAACTTGTCGGCCAGGGTCAGCGCCGACTCCTCGCCGCGGTCAATCCACGCGCGGATGTCGCTGAAAATCCAGGGTGCGCCGATTGAGGCACGCCCCACCATCACGCCGTCTACGCCGTAGCGGCTGAAGGCTTCGGCGGCGCGGGGGCCGGAGGTGATGTCGCCGTTTCCGATGAGCGGGATGGTCAGTCGCGGGTTTTCCTTGACGCGCGCTATCATTTCCCAATCGGCCTCGCCGGTATACATCTGCGAGCGTGTGCGGCCGTGGACGGTCAGCGCGGCTATGCCGCAGTCCTGAAGCCGTTCGGCAAGGTCGACGATGGGTTTGTCGGTGTGGTCCCACCCCAGGCGGGTCTTCACCGTGACGGGGAGTTTTACCGCCTTCACCACGGCCTCGGTGATGGCGAGCATCTTGGGGATGTCGCGCAGCATGCCCGCTCCGGCACCTTTGCCGGCCACTTTCTTGACAGGGCAGCCGAAATTGATGTCGATGATGTCGGGGCCGGCCGCTTCGACAATGCGCGCGGCTTCCACCATCGGCTCGATGTCGCGGCCATAGATTTGGATGGCCGTGGGGCGCTCGCCGGGGTCGATGGTGAGTTTGCGCACGGTGGCGGGGATGTCGCGTATCAGCGCGTCGGCGCTCACAAATTCCGTGTAGACCATCGACGCGCCCTGCTCGCGGCATATCAGACGAAATGAGCGGTCGGTGACGTCTTCCATCGGGGCCAGCATCACCGGGCGCTCTCCAAGATTGATATTTCCGATTTTCATGGGGGCAAAGTTACGAAATTTCCCCGAATTTGAAAAACCGCTTTCTCTCCGCGGCGTCGCTCAGTCGGGCCACGCGGTGGTCTCGCGCGAGATGCCGGGGATGGTCGACGAGCGGTAGACGGGGTCGAGGCCCCGGCGGCGCTGGGCGCTGTAGTCGCGCAGTGCCGCGAGGGCGTAGCGGCCGAGGGTGAGGATGGCGGCGAGGTTGCAGAGGGTCATCAGCGCCATGGTGATGTCGGCGAAGCCCCACACGAGGTCGAGGCTCCAGATGGCGCCGAAGTAGACCATCGCGCCGACGGCCACGCGGTAGAGGCGGATGAGGGCGTCCGAGTCGCGGATGAAGCGGATGTTGGTCTCGCCGTAATAGTAGTTGGCCACGATGCTCGTGAATGCGAAAAACATGATTGCCACGGCCACGAAAATCGAGCCGAAGGCGTGGCCGGTGCCGAGCGAGGCGTCGATGGCTTTCTGGGTGAGCACGATGCCGTCGTGTCCCTCCAGGTGCATCCCGCTGCAAAGGATGATGAAGGCTGTGGCCGAGCAGATGAGGATGGTGTCGGTGTAGACGCCGAGCGCCTGGATGAGTCCTTGTTTGACGGGGTGGGAGACGGCGGCTGTGGCGGCGGCGTTGGGGGTGGAGCCTTCGCCCGCTTCGTTGCTGAACAGGCCGCGCTTGATGCCCATCGAGAGGGCTGAGCCCACCGCTCCGCCGGCTGCGGGGCCGACGCCGAACGCGCTGTCGACAATCATGCGGAACACGTGGGGGATGCTCCCGAAGTTTACCACGATGATGACTACCGCCAGAAGCACGTAGGCCACGGCCATCACCGGCACGACGATTTCGCTGAAGCGCGACACGCGCTGTATGCCGCCGAAGATGATGACGAGCGTGGCGGCGGTGAGGATGAGGGCCATCCATTCGCGCGGAAATCCGAAGCCTGCTTCGAAGGCGGTGGCGATGGTGTTTGATTGCACCGTGTTGAACGCAAACCCGAACGTCAGGGTGATGAGCACGGCGAAGAGCACCGCCCACCAGCGCCGCCCCGTGCCTTTCATGATGTAGTAGGCGGGGCCGCCGCGAAATGCGCCGTCGTCGCCCTTCACCTTGAAGAGTTGCGCGAGGGTCGACTCGACGAATGCGCTCGCCGCGCCGAGCAGGGCTATCACCCACATCCAGAACACCGCGCCGGGGCCTCCGACGGCTATCGCTGTGGCCACGCCCGCGAGGTTGCCCGTGCCGACGCGCGACGCTATCGAGACGGCGAAGGCCTGAAACGAGGTGACCGACCCTGCTCCGTGCCCCGGGGCATCTCCCTCGGAGGCGCGGCCGGAGTGTGCCAACAGGCGGCACATTTCGCCAAACAGGCGGAACTGCACGCCGCGTGTGGCGATGGTGAAGATGATGGCCGTGACAAAGAGACAGACCACGAGTACGTAGTCTGAGAGAAACGAACTGACGTCGGCGATTGACATTTGGCTGAGTGTGTTAAGTAAGTGAGAAAAATAAATGAATAAATAAAACGAAGTAATTTTTGAGATGATTTGTGCGCGGAACGAAGGCGTGTAGCCGCGCTACACAACTGAGTGACAAGCACGAAGCATCCAAAAAGAACGAGTTTTATTGTTCAAGAAATTTTATTTACATATATCGTTTTATTTTTGGAACTTACTTATTAATTTTTTTTTGCGCGCGATGCCCTCACAGCTGCCCTTGTTCGATGAGGGTGGCCACGCGCTCTATCACGGCATCCTTGCGGTCTTTCTCGGGATTGAAGCCTGTCTTCAGATTGACTCCGAAGAAGCGGCCGAACGTCTGCCAGAAGCCGGCGCGGAACGAGCCGAGAAAGGCCTTGAGGATGGAGTAGCTCGACTGGTCGGTCTCGCGGTTGATGAGTTTGATGAGCATTTGCGCCTGACTCTTGGTGAATTTCTTGAGCACAGGCTTGTATTGGTCGAACACCGCGCTCTCCATCTCCTTGAGATAGCGCTCGCGCTCCTCCTGGGTGGGGAAGGTCTCGATGTATTCGTAGGTTTCGATGAGGGTCTCGCAGATGAGTTTGGCGTAGGGCAGCGTCTTGCGCACGTCGCGTACGGTCTTCCAGTAGAACTCTTCGTCTTTCTTGTTTTTGAATTTCAGCTCGGGATAGACCGACACCTCGGCGAGCACGAGCATAAACGTGTCGTCGCCGGTCTCCGGGTCGGTCATGAAGTAGTAGCCCGTCAGCGTTTTGCGGCGCATGCTGCGGCTCTCAATCTGCTCGGCGTCGGGCAGTCCGGACGCATCGCCCGGTGTCGCGGCATCGGCAAACGGTGCGGCGGCAAGCATCGACGCGAGTATGAAATTCTTGAGAGTCATTGCAGAAAAGACGTTTTGTGCGTTAGAATTAGAAGTTGAAACCTTCATGTTGAAACCTTCTTTTATAACGCACGAAACGCCAAAAATATTGCTCCCGCCTGCATTTTGCCTTCTCGCGGTGCTCAGGCCGCGGTCGGCGCGTCAGATTTTCCTCGGCACGGGCGGATAGTCGATGGTGTAGTGCAGGCCGCGCGACTCCTTGCGCTCCTTGGCCTGACGCATGATGAGGTAGCCCACGTTGATGATGTTGCGCAGCTCGCAGATTTCGCGCGAGGCTTTCGAACGTTTGAAGAGGGCCTCGGTCTCTTCGTAGAGTATGTCGAGACGGTTCCACGCGCGGTCGAGGCGCAGGTTGGAGCGCACTATCCCCACGTAGGTGCCCATGATTTGGTTGACTTCGCGCAGGCTCTGCGTGATGAGCACCATCTCTTCGGGGATGCTCGTGCCCTCGTCGTTCCACGCCGGGATGTCGAGGCGCAGGTCGTAGCCGTCCACGTGGGCCTGCGCGTGGCGTGCGGCGGCGTCGGCATACACCACTGCCTCGATGAGCGAGTTGGATGCCAGGCGGTTGCCGCCGTGCAGACCCGTGCACGAACATTCACCCACCGCATAGAGGCGCTTTATCGACGACTCGCCGTTGAGGTCTACCTTGATGCCGCCGCAGAGGTAGTGGGCGGCCGGAGCCACGGGGATGTAGTCTTTCGTGATGTCGATGCCAAGACTCAGGCAGTGGGCATAGATGTTGGGGAAGTGGCGGCGCGTCTCCTCGGGGTCTTTGTGGGTCACGTCGAGATAGACGTGGTCGTCGCCGAGCAGCTTCATTTCCGAGTCGATGGCGCGTGCCACGATGTCGCGGGGAGCCAGCGAGAGACGCGGGTCATATTTGTGCATGAATTCTTCACCCTTCAGGTTGCGCAACACCGCTCCGTAGCCGCGCATCGCCTCGGTGATGAGAAACGAGGGGCGGTCGCCCGGATGATAGAGCGCCGTAGGGTGGAACTGGATGAATTCCATATCCTTCACGGTGCCTTTGGCGCGATACACCATAGCTATGCCGTCGCCTGTGGCCACCAAGGGATTGGTCGTGGTGCGGTAGACTGCCCCTACGCCACCCGTGGCCATGAGGGTCACTTTGGCAAGGAACGTGTCGACGCGCCCGTTTTCAGTGTCGAGCACGTAGGCGCCGTAGCAGGTGATGTCGGGCGTGCGGCGGGTGACGATTTTTCCCAGGTGGTGCTGCGTGAGGATTTCTATGGCGAAATGATGCTCATACACGTCGATGTCGGGGCAGCGTCTCACTGCCTCGATGAGCGACTGCTGTATCTCATAGCCCGTGTTGTCGGCGTGGTGCAGGATACGAAATTCAGAGTGACCTCCCTCGCGGTGAAGGTCGAAATCACCCTCCGCATTCTTGTCGAAATCCACGCCCCACGATATCAGCTGACGTATTTGTTCAGGAGCGTTGCGCACCACCTGGTCGACGGCCTGCGGGTCGCTCAACCAGTCGCCCGCTATCATGGTGTCCTCGATGTGTTTCTCGAAATCGTCAACCTTCAGGTTGGTGACCGACGCCACACCCCCCTGAGCGAGCGCCGTATTGGCCTCGTCGAGAGTGGTTTTGCAGACGAGAGCCACGCGCGAACCCGGACGGGCCACCTTCAGAGCGAAACTCATGCCGGCTATGCCCGAACCTATCACTAAATAGTCATACTTACGTGTCATGGATATGAGAGTAGATTTTGACTGCAAAATTACCAAACTCCCGCGTCATTTGCAAAAAAACTTTCCCGGCCTCCTCCCCATTCCCCATTCAACATTCCTAATTCCCCATTACATTTCCTCCGCAGGGTTTTCAATCAGAATCGGCTCCCGACCCAGCACCCTGAAAAGCTCGACATTCGAAATAGCGATAAACCCGCACGCATCCCCGTCGGTCAACACAATCTTGTCGCGCGCAGCCACATCCCTATCCATCACAAACGTCACATCCTTCGCCTCATCCCTCAGCAGTCCGAAAGGCGTCGCAGCACCGTGAGGCGTACCCAGAATCTCCATCATCAGCCCCTCATCGGCAAACGACACACGAGGTATCCCCAGCGAAGCTCCAAACTCCTTCGTGATAAACGCCTTTCGCGCATGCGTCACATAGAGCCAAAACTTATTCTTCTGACGATTGGTCAGCAGAATGGTCTTGACAGTCCTGATGCCGAACGCACGGTCGATGTTCAGGCAATCATCCATCGAAATGCCCGGGTCGCTCTCGATGCGGGTATAGTCCACACCCTCCTTCTCCAGGCGCTCATAAATCAGCCTCTGCGTCTCGCTCTTGAAATGCTCCGGCGCCCCGGTCATCACCTCACTCGTATAAAATGCCATTGTTCTAAGTTTTTGATAAAGTTCTTAATAATATTTGATTATCCCTCATGCTTGGGGTAGATGAAGCGGGCCAGGCCGTAGATGTAGCGGCGGAAGCCGGGGCGATAGGCCAGCAGACGGTCGAACCACCCCAAGTGGGGATTGACCAATTTCACCACATACCCGACGTAGAACATGGCGAAGAGCGTTCCCGGGCCTACCACCGTCCACGGCCATCGGCCGAAAAAGTAGAAACCCGATATGACGGCCAACACCACGAGCGTCGTGTCTACCATGATTTTCACCGTCGGAAACGGTTTGCCCGTCACCCTCGCTATCGCCACCTGAATACCCTCGCCCGGCATCGTGACCGACCCGCAACGTATCTCGACGGCCACCGCACACCCCAGTATGGTAGCCCCCGCCAACTGTGCCACAATCTGCGACACAAGTGCCTCATAGGTGGAAAAGTAAGAGGTCAGCCACATGTTGATGTCCAACAGACACCCGAACACAAATCCTATCACGAGCTGGAAAAGCTGTAGCGGCTCAAACCTGCGACGGAGTACCACCACCTGCGCTATCACCAGAACCACATTCATAATGTTGGTATACCCTCCGATGGTCAACCCCGGGGCAAGCCCCGCCTCGCCGGCCAGACTGAACGACATCGGGATAGACGAAATCACGCCGCTCCCCAAGTTGGAACGCACGCACAGCGCAACGCCGAACGTCATGAAAAACATCGAAAGCAGCAACAACACATGTTGCCATACGAAGCCTATAACCTTTTCCTTGATACTGTTACTCATAAGTAAAACTTGAAAATCTCTCGCCCCATCCCACCCCTCATGGGAAAATCCCCTGCAAAATTACAAAATTTCCAACAGACCCCCAAACCTCCCCGCCGCCATTCACGCCCCCGATGTCATGAACGTCCCTTCTGCTCCGGAGAAAGTGAACCGGCCACAGAGCCGAGGGTTAAGACGGTAAAAACTATTCAATAATAAAAGGCTGCGCGAGCCTCGAAGCCGGGCTGGTTGTCTACCGAGTTTAAATTAATGTCGGAAAAAGAGAAGTCCATAACTTGCTGATTTATGCAGCGAAGTTATGAACCTTATGACGGTTGCGAAAAGACGCAGAATTACTTGATGTGAGCGTCTTTAGAGATTTCGGTTGTCAAGACAAAATCAACAAGATTGAAACGGACAAAAGAGTATAGCATAAGAGTTCGCAGTCCGATAATGCCTTCATGTTGACCACCGATACCGGCTTCTTTTTCAGTCGCAACTACAAATTCAGGAATCTCAACAGTGTGGTTTCCTAATTCTATTTTCATATTTGATAGCTTGTAGCAGTCAATATAATTCACGCCACCTATCCCTGCTATTCTTACAGTATCCTTGACTCCATTATCTAATACATATTGTTTATTACGTTCAAAGAAAGCATTACCGATACTTCCATAAGACGCATCTCCCGAATCAATGCACATCAGCATAGGTTCGTTATGAATCGTACCTCTGCAAAGCAGATTCATTGATGACGAAAAACATAGATTGGGTTTTGCATCGGTTTTAACCGGAATGAATGGGGCTTTTGACGGTACGGTAATTGTATTTGTTAAGAAGTTAATGTTAATATCTTTAAGTTGAAGCATCAAATCGCTCCCCAAAATAATACTGTATGCATTAGTATATTGGTCAGCTTCACTATTATTGGTTGATATTGAAACCACCGAGAAAGGTACGTCTCTGATAGTTATATTACCTAACCGAAGTTCGCTGGCAATAGCCATATACCCATCCTTTTGGGCTACGCCACCAACTGTTATTCTCGTACCCTCCAGAGGAATAAGATTATATTTCTCTGCCATTTCGGGGGAAATTAAATTCGTACCTGCTCCTGTGTCAAAAGTAATATCCGCTGATATTCCGTTAATAGTACTTTCTTTTAGATACATCAAAACAGAACCCTTTTCTGACGGTCCAACCGGTACGATAGCAAACGGCACCATCCCCGTACTATCCCCGTTAAACTGTATTTGATAAGGATTATAAGCGGCAAGAGCGGAATAACGGTTGGCTTGCGAAACAAGGTTAGAAACCATTGCAGAATCAAGATATTGCCGGGTTGCATCTAAAACCGAATTTGTCATTGATGCAGCAGCTTCGTTTTGTCCCGCTCTGCTTAAGTCCATGCCGAACATAAATGCGGAAGAAATCATATTGCCCATATCAAGATATTCTGATTGAGTGTTGAATAGCTCTTGAAATGCAGGTATTGATACATCCGGGCGATTGAGTCGGTTTCCAATCAGACAGCGGGAGTAAATTTCGAGAAAAGGATGAATTGAGTCTTTAGGCGTGGAATGGTAGATAGAATCAAGAGCAAACCAATCTAAATGATTCATCGCATTGCCAATCTTTTCATCGACAGACTGCGAAAAACCGCTAAAAGATATAATGCTGATAAAAGCACATAAAAGGATTCGTCGTAACATAAATTTTTTGCGTTAAAGTTTGTGCAAAGTTACGAATAATCCGCGAGTTATCAAAGGAATACTTCAAGGTCATTGACTTTGAAGATACAACAGTCTTTTTGTATTTAATAACAAAGATGCCTTGAATCACAGACTCTCATTTAGCCAAAAGACTAAATCTGACATGTTGGGACATAAGTCATAATATCCACTTCCGGCAGGCGGCTGCCTTTGGAATTTACATCTGCCATAAACTGCCGACATTCTTCCTCAGTCATTTTCTTACGCACGTACGCATAATATAGAAAGTCAATCGTGGTAAGATAGGTTATCCGATTCTTCTCACAATACTCCTTGATGTCTCTCAGATTACTGCTTCCAAGCACATCATTATGATCTCTGCAAAAAACCATACAGGCACTCTCTCCGCGTCCAAGAGTTGAAATCAGTCTGGCATATTCCAGTCTTGAGTCTCCGGAAGGAGCAAAATTCACAAGTGATATTCTACTCTTCAAGAATTGCAGGGTGTTGTCTATCTGAGTTTTTGAAACTCTGTTTACAGTAACCTCATTATAGACCACGTCAAGTATCAGATACTCATACTCAGGGAAAATATCCAAAAGCAGGGTGAACTGACCAGCCTTAATAAAATGGATAATGACATCCGCATCAAGCACAATCTTAGTCTTCGCTGCCATCTATTCCAATTTTATGAAGAAGTTCAAGGTAATGGCCCTCTGATATTTTATCGGCTTCAAACAGTTTCCTTGCCTTTTCTCCGAAATCACCAATTACGCGCCCTTCATTACCGGATTCATATAATGAGGTGTCATACCCATGTTCACGGCAGGCTCTTTTTACGGAAATTACGGATAATTGTTCCCGTTCATTCCGACTGATAAGTTTCAGATCGGAAAGACGATTGAGAACAGCGGCATGGGATGCGCCGAAATATTGTCCCAGTTTCAAGGCGGTGGCAAGAGAGACCTTACCCTGCTTCAATTCATCTTCCGGAATCATCTGGCGCACAGCGTCAGCCGGCATCAGAAACATCAATGCAAACGCATCGGCACATTGTTCGGACTCATTCTTTTTCCCTCCTTCCTGACATCTATGAGGCACAGGATTATCTTCAATAAACAGATGATACAATTCATGACAAATTGTAAAATGCTGCCTGCATCTCGGCTGGTTGGAGTTGATGAGCATGAACAACCGACCGTTACCTTTCAGACTCATCCCTGAAAATGAATCTGACATAGGACGGAAAAGTGTCAGCACATTAAGTTTCAGCAACAGGCTTCTGAGATTGACAGCCTCTGAGTCACTCAGCCCGGCAAATTGACGGAAACGAGAGGCTTGACTTTCCACATAGTTGAGCAATGTTGTCTTCATCTCGCCTCAATTGCATTCATTTTAATGTATGATTTTACCACGTCCTTGAAGTTGCGTATTTCTTTAGCATCCTCCGGTGACAATCCATCAATACGGAATGCGGCTGCCAAAATCATGGCATCTACATTTTCATTCTCTTCAAAAAGTATCGCCATCTCACAGCCAAAGAAATCGCTTGCCTTCTCTATTACATCGTATGGAACCTCTCTATCACCGGATTCATAGTTGCTATATGCAGAGCGGGTGATACCGATAGCCGAAGCCACTTCATCTTGGGTATAATTAGCAGCTTCCCTGAGTTTCTTTAGATTACGGGCAATTATCTTATCCATGTTTATTTCTTTTTGTGTGGCAAAGTTAATAAAATATTTTTATATTACAACGATTTGCCACACTAAAATGTTGCACTCGCCTTTCCGGGACCGGACAATGTTTATAAGTTATAGTGATAGATGAAGAATTGGATAAGGTCGTCCTGCTTCATCTGTTTCATCACGACCAATTATTCTAAACCCTCTTGCTTGATAGAAATTCAAGGCAGATGCGTTCTGCTCATTCACATCTACTTTTGTTGCGCCCTGTTTCAATGCAAAGTCTATAAGAGCAGAGCCATAACCTTTACCTCGGCAGCTGTCATCAATAAACAGCATCTCAATCGAGTTTGATGATAAACCGATGAATCCTGTCATTCTCTCACTATCCGTGAGGGCATAGAGATTTACATTCGGAAAATATTCCGGCATAAGAGCCTTCTTTATTTTGTCGAAGTCCTCCTTTGTGAGAAAATCATGCGTAGCCATTACAGAACGCGCCCATATCTCAACGAGTGCCGGGTATTCATTTTCGTAACATTTGATTATTTCCATATACAAAGTTAGTCATTTTCAGTGAGTATTCAATAGTCGAATCGCTTTAGCGCTTTGCTCTGCAAAGAATATGTTGATGTCCGTTTTCACCGGCGCGGACTCTACGTTCCAATTTATTGAACAGTCCTTTGTTTGGACGGATTGCGTCTGAGTAACGATATAATTATGAATATATTATGGTGCGTCTTGTTAACCATTTGCTAACCAATCACTCTTTTATAAAATAGTGAGCGCGTGGGTAGCGGAATCATCCCTGCTTTCCTATGCGAAAAAGAGCCGCAAGCGTGGGCTTGCAGCTCTTTTGGCGGAAAGACAGGGATTCGAACCCTGGGTGCCCGCAAGGGCACAACGGTTTTCGAGACCGCCCCGATCGACCACTCCGGCATCTTTCCTCGGGTTTCGGGTGCAAAGGTAGGGAGTTTTTTTGAGGTGTGCAAGTTTTTCGGCGATTTTTTGTTGAAAAATTTTGTTGCACGGGGTTGACGGCCGACGCTTTCATGCTGAGGGGAGTGGACACTGGGTAAAGGGGAATAGGGAAGGGGGCATAATTAAAACACGCCCATAATTCAAGAGCGCGAAGCGGCGGGGGAGGCTGCCACCCAAAGACAAACTCCGGGGCGGCGGAGAGCAGACCGCGGGGGGGAG
>JAIDCC010000103.1 GCA_029056055.1 Duncaniella sp.
ATCCATAATACTACTAATATTATGTTACAAAGATAATAAATTAATCTGATATTAGGAAGCGATTTTTAGGCTTGTTACAAGTCGCCGGGGGAGGTGGCGAGGCGGAGGAGGGTGGGGGCGATTTGGTCGTTGTTGTTGAGGCCTTTGAACTGGTCGGCGCCGACGCCGATGGCGAAGAGGGGGACGGGGTTGCCGGAGTGGCCGGTGGTGGTGAAGCCGATGCCGGCGGCGTCGTTGACGAGGCGGAACACGGCTACCGAGAAGGCATCGAAGTTGGCGTAGAGTGTCTTCTGGTCTTCAGTGTCGCGGTTTTCGAATGTGCGCACAAACATTTCCTTCAATTCGTTTTCACGTGCCTCCTTGACGGGCACTTCGGTGAAGAGGCCGAAGTCGGCCGCGAGCTTTTTGCGCATGTCGTCCCACGTGTAGGGCTTGCCTTCTTTGAGGATGGCGCGACATTCGTTGCTGAACGTTTCTTTCGAGCGGCGCTGATGGTCGAACACGCCGAGATTCGACCAATAGGGGATGTAATCGTTGCCGAGGGTGAAGCCTCCGGTCTCGTGGTCGGCGGTCACTACGATGAGCGTTTCGTCGGGGTGAGCGAGGTAGAAGTCGTAGGCCACTTTGAGAGCCTCGTCGAATTTGATGGTTTCTTTGAGCGCGCACCCGCCGTCGTTGGCATGGAGGGCGTGGTCGATGTTGCCCCCTTCAACCATCATGAAAAAGCGGTCGGGAGTGTGGGTGGTGAGGTGGTCGAGGCAGGTTTGGGCGATGAGCGGTAGGGTGAGCGAGCCGCTGATTGAGTCGATGGTGTAGCCCACGTCCATGTGGCCGCGCTCGGTGTTGAGCAGGCAGACGCGCCGCGAATTGATGTCGGCTATACCCTCGGGGCCGTAGACAATCTGCACGCCCTTGTCGGCAAATTCCTTGAGGATGTCGTCGTGGCGGTCGGTATTGAGACCGGCGAGTCCTGCGCCGGCGAGAAATTCGTAGCCGCTGGCGGCTGCCTGACGGTCAATTTCGTAGCTCATGCCGCGGCTCGGCACATGGGCGTAGAACGCGCCCGGAGTGGCATCGTCGGCGGCTACGGTGGTCGTCAGACCCACGCCCCAGCCTTGGTCGTGGAGGGTGGCTGCGATAGAGGTGACGGCCGCCGAGTCGGGGGTCACGCCGAGCATTCCGTTATTGGTCTTAGAGCCTGTTGCAAGCGCGGTGCCTGCGGCCGCCGAGTCGGTGGTGGTCGACGATGCCGAGTAGGTCTGACACCATGCCGCTACGGGAAACTGCATCATCAGCAGAGGCGTCTCGGCGCCATGCACCACGCGGCGGTAGTTGTCGGCCGCCATCACGGGGCCGAAGCCCATGCCGTCGCCGATGTAATAGAAGATGTATTTGGGAGATTGTGCGCCGGCGCAGAGGGCCGAGAGGGCAATGGCTATCGAAGCCGAAAGTGTCCTGAATCGTTTCATGGATTAAGTCGGGAGGTGTTTTAGTTGAGTATCGTGTGAAGTTTGCAGCGTGGAGGGCACCGGGCACTTCGGAAGTGATACTTTCGCAAAGGTAGCTATAAAATTTCGAAAATCCAAATCGGTCGTGCGCCCGCTGTCCGACTTTCCGACGACAGCGGCGGGAGTAAAACAATGCGGGCGCGGCTCCTCAGGAGTCGCGCCCGCTGTTTCAGGGGTTTATGCCTTTAAGCTGTGATGCTTATTTCTTGGTGATGGTGACGGCACGGTCGAGAGATACCATCTTGACACCCATGTCGTTGAGGTTGCCGTTGTTGGTGGTAACGTCGAGCTGCGAAGCGGGAACACCGTTGCGGAGGAGGACTTTCTCAACACCTGCGGCACGAGCCTTGCGGAGACGGTCGTTGACCTGGTCGGTACCGGTGTAGTTGTCGGCCCAGCCGGTAACAACATACTTCTGGTTGGGGTTAGCCTTCATGACTTCAGCCACAGCGCCGAGCACCTTGCGGTCAACGCGGTTGATAGCCGACGAACCGATGGTGTAGTAGATGGTGCAGAGGGGGCCTTCAGCAGCCTGCTCAACAACCTGTACGGGACGGTTGAGGCAGTCGCGGAGCTGACCTTCGAGGTTGGCAATCTGAGCTGCGGCAGCCTGGAGCTGAGCTTCGAGGGGCGAGCAGTCGGGGATTTCGGGGATGACGGCAACGACGGGAGCGTTCCAGGTAGCCTTGTTGAAGGTGTAGGTCACACCGAGGTAAGCCTGGAGGTCGATGTTCTTGCCGGCACGGTAGCCGTCGAAGTTGACGCCGTAGAGACCTGCGCGAACGTCGAGGTAAACGGCGAAGTTCTTGGTGATGTTGAAGTTGTTGATAAGACCAACGTGGCCGGTGAGTTGGTCGCCGCCGCCGTGAGCCCAGCTGTCAGACCATGAGCCGCCCTGTGCAGAGGGAAGGAACTGGAAGTCGTAGCCTACACCGGCGTAGAGGATGCCGTTGTAAACGCGGCCGGGACGATAACCACACCACCAGTTGGTGAGGTTGAGCATACCGTCGAGGTTGATAGAGAACTCGTTGACGTGATACTTGTTGTAGCCTTCGAAGGTGCCGTAGTAGCCGTAGTCACCGTGGTGGCCGAGGCCTTTCAGACGGGTGAAGTTAGCGCCGCCGCGGAAACCTGCGAGGGGCGAGAACCACTTACCGACCCAGATGCCGGCGTTGGGAGAGAAGCGATCCCAGAAGTTGCGGGCCTTGTTGCCCGAGCCAAACATGTAGTTGATACCACCTTCACCCGAGATAAACCAGTTATCCTGGAAGCGATTGAAGAGGTAGCCCTGCGAGGGATCCTCTACGTAGGTGATTTCGGGAGTGCTCTGGGCCATTGCGCCTTGGCCGACGAAGAGAGCAGCTACCAAACCGAGGATAGTTTTTTTCATAAAATAATTAATTATTTGAAAATAGTTGAATGTTTTTAAATAAATTAATACGGTTGACGATTTTGCCGCTAACTTGGAACTCCTCGGCTGCTATCTATCGGGGCGCGAGTCAACTTTCGGAGTACCCATTGGAAAATCACGGGTCAAAGTTAAGAACTTTTCAATGAATAAACTAAATTTTTACTAATAAAGTTTGAACACTGTATAACGATTATGACATATAGAACACAATATCGGTCAAAATGACTAATCGTCGTTATGATTTTGCAACATTTTCGTCACGTTTTGCGGGGCGTTCAGATGGTGCGCCCCGGGTAGGCGCGGAGCGCCGCGTCGAGGATTTTCATGGCGCGGGCCAGGTCTTCCTTGTTGATGACGTAGGCCATGCGCACTTCGTCGCGTCCCATGCCGGGGGTGGTGTAGAAGCCGGAGGCGGGGGCCATGAAGATGGTCTCGCCGTCGAGATTGAAGTCGCTCAGACACCATTGGCAGAAGCGGTCGGCATCGTCGACGGGAAGCTTGACCACGGTGTAGAACGCGCCCATGGGTATGGGGGTGTAGCAGCCGGGGATTTTGTTGAGCTGGTCGATGAGGAATTTGCGCCGTTCTACGTATTCGTTATAGGTGGCGAGCATGTAGTCGGCCGGGGTGTCGATGGAGGCTTCGGCCACGATTTGCCCCAGCAGAGGGGGCGAGAGACGTGCCTGGCAGAACTTCATGACGTTTTTCTTGAGTTCGGGGTGCTTGGTGATGAGCGCGCCCACGCGTATGCCGCATTCGTTGTAGCGCTTCGACACCGAGTCGACGAGCACCACCTGTTCCTCGATGCCGGGCAGATGGAAGGCCGAGATGTAGGGCGCGCCCGTGTAGCAGAACTCGCGGTAGACTTCGTCGGAGAAGAGGAAGAGGTCGTATTTCTTGACGAGGTCGCGAATCTGGAGCATCTCCTTCATCGTGTAGAGGTAGCCCGTGGGGTTGTTGGGGTTGCAGATGAGGATGCCTTTGGTGCGCGGGGTGATTAGCTCCTCGAATTTCTCGACGGGGGGAAGGGCGAAACCTTCGTCGATTGAAGAGGGGACGGTGACGATTTTTGCGCCGGCCGAGATGGCGAAGGCCATGTAGTTGGCATAGGCGGGTTCGGGCACGATGATTTCGTCGCCCGGGTCGAGGCAGGCCATGAAGGCGAAGAGCACTGCTTCGGAGCCGCCGGTGGTGACGATGATGTCGTCGACGTCTACCTCGATGTTGAAGCGGTGGTAATACTCCTTGAGCTTTTGGCGCAGCGAGGGGAGACCGTTCGAGGGGCTGTATTCGAGCACGTCGCGGTCGATGTGGCGCAGGGCTTCGAGGGCTGCCGGAGGAGTAGGCACGTCGGGCTGGCCGATGTTAAGATGGTAGACCTTTATGCCCCGGGCCTTGGCGTCGTTGGCCAGAGGTGCGAGGCGCCTGATGGGCGAGGCGGGCATGATGGTGCCGCGTTCGGAGACTTTAGGCATGGCGTGTCAGTTTGTGGCGGGGTGAGCCATAAGTAAGTGAGAAAAATAAATGAACAGATAAAAGGAAGTGATTTTTGAGATGATTTGGGGCTTGAATGAAGAAGCATAGCCGCGCTATGCGCCTGAACGAAAGGCTCAAAGCATCCAAAAAGAACGAGTTTTACTGTTCAAGAATTTTTCATCACATATATCGTTTTATTTTTGGAACTTACTTATTATTAAATAATGTGGTGAGGAGGGTGCGGTCGGCGTCGGTGAGCTCCACGTGGCGTCGGGCCATCACTTTTTCGGCTGTCTCGAAGAAGCGCGCGAGGGTGGTGGGGCGCATGCCGGCCGACGAGCCTTCGACAAACGAGGGGATGAACGTGCGCGGGAAGCCGGCGCCGTAGAAGTTGACGCCCACGCCTACGGTGGTGGCGGTGTTAAACATCGTGTTGATGCCCGCCTTGGAGTGGTCGCCCATGATGAGACCGCAGAATTGCAGCCCGGTGTTGACAAATCGTCCCTGAGCCATGCTCCACAGTTTGATTTCGCCGTAGGTGTTCTTGAGGTTTGAGGCGGTGCATCCTGCGCCGAGGTTACACCATTCGCCTGTCACGGCGTTGCCGAGGAAGCCGTCGTGTGCCTTGTTGGAGTAGCCTGTCATAACGACGTTGTTGAGCTCACCGCCCACTTTGCAGTAGGGGCCGAGGGTGGTGGCGCCGTAGATTTTGCCTCCCATGTTGACCACGGCGTGGGGGCAGAGGGCGATGGGGCCACGCAGACAGGCGCCCTCCATCACTTCGGCGTCGCGGCCGATGTAGATGGGGCCGTGGGTGGTGTTGAGGTTGGCGCATTCCAGAGTGGCTCCCTCTTCGATGAAGAGACGGTCGGCGGGGCCGACGAGGCGGCACGTTTCGCTGAGGGGTTGCGAGGTGCGGCCCGAGGTGATTACCTCGAAGTCGCGTTCGAGAGCCTCGCCGTTCTTCGAGAAGATGTCATAGACGTGGTCGACGGTGAGAAGGTCGGCCGCGTAGTCAACGCGTTTGCCCGATTTCTCAAGGCCTCGGCGTGCTATGAAGCGCGTGTCCTGCCAAAGTTCGTCGCCGGGGGCGAGCGCGAGGATGGCGGCGGCTACTTCGCGGTCGGGACAGATGTTCGAGGCTATGAAGAGGTTGGCGTCGGGATTGGCCTCGTCGATGAGAGTGGGAAACTTTTCGGAGAGAAGCTGCGACGTGGCATAGCTGACAGCGGCGGGGATGTAGAAGGCCCACTTTTCGCGGATGGTCATGATGCCGATGCGCACGGCCCCGACGGCGCGCGTCAGGGTGATGGGTTGCAGGGCGTCGAGAGTCTCGGCTGCGTCCTGAAGGACGATGTTATGGAGGCGTGGTGTAGAAGACATTTTTGTGGAGCGGGGGAGATTAGTAGGTTATGTCGTATAGATAGAGGGCCTGCGGGGGCATCGAGGTGCCTGCCGCACAACGGTCGCGGCGCTCGATGACGTCGCGAAATCCCTCGACGGTGAGTTTGCCGCGTCCGACGTCGACGAGCGTGCCTACGACGGCTCTCACCATGTTGCGCAGAAACCGATCGGCGGTGATGACAAACACCATCGCGTCGGGGCCGGCGGGAATCCACTCGGCGCGGCTGACGCGGCAGATGTTGGTGCGGGCGTCGGAATGGAGTTTGGCAAACGAGGTGAAGTCCGAGGTGGTCAGCAGCAGCCGGGCGGCGCGGTTCATGGCCTCGAAATCGAGCGCGGGGGGTGCCTGCCACGCCAGCGGATAGAAGAAGGGCGACTTGCGCGTCAGGGCATAGTAGTGGTAGGTGCGCGACGTGGCCGAGAAACGGGCGTGCATGTCGGGGGCCACGGGGCGCACGTCGTAGATGGCGATGTCTTTGCCCAGTATCGAGTTGAGGGCTCTGACGAAGGCCTTCGGCTCCATGGCCAGCGGCTCGGGCAAATCGAAGTGAGCCACCATGCAGGCGGCGTTGACACCGGTGTCGGTGCGCCCGGCGCCCGTGATTTTCACCGGCGAGCGCAGTATGGTCGAGATGCCCTCCTCGATGGTCTGCTGCACGGTGACGGCACCGGGCTGCGTCTGCCACCCGTGGAAAGGGGCGCCGCGGTAGGCGAGGGTGAGAAAGTAGCGTTGCACGTTCGTCCGGGGTTGCTCGTTTGTGAGGGTCAGTCTTTTTCGATATAGGTGTAGCCGTAGAGGCCGGAGCGGTAGTTCGACAGGAATTCGCGACCCTCTTCGGGCGAAATCTTGCCATCCTTCATCGAGGCGGTCACCCAGGCCTCGACATTGCGCACGAGCTTCTTGGGGTTGAACTGCACGTAGTCGAGCACGTCGGCCACCGACTCGCCGTCGATGATGCGGTCTATCTCATAGCGGTCTTTGTAGACCGAGATGTGCACGGCGTTGGTGTCGCCGAAGAGGTTGTGCATGTCGCCGAGGATTTCCTGGTAGGCACCTACGAGGAACACGCCCAGATAGTAGGGTTCGCCCGGCTTGACGGGGTGGACGGGGAGCGCCGACGACGTCGAGCCTCCCATGGTGATGAAGTTTGAAATCTTGCCGTCCGAGTCGCAAGTGATGTCCTGGATGGTGCAGGTGCGTGTGGGCTTCTCGTCGAGACGTCCCAGCGGGATGATGGGAAACACCTGGTCGATGGCCCACGAGTCGGTGAGGCTCTGGAAAAGCGAGAAGTTGCAGAAGTATTTGTCGGGCACCATCTTGGCCACCTTGCGCAGCTCCTCGGGGGCATGCTTCATCGAGCCGGCTATCTGTCCTACCTCGCGCGCCACGCTCCAGAAAAGTTCTTCGATGTTGGCGCGGGTGCGCAGGTCTACCAGACCGAGCGAGAAGAGGTCGAGCGCCTCCTCGCGTATCTGGAGCGCGTCGTGCCACGATTCGAGCAGCGACTGCGAGTCGAGTTTCTCCCAGATGTCATAAAGCTCCTTGACAAGCTCGTGGTCGGTGTCCTGAAGGTCTTTCGATTCTTTCCAGATGGGGAGCTGGGTGGTTTCGAGCACCTCGAACACGAGCACCGAATGGTGGGCCGTCAGCGAGCGGCCGCTCTCGTTGATGATGTTGGGCTGGCGCAGACCGTTTTTCTCGCAGGCGTCGACGATGGCCGACACCGCATCGTTGGCATACTCCTGAATGGAGTAGTTCATCGACGAGCCTGAGGCGGAGTTGCGCGTGCCGTCGTAGTCGACGCCCAGACCGCCGCCGATGTCCATGAACTCGATTTCAAAACCGAGGCGTGAGAGCTGCACGTAGAATTGCGTGGCCTCGCGGATGGCGTTCTTGATGCGGCGTATTTTCGTGATCTGGCTGCCGATGTGGAAGTGGATGAGTTTCAGGCAGTCGGTCATCTTCTGTTTCTGCATGAAGTCGATGGCTTCGAGCAGCTCCGACGAGTTGAGACCGAATTTCGACTGGTCGCCGCCCGAGGTCTCCCATTTGCCCGAGCCCGACGACGCGAGCTTGATGCGGATGCCTACGTTGGGGCGTATGCCGATGCGCGCCGCCACCTCCGAGATGATGCGCAGCTCGTTGAGCTTCTCCACCACGAGGTAGATGCGGCGTCCCATCTTCTGGGCCAGAAGAGCCAGCTCGATATAGGTCTGGTCTTTGTAGCCGTTGCAGATGATGAGCGCGTTTTCCTTGATGTTTGTGGCCAGCACGGCGTGGAGCTCCGGTTTGGAGCCCGCTTCAAGGCCGATGTTGAACTTCTCGCCGTGCGAGACGATTTCCTCGACTACCGGGCGCATCTGATTGACCTTGATGGGGTAGATGATGTAATTCTTAGCCTTGTAATTGTATTGCTCCGAAGCCACCGCGAAGCAGTTGGAAATTTTCTCGATACGGTTGTCGAGAATGTCGGGGAAGCGCAGCAGCACCGGCGACGTGATGTCTCTCACCTGGAGTTCGTCCATCACCTCGCGGAGGTCTACCGAGGCATACCCTTCCTTAGGGGTTGCGATTACATGTCCTTTCTCGTTGATAGAGAAATACTTGCGACCCCAACCCTGTATGTTATACAGCTCCTCGCTGTCTTCGATGCGCCATCTTCTCATAATTCAATACATGTTTTAACTCACAAAGTTACAAAAAATTATCGGAAAATGTTTGCGATTACGTCAAAAAAGACCTTCCGCCCCTCTCCCAAGCGCCCCGCGCCAATTGTTAAAAAGTTTGAATTGCGGCTAAAAGTGGCCCTTTCACCCTACTTTTAGCCGCAATTCGATTCTCTGGAGAGGGGAGTGCTCAAGGGCGAAATAGCTGGTCGCCGTCTACTTGGAGCGGGATTTCGAAGGAATTGGCGTTCGGCGCCACTCCGTTTGACGTAATCAGCACCGGTTGCACCGACTTGCTGGGCGCGATGTAGAGGCTGAACACATTCAGCCGCCGGCGAATCTTTTGCAGTTCGCTGTCGGTGAGACGATAGCCATGCGGCGCATACTTCATTTCGCATACGTTGACGATGTTGTCTGAACGGTCGATGAGGAGGTCAATCTGAACACCGGGGTGCTCGTCGGTTTTCCCGACAAACCATGAGTAGAGATTCGACTGCACCCCCGAGATGCCCATAGCCTCCTTTATCTGTCGGGTATGGAGCAGGCACACACGTTCGAAAGCAAGTCCACACCAGGTGTTGTATGCAGGCGAGCCCATAAGGCGCGGCCAATAATTCTCGTCGATGCCGGAGGCTTTCCTGACGAATTGATAGTAGAAAAGCGTGTAGCAGTCGACGAGCTGATAGAGCGCGTCTTTGAGACGCTTGCCTGTGTGGCAATACTTTCGGATGAAACCGCATTCGGTGAGGTCTTCAAGGATGCGGCTGACGTGGCCGTTGTTGTCGAGTTTCGCTTTAGAGATGATTTCGTCGCGGGTCAGGCCGGCGCGCTTGCCCGAGAGGGCTTCGACCACTTTGATGTACTTGTCGGGGGTGCTGAACATCGAAGCGTAGATGTATCGGAATTCATCATGGAGTTCGCCGTCCTCGCGGATGAAGAGGTCGTTGACGTTTTGCGCCATGCTGCGTGTGGGCTCCAGCTTGGTCCAGTAGAAAGGCACCCCGCCCATCACCATGTAGCCTTCAAGAATCATATTGCGGTTGAAAGGAAGGTTCCGCCAAGCTACCAATTCCTCACACTCATGCAGCGAGAACGGTTTGATGCGGAGGCGGTAGGTGACACGGTTGTAGAGCCCTCCCTTGTTGCGAAAAATCTTGTTGATTATCCATGAAGTCGCGCTTCCGCAGATGATGAGCAGAATGTCTTTGCGGGCAGAGGCCCATCCGTTCCAGAAGTGTTCGAAGGCCGCGAGAAACTGAGAATTGCGCGCGTCCATCCAGGGCAGTTCATCGAGGAATACCACTTTGCGCTGTGCCTCCGCCCCGGCAATCAGATGCTCGAGAAGAATGAACGCCTCAAACCAATCTTTGGGAGCTTCGGCCGAGGGGTCGAGACCTTGCTCGATGAGATTTTTGTAGAACACTTCGAGTTGGGTCTTGTTGCTCGCCTTGAAAATGCCGCTGTACTGGAATGTGAACTTATCCTCGAAAACCTCTCTGATGAGATAGGTCTTTCCGATACGGCGTCGTCCGTAGACCGCCACAAACTCAGAATGGTCGGAGTGGTAAGCTCGTGTGAGTTTGGCTATTTCTTCTTTGCGTCCGATTAGCATAGAGGTAATTTTTGCTGCAAAGATACGTAAAACAAATCGAATTGCGGCTAAAAGTGGGGCGAAAATACCACTTTTAGCCGCAATTCAAACTTTTTAACAGTTGGAGAGCCGCTATGGTGACTGTTCGGCGAATGCGCTGAGGGGGTTACACAGCTGTCTCTGAGCCTCTCTGATAACTTTGATTACTATGATAACTCTGATTACTCTGAAATCTCTGATTATTCTGATTTCTCTGCTGCTTCTGCCGACGTTGCCGGGGTGGGGTAGAGGTCGAGGGTGGCGCGGAGCTCGGCGAT
This sequence comes from Duncaniella sp., assembly GCA_029056055.1. Taxonomy (GTDB): domain Bacteria; phylum Bacteroidota; class Bacteroidia; order Bacteroidales; family Muribaculaceae; genus Duncaniella. The sequence goes on from JAIDCC010000103.1 coordinate 10,375, forward strand.
GAGCATGGCGCGCAGCTCGGTGGGCGCCACCACTTCGATGCGCGGCCCCATCGAGAGGAGTTCCTGAAGGAAGTCGGAGGTGAGGCGCAGGTGGAGATAGAAAAGCGAATAGCGGTCGTGCACCACCTCGCGCTGCGAGGGATGCAAAGGCAGCGCGCGGAGGTATTTGGCCTGGTAGGGGTCGGCGCGCAGCACCACTTCCTTCGCCTCGCCCTGAGTGAAGATTATGCCGAAGGCGTCTTTGACGTAGGAATCGGCATCGAAAGAGGGGTCGGGGGTGAAAGGCTCGGCCATGGTGGTGGCGTCTGAAATGCGGTCGAGGGCGTAGGTCTTGATTTTGCCGTCGCGGGTGTTGCGCCCCGTGACATACCAGCGCTGACGAAAGATTTTCAGGAAGTAAGGCTCGACCACGACGTCGGGTGTCGGCGACGACTTGGTGTAGGGGTTGTAGGTGAAACGTATGGGCAGCGAGTCGCGCAGGGCGTCAACCACGAGGCCGAGGTATTGACGCGCCGATGGGACATCCTCGATGAAGATGCGGTCGCTGACGTCGGAGGCCGCCGTGAGGGCGTTGCTCATGGCCGCCGAGTTGAGCAGCCAGTCGGTCATGCCCTCGTGGTGGGCCGAAGTGGCCGCGATGGAGTACTCGAACGTAGAGCGCGAGCAGACAATCTCGATGCCGAACAGCTCGTCTATGGCCGCGCGGTAGTTGTAGAGCGTGCGGCGTGGCAGCGGCTGCCCGTCGGAGTAGGGCGAGCGTTCCCACAGGTCGCTGAGTTTCTTGAGCGAAATCGAGCCGTAGCGGCGAATGGTGTCGATGAGCCAGACGTATCGGCCCAGGAGATTGCGTGCCATCTTAGTTGAGACGTCGGGGGTAGAGGAAGATGATTGAGAGAATGAGCGAGGCGGCGAGCACCCACGGATAGTAGAGGTAGGGCAGGAGCGCGGCGGCGGGAATGGCCGCGAGCGACGTGGCCAGAAGCGTCTGCGCCCCGTAGGGGATGATGGCCTGGACTATGCACGAGGCGGTGTCGAGGAGCGAAGCGCTTTTGCGCGGGTCGACGCCGAAACGGCTCGCGATGGAGCGCGAAATCGACCCCACGGTGATGATGGCCACGGTGTTGTTGGCGGTGCAGAGATTGACCATCGCCACGAGAATCGAGATGACGGCCTGAGCGCCCCGTCGGCCATGGATGCGGCGCGTCAGCAACTGGAGCAGGAAGTTGATGCCCCCGGCGGCCTTGATGATGCCGAGCATTCCGGCGGCGAGGAGCGTCACCACTATCAGTTGCCCCAGCGAGTCGATGCCCTGCCCCGCGGCGGTGGCCATGTCGAGCAGCGACACCGAGCAGCATGCCCCGACGATTATGGCCGAAAGCAGCCCCAGACAGAGCACTACGGTGACGTTGATGCCCATGACGGCCGTGACAATCACTATGATGTAAGGGGTGATGAGCCAGGGATTGGCACACTCCTTGACCACCGCGGCCGGAGCCTCGGCGCCGAGCACGGCATAGAGGCCGAGGGTGATGAGGGCGGCCGGGATTACGAGCCATGAATTGGCCTTGAACTTATCGCTCATCGAGCAGCCTTGCGAGCGCGTGGCGGCGATGGTGGTGTCGGAGATAAACGAAAGGTTGTCGCCGAAGAAGGCTCCGCCGAGGATGACGGCCACGTAGAACGCCACGTTGCCCCCCTCCAGACCGCCGATTTCAACGGCGAGCGGCGTGAGGGCCACCACCGTGCCCACCGAGGTGCCGATGCTCAGCGAGATGAAGCAGGCGGCAAAGAAGAGCGTCGGCAGGATGAACCGTGGCGGAAAGACATTGAGAGCCAGGTTGACCGTGGCTTCTACCGAACCGATGTGGCGCGCCACGGCCGAGAACGCTCCGGCCAGGATGAAAATCCATATCATATATAATATGTTCGCGTGCCCGCTCGCGCGAGAGAACGTTTCGATGCGCTCGGTGAGGGAGTGCCCGCGGTAGATGACCACGGCCCACACCGAGGCCAGAAGCATTGCCACGGCCACCGGCATGCGGTAGAAATCGCCCACGATGACCGACACGGCCAGATAGCTGCCCAGAAAGACGGCCACGGGCGAAAGGGCGAGCAGGCCTTGGCGACACCCGACGGGCGCGCCTGTGTCGAGACTGCCCGAAGGGGCGGATGAGGCTGATGATGATTGGTTCATGTTGCGTAGGATGGAGCCGCCGGCGGTTGGCCGTGGCGAGGGGCACAAAGTTAATTAAAAAATCAGCCTCGTGCAAAACTAACTGCGAAAAAAAATGTCGGTTTTGTTTGCAAGGTTGAAAAATTGTCACTACCTTTGCGGTGTGTTAGATGACTACAACACCTAAACACTTATCTAAACCAACCCTTCATCACCTCTCGAAAAAATCAATCAACGTAAATCATAAGTAAGTGAGAAAAATAACTTCCTTTTATATGTTCATTTATTTTTCATCACTTATATCGTTTTATTTTTAGAACTTACTTAAACAACGATGTATCGCAGACTCCTCCTTCTTCTTGTGGCCGTGGCCGCCATTGTTTCGCAGCAGGCACAAGCCCAACTCCTTTGGAAAGTGACCTCCCCCTCCTCCGGGAAGACCTCATACCTGTTTGGCACGCATCACGTCGCGCCTGTCACGGTGCTCGATTCTATCGCCGCCTTCCGTCCCGCCTTCGAGCAGGCTGAAATGATAGTGGGCGAGATGGACATGGCTCAGGCCACTTCCCCCGCCGGGCAGCAGACACTCGCGCTCGCCGGCATGGCCCCCGCCGACTCCACGCTCAACCGCGTGCTCGCCCCGGAGCAGCTCGACTCGCTCGGCACGATGCTCACCCGCTACGTAGGTCAGGGCATCCCCCTCGAAGCATTCTACGGCGTGAAACCGGCACTCGTCTCGACCATGATAGCCATGGCGCAGGCACAGGCCGCCTTCCCCGACTTCGACCCCGGGAAGCAGCTCGACTCCTACATTCAGCAGCAGGCCGTCGCCGCCGGCAAGAAAGTGGAAGGGTTTGAGACCGTCGAGCAGCAGGCCGCTATCCTCTTCGGCTCGCCGATAGCCGAGCAGGCCGCCGACCTGATGAAAGCCATCCGCCTCGACGACGAAGCGATTGAAGTTTCGCGCCGCCTCGCCTCGCTCTACGTCAAAGGCGACCTTGACGGCATCCTCGAACTGATGAACGACCCGAGCTTCGGATTTTCCGACGCCGAAGCCGACCGCATGCTCTACGCCCGCAACGAATCGTGGGTGAAAATCCTCGCCTCGATGCTCCCCACGGCCTCGGTGCTCGTGGTGGTGGGCGCCGGCCACCTCGGAGGGCCGCGCGGTCTCATCTCGCTGCTTCGTTCGCACGGATTTGATGTGACACCTCTTTGACCCCCATCACGCGAAATGACGAAACTTGACCATCTGACGTTCAGCTATTCAGCCAAGGCACTGCGTCCCGCCGTCGACGACGCTTCGGCCGTAATCCCCGAAGGCATAGTGCTCCTGCTGGGCGAGAACGGCGCCGGCAAGACCACCCTGCTGCGCCTCATGGCAGGGTGGCTCATCCCGCAGAGCGGTTGCGTCGACATCGACGGCGGCAATCCCGCCTCGCGCCTCCCCTCGGTGCTGAGCAATCTCTATTACATGCCCGACGACGCCACGCTGCCCTGCCGCGACATCCGCCGCTATGCCGCTGCCTTCAGCGAGTTCTATCCCCGCTGGGACGCCGAACTCTTCGAGAACAACCTCAAGGACTTCGGACTGACCGGCTCGGAGAAATTCGACGCCCTCTCGCTCGGCAACCGCCACAAAACCCTCCTCGCCTTCGCGCTCGCCTCGGGCGTTGACCTCCTGCTGCTCGACGAGCCGGCCAACGGTCTCGACATCACCTCGAAGAACACCCTGCGCCACATGCTGGCACGCAATGTCGATGTGGGGCAGACCGTAGTGATTTCCACCCACACCGTCGGCGACCTGCGCGAACTCTACGACGGACTCGTGGTCATGTCGAAAGGCTCGGTGATGGTCTCGCTCCCGATGAGCGAAATCGCCTCGCGTCTCAGTTGCCCCGTCACCGAAATTCCACCCCTCGACGCCATCTACTTCGAACAGCGTGCCGGGCGCTTCCACTCCATCTGTCCCGTGGCCGCCGGCGAGGAGCCTGTCGCCGACCCCGATTTCACGCTTCTCTACTCGGCGCTCCTCTCGCCGCGCCGCAATGAAATACTGAAACTCCTTAAGCAATGACCCCGACCACTCTATCATCCGATGCCTTCTCGTGGCGCAGGGTGTGGCTCTTCGGGAGCCTCTACCGCCGCGAAATCGGCTTAGCCGCGGCCATCTATGCCGCAGTGATATTTCTGTCATACCTCCTGTCCATCTGGACGTGGAAGATTGGTTCGCTCGGCGGCACGCTCCTCGTGATGTCGCTCTGCGGGTGGGTCATCTACTTCGCGCCGCTGATGTTTGCCTTCGCGCCCCCGTCGCGTGCGGCGCTGCTTCCCGTGCGCCCCGTCGAGAAGTGGACCTTCGTGATGCTCTTCACTCTTCTGGTGTGCCCTCTGGCGCTTCAGGCGTTCTGGTATGTGCCCGCCTACGTGTGTCATTGGCTTTTTGACTGGCCCACCTACAACTATCTCTCGAAAGAGCTCGTGACCGTCCTCGCTTCGGCTGATATGAAGTATGAGGTGTCGCCCTTTACGATGTGGTGCAACGTCATGCAGCTCGTGGCGTTTTTCGCCGTCATGACCGCCGGCGTCTTTTCGGCACATCATCACCCCGTGCTCCGCGGATTGGCGGGTCTCGGCATAGCGTTCGTGCTGATTACCCTCGAATCGATGGGCTGGGGCTTCTACGCTGCGATGACGGGAAAGGTCATACCGTCCGACCCGGACGACATCAACATGGTGCTCGAAGTGATGAAGCCTGTGTTCAATCTGATTCTCGCGAGTGCCATTCTTCTGACCATTGCCTCTGCATGGTGGTTGCTTCACACTTTTAAAAAGAGGCAGTACGACTGATGGCAATAGAATTTTCCGACAACAAACCAATCTATCGTCAGATAGCCGATTACAGCATCGGGCGCATCCTCACCGGAGTGTGGGTGCCGGGGGCGCGCATCCCTTCGGTCAGAGAGCTGGCCGTCGAACTGACGGTCAACACCCACACGGTGCTCAAGGCCTTCGAATACCTTCAGGCCGAGGAAATCATCGTGCCGCGACGCGGCATGGGCTTCTACCTCGCCGACGACGCCCTCGAAAAGGTGGGGCGTATGCGCCGCCGCGAGTTTTTCGCCACGACCCTCCCCGCCCTGCGCGCCGAGATGGAGCTGCTCGGCATCACCCCCGCCGAACTGTTGGCCCACCTTGAAGCCGACTCTCCACAATAAACGACCCCAGCGATGCGTTAATAGAATGGAGTGGTAGCGTCTGCGCGGCGCGCCTCTCCACACTGACCATGCATCCTGCCCGATTGAGAAATATCCTGCTGCTGATGATGTGCTGCATCTGTGCGAGCGTGCCGCTCGGCGGGTGCGGCCATGACGACGTGAGCCGTGACGAAACAGAGGGCTACGTGCCTCCGGCGCCCGACTACACGCGGAGCGAGATGTGGGTGAGCCGCCTGAACGACCTTGACGGCCCGGGCGCCGACGTGTTCTACGTGCCCTCCACCTGGGAATTCGACTGGACCACCCCCGACGGCACCGTATGCCATTACGCCGACGTCACAAATCCCCTCCACCTCGCCGACATGGCCACGGAGATGACCGGCGTGGCCGCCTACATGGCCGACGGCAACAACTTCTATTCGCCCTACTACCGCCACATCACCCTCGACACATGGGCCACCCTCGACGAGGAGCTAATCTCCCGGAGATACTTCGCAGTGTCGTTCGATGATGTCAAGGCCGCCTTCGACCATTTCATCGACTCGCTCAATGACAGCCGCCCGTTCGTGCTGGCCGGATTCAGTCAGGGAGGCAAATCGGTGGTGGAACTGTTGAAACGCCTTGCCCCCGCCGAACGCGAGCGCATGGTGGCCGCCTACGTGATGGGCTACAAGGTGACCCCCTCCGATGTCGCGGCCGCTCCGTGGATAGTGGCCGCCGAGGGGGCAGCCGACACCGGCGTCACCGTGTGCTACAACTCCGTTTCGGCCGTCGAATACGTCAAGCCCGTCGTGGCCGCCCCGAACGTGATGTGCATCAACCCCGTCAACTGGCACACCGACTCCACCCCGGCGCAGCTCGACGACACAATCACCGTCAGCCTCGACCCGGCCTTCAACGTCCTCGTCGTCGAGGGCTACGACGGCTCCTCCCTCCCAAACATACTCGACATCCTCAACACCGGCGATTATCACGGGGCCGAGCCATGGCTCTACAGCGAGTGTCTGCGCGCCAACATCCGCCTCCGCACCGCCGCATTCCGCCGCCCCGGCTCCCTCTCCAACCCTCTACCCTCGTCTACCGAATGAAACAGAAGCGCCTGAAGTCTCACACCCTCGCCATAGCCGTGCTGACAGCCGTCGTGGTTCTCCTGACAGCGTGTTCTCCGAAAAAGAACACCGCTGCCTCGCGCAACTATCAGGCCTTCATCACCCGCTACAACGTCTACTTCAACGGCGACCAGCACTACCGCGAGACCCTCGCCGAGATGGAGCGCGCCTACGAAGACGACTTCACCGCCCCGGTGCTCTTCATGCACCCCGCCGAGGCCTACGAAGTGAAATCAGCCCCCCAGCCCTCGGGCTCGTTCACCCGCTCCATCGAAAAGGCGCAGAAAGCCATCCAGCTCCGCACCATCAAGAAGAAACCGAAGCGCAAGAGCGGCAAGGCCAATGACCCCGACTACAAGGCCTGGATGAAGCGCGAGGAGTATAACCCCTTCCTCCACAACGCCTGGATGCTCATGGGGCGCTCGCAATACTACGGCGGCGACTTCCTCGGAGCCGCCTCGACATTCTACTACGTCAGCCGCCACTTCACGTGGCTGCCGCAGACCGTCACCGAAGCGCAGCTCTGGGAAGCACGTTCCTACCTGGCCATGGGGTGGCTCTTCGAAGCCGAAACCATTCTGGGTCGCGTCAAGGAGGATGAGCTGACCTCGAACACCCTCAAGGAGCTTTACAACTTCTCGGAGGCCGACCTCTACATACGTTCGCACGACTACGAGCGCGCCATCCCCGCCCTGCGCGAAGCCTTGCGCTATGCCAAGGGCTCGCAGAAGAGCCGCCTCAACTTCCTGCTCGGGCAGTTGCTCGGGCGCCTCGGGCGCAACGCCGAGGCCTACGAAGCCTACGGCAAAGCCGAGAAGGCGGCCTCGTCATACCGCGCCAAGTTCAACTCGCGCATCCGCCAGAGCGAGGTGTTCGACGGCGCCGACATCACCCCCGAAGTCAAGGCCCTGCGCCGCATGCTGCGCTACGGCGTCAACCGCGAGTATCAGGACCAGATTTATTATGCCATCGGTAACCTCTACCTGTCGCGCCGCGACACGGCCAACGCCATAGCCAACTATGTGCTCGCCGCCGAAAACTCCACGCGCAACGGCCTCGACAAAGCCATCTCGCAGGTGAAACTCGGAGGCCTCTACTACGACCGTCAGCGCTACGACCTGGCACAGCCCTGCTATGCCGAGGGGGTGGCACAGTTGCCCGAGACCTGGCCGGGACTCGACTCGCTGCGCCGCCGCTCCGACGTGCTCGACGAGCTGGCCGTCTACACCCAGAACGTCATGCTCAACGACTCGCTGCTGCGACTGGCCGACATGCCCGAGGCGGAGCGAATGAAGGTGGTGGAGCGCATCATCGACGACCTCAAGAAGCGCGAGAAGGAGGAAGCCGAGGCCGCCGCGCGCGAGGAATACCTCGCGGCCCACGAAGGTGAGGGCAACCTCAACGCCAACAATGCCCCGACGGCGTTTCAGATGAACACCGACAAGTCGTGGTACTTCTACAATCAGGCCGCGCGCAACGCCGGCCGCACCGAGTTCCAGAAGAAATGGGGCTCGCGCAAGCTCGAAGATGACTGGCGCCGACGCAACAAGACCTCATTCTCGATGGACGACTTCGGCACCTCCGACTCCGATGCCGACGCGACAGCCGACGGCAGCGAGACCGACGGCCCCGGCTCGGGCGCCGATGAAGACAAGGAGGCCGAAGAGCGCGCCGCCGACCCCCACTATCCCGAATACTATCTCAAACAGATACCCTCGACTCCCGAAGAGCGCGTCACCGCCAACGACATCATTCAGGAAGGCCTCTACAATTCGGGTCTCATCCTCAAGGACAAACTCGAAGACTTCGGAGGCGCCTCGCTCGAATGGGACCGCCTGAACGCCCGCTACCCCGACAACGTCTACCGCCTCGACATCCTCTACAACCGCTATCTCATGGCCATGCGCCGCGGACGCGCCGACGAGGGTGAGCGCTGGCGCCTCGCCATTCTGGCCGAATTTCCGGAGTCGAGCTATGCCCAGGCCATGTCAGACCCCGCCTACTTCGACCGTCTGCGCGCCATGAACGCCGAGCAGGAGTCGCTCTACGACAAAGCCTACGAAGACTACCTGGCCGACCGTAACGCAGACGTTCACGACGCCTACGCCCACATGGAAGCCACCTATCCGCTCTCGCCGCTGATGCCCAAATTCATGTTCCTCCACGCGCTGGCCTATGTCACCGACGGAAATTCCGGCAAGTTTGCCGAGACCATCCGCGACCTCCTCCGGCGCTATCCCGACACCGACCTGACATCTATGGCGTCGGCATGGCTCAAAGGGATAGGGCAGGGGCGCGACCTCCAGTCGGGCGGCTCCAACTCGCGCGGCATGCTCTGGGACGTGCGCCTCACCAACGACTCTACCGCCACCGGCGGCGAGGCCATTGAGTTTGAACTCGCCCCCGACGACCCCCACTACCTCGTGCTGCTCTTCCCCACCGACGAGATTGCCCCCGCGCAGCTGCTCTACGAAGTGGCGCGCCACAACTTCAGCACATTCGTGGTGAGAGACTTCGACCTCGAACTGATGAACTTCGGTCCGCTCGGCATGCTCATCGTCAAGGGCTTCGACAACGACCGCGAGCTGCGCCATTATCGTAGCCTGCTCGACCGCGACGGCACATTCTCGATGCCGGCTGCCGTGCGCCCGGTCGAAATCTCGCGCGCCAACTTCGAGAAGCTCCTCACAGGCGGAGGCTCGTTTGACGACTATTTCCGTTTCATAGGCGAAGAGACCGTGCGCGAAGTCCACGAGGCCACCCTCCCGCCCGACGAGTATCCCGCCGCCGACGAAATCTACGTCCCCACAGGCGACGAGCCTGCCGAACCCGCCGAGGAGACCATCGAAATCGAGACCCTTGAGACCGAGCCGGCCCAGACCCCCGCGCTCCCTGCCCAACCGACAGAAGTAGCCGAGCCCGAAAAGCCGTCTGAACCGACGTCCGCCGAGACAGTCGGAGAGGACGATGAAGCGAAAGCCCCGGCGCCCGCTCCCGAGCCAACCCCCGAGTCAACCCCCGAAGCTGCTCCCGAGCCGACTCCCGCGCCGACTCCTGCGCCTCAGCCTGTCTCGCCCGCGCCGATGGCTCCGTCCCGCTCCGCAGCCTCCACACCCGTGAAGCCCGCGCCGACGGCCCCGGCAGCCGCGCCTCAACCTTCAGCTCCCTCAACCCGTCCCATGCCCTCCTATCCCATAGGCTCGGAGGGTGATGACGACGACGAATACTAACCCCCACACGCAATCACCCCGCTCCCCATCATGCCTACACTCCTTTGGGCCGACGATGAGATAGACCTCCTGAAGCCCCACATACTTTTTCTCAAGACCAAAGGCTATGACATCGTGACCGCCAACAGCGGCACCGATGCCCTGGCCCTCGTAGAGCAGCAGAATTTCGACCTCATTATCCTCGACGAAAACATGCCGGGGCTCACGGGGCTCGAAACCCTGCAACGCATCAAGTTGGCCGCCCCGCACATCCCGGTCATAATGATTACGAAGAGCGAGGAAGAAAACATCATGGACCAGGCCGTGGGCAACAAAATAGCCGACTATCTCATCAAGCCGGTCAATCCCTCGCAGATTCTCCTGTCGATAAAGAAAAACCTCCATTCCGACCGCCTCGTCAGCGACGTGGCCTCAACTGACTACCGCCAGGAATTCGCCCGCATCGCCATGCGCATAGGCGACGCCCGCACCCTCGCCGACTGGATGGAGCTCTACAAGCTGCTCGTGCATTGGGAGCTGCAACTCTCAGGCGCCGAGTCGGGCATGGCCGACATGCTCATGATGCAGAAGCAGGAGGCCGAGGGGGCGTTTGCCAAATTCGTGGCGCGCAACTACGAGTCGTGGGTTGTCCCGACGGCCAAGGGCGCCGTGCGGCTCGACGGCCCCCTCATGTCGCCCGACATTTTCAAAAGCCGTGTCTTCCCGATGCTCGATTCGGGCGAAAAGGTGTGGCTCATCATCATCGACAATTTCCGCTACGACCAGTGGGCGGTCATCAAGCCTCTGCTCGCCGACCACTTCACGTTCACCGACGAGCTCTACACCTCAATCCTCCCCACGGCCACGCAGTATGCCCGCAACGCCATCTTCTCGGGACTGATGCCCATCGAAATCGAGCGTCTGTTTCCCTCGCTGTGGGTCGACGAAGACTCCCCCGAAGGCAAAAACCTCAACGAGTCGCCCCTCATTGCCACGCAATTCGAGCGCTATCGCCGCAAATGTAAGTTTTCCTACACCAAAATCAACGATTCGGCTGCGGGCGAACGCCTCCTGCGCGAGTTTGCCAACCTGCGCGCCAACGACCTCAACGTCGTCGTCATCAACACCATCGACATGCTTTCGCACGCCCGCACAGAGTCGCGCATGATTCGCGAGCTCGCGTCGACCGATGCCGCCTACCGCTCCATCACCGAGTCGTGGTTTCGCCACTCGCCGGCGCTCGAAATCTTCCGCCGCATTGCCGAGTCGGGAGGACGCATCCTGCTCACCACCGACCACGGCTCCATCCGCGTCGACCGTCCCGTCAAGGTGGTAGGCGACAAGAACACCAATTCCAACCTCCGCTACAAGATTGGCAAAAACCTGGCCTATCCCGCCAAGGAAGTCTACGAAATCAAGCAGCCCGCGCGCTTCGGCCTCCCGTCGCCCAACGTCTCGTCGGCCTACATCTTCGCCCGCGAACGCGACTTCTTCGCCTATCCCAACAACTTCAACCACTACGTGCAGTATTACGACGGCACATTCCAGCACGGAGGCATCTCAATGCAGGAAATGCTCATCCCCCTCATCACACTCGCTCCGAAATAATATACACTCTTCGAAAATGAAACAGATACACATCCCCTCGGTTGAGGCGCTCCCCGAAGCGGCCCACAAGTTTCTCGAACTGATGGACGACCGCACCATCTATGCCTTCGACGGCGAGATGGGTGCCGGAAAGACCACCTTCATCAACGCCCTGGCACGCGAACTGGGTGTGACCGACGACCCCACCGGCTCGCCAACCTTCTCGATTGTCAACGAATACCGCTCGGACACCACCGCCGAGCTAATCTATCACTTCGACCTCTACCGCATCGAAAATCTCGAACAGGCTTTCGACATAGGCATCGAAGACTATCTCGACTCGGGCGCGCTCTGCCTCATCGAATGGCCCGACCGCATCGACGACATCCTGCCCGACGACACCGTCCGCGTTGCCATCACCGTCAACCCCGACGGCTCGCGCACGCTCTCGATTGACGACTGACCCCCTGGCCCGCGAAAATGACAAATCTTGAAATCATCACCGTAGCCGAGACCCCCTCGACCTCGTCACTCATGGCGACCGAGGGGGCTTCGCTGCCCCACGGCGCCATCATCAGCGCCGTCAGCCAGACCGCGGGGCGCGGCCAGCGCGGCAATTCGTGGGAGGCCGAGCCGGGCAAAAACCTCACTTTCTCGATGATGCTCCGCTCGCCCCGGCCCGACGCCACCGAGCAGTTCATAGTGTCGCAGATGGTGGCGCTCGGCATCGTCGACGCCCTCGACACCATCCTCCCCGGCCGCGACATCTCCATCAAGTGGCCTAACGACATCTACGTCGGTGACCGCAAAATCTGCGGCATCCTTCTGGAATGTTCGCTGAGCGGCCGCACCCTCTCGCGCGCCATCGCCGGCATCGGCATCAACGTCAATCAGGACCTGTTCCGCTCCGATGCCCCGAATCCCGTGTCGGTGAAGCAGCTGACCGGCGTCGACACCCCGCTCGACCCCCTGCTGCGCCTCGTGGCCGTCAAAATCCTCGCCCGGCTCTCTACCCCCGCCTCCGCGTGGGACGCGCTCCGCGAGGCCTACCACGGGCGTCTCTACCGCCGCGGCGTCACGGCGCGCTATCGTCACGTGGCCGAAGGGCGCGAGTTTGACGGACGACTCGAAAGCGTGGCGCCGTCGGGCCATCTCACCATCGTCGAAACCCCGTCGGGCGTCACCCACACCTTTGCGTTTAAAGAGGTGGAATTTGTGGTGCGACCATAGGGTTTTCGAGGCCTCTTGACGGCATTTGTTAAAATTTCAGTGGTTGAAAATACAAACTTTTACATATTTTTACATGGCCTCTGAAATGCAAAATCAAATTGTAGATTTTTAACAAAAATTGTAGTTTGGAGATAACTTATTGAGTATCAAATCAAATTCTGTTACAATTAAATTACATTAACGTCACATCGACGAAAAGGGGAGTGCTAACATTTTGATACTTAGCGCGAAATTACTACTTTTGAGACAAGAGCAACGAAGCTCTTAAAATAAGTTAAAAACTCTCTCCCCTATGGCAATGCAACAGACACTCATCATCTTTAAGCCCTCGGCAGTAGAGCGCGGCCTCGTAGGCACGGTGCTTGAACGCTTCGAGCGCAAAGGACTCAAAATTTGCGGCATGAAGATGATGCAGCTTTCAGAAGAATTGCTCCGCGAGCATTACGCCCACCTCGTCGACCGTCCCTTCTTCCCTCTCATCATCGGCTCGATGACAGCGTCGCCGGTGATTGTAATGGTGCTCGAAGGTCTCGACGCTATCGAAGTGGTTCGCAATCTCACCGGTGCCACCAACGGCCGCAAGGCTGCCCCCGGCACTATCCGTGGCGATTTCTCCGTCTCCGGACAGGAAAACATCATCCACGCCTCCTCTTCTCCGGAAGATGCCGAAGTCGAAATCAAACGCTTCTTCAAGAGCGATGAAATCTTCGACTACAAGCTCAACGCTCTTCCGTTCCTCTACTCGGCCGACGAGATAGAGGGCTGAGCCACGAAAAAGCCCCGCGCTGAGGCTCATCAGTCAGCGACACCGCCGGTCAAGAGGCCGGCTCCTTCCAATCACTTATCTCGACCGCACAGTTTTTTAACCCCCTACGGCCCACTTCTTGCCGAAACTAATTACCGAAAAGAATAACCATCAACGATGATACTCAAAAAAATCTCATATCTCCTCACTCTCGCCACACTGACCATTACCTCACTGACCTCGGCCGCGCAGTATCGTCTGCCCGACTCGCACGCCAGCCAGCATAATGCCCTTATAGCCAACCAGAAGCCTTCGACCAATCCTTTCAAGATTGAAAACAACGAAGCTCTCTTCAACAGCATCGAAGCCCGCGAAAAGGCTGCCGACAGCGACGAGATTTATGCCAACTTCTGGGTGAACGACCGCGTCAATCCCTACGGCTCGGCTGTCACTATCCCCGAAAAGAAGAACATTGACGTCAGCGAATTTGTAGTTCCCGTCCCCGGCCACGTGACTTCGCCCTACGGCTACCGCTCGCGTTTCGGACGTATGCACTACGGCATTGACCTCAAGGTGCAGGTGGGCGACACCGTCCGCGCCGCTTTCTCAGGCAAGGTGCGCATGACCAAGTATGAAGGCAAAGGCTACGGCTACTACGTAGTAGTGCGCCACGACAACGGCATGGAGACCGTCTACGGCCACCTCTCGCGCTTCCTCGTCAAGCCCGACCAGACCGTCAAAGCCGGCGACCCCATTGCACTCGGCGGTAACACAGGCCGCTCCACCGGTCCTCACCTCCACTTCGAGACCCGCTACCTCGGTCTGCCCATCAACCCCGCCCAAATCATCGACTTCGACACCAAGGCTCCTATCCACGAAGTGTTTGCCTTCGACCGCAACATCCACGGCAAGGTAGCTCCCCGCACCGCCAAGGCTTCGAAGAAAGCCCGCAAGGCACGCGCCACCGCTGCCCGCAAGAAAGCAGCTTCGCGCAAGCGTCGCTAATCGCGCCCCCCACACGTCGCCGAGGCTCCGGCCTCACCCCGACTTCAATTCAGATTTCTCAGCCGCCGCGCTCAGCGATGCGTAGGCAGACTGATAAAAGAACCAAGCGGCCCGTCGTCTCGACGCGCCGCTTGGTTCTTTTTAACCTTAATCTAATACCATGAAAACACAGTGCAAAAATATTCACTTTCATCTATAAAACACCCCGCCGTGAAAAAAGGTTCATCAATACCAAAAAAAATTTCGCGAAAGTGAAAATTTTTATTCGAGGGAACTGTAGTGAATTAATTCTCAAATTTGCTCTCCACGTGGTTTGAATCTTTGAAATTACTTATGTCACAATGTAAGCGTCTGCGTTATCAGGATGTCTCTTATCAATGCATGCGTTAGAAGAATCTTCGAGATATTGTTCAGAGTATCTTAGGGGAAGGTATTGGTATTTAAATGGTAATGCCAGCTGGTCTATTTCCTCTGAAGTTAAATCAAGCAAGTTGTTCCGCACGGCATAAAGGTATACAAGTTTAAGATAGTAGGCAAAGACATACGGCTTTGGCCATTCCTTTTTAGTGTCGATAAACCATTCAAGAACATCCAACGCTTGTTTTGAAGAATTGCATGACTTGCAGACCAAAACGATATTGTCAATGTCATTCGAGCCGCCCTTCGAGCGAGGAAAGATGTGCTCAATTGTTAATTCCTGCTTTTGAAACTTAGAAAGACAATACCAACAGTATTCACCATTCATCATCTTCCATACGTTGTTTATGTGCAGATCCTGAATGTGCCATTGTTTTGTGCGATATGATTTAAATGCTTTGGATCGCACCATGAAACATGTACGGTCGAATTTTTCGCGTCCCGTGCTAATAGCCATAATAAGCATCTGCATATTTGCATATGCGTAATGGAGGAAATCACCAAACGTTTTGAGTTCTGGAGTACCGGGAGATTGAGATATAGATTTAAACATTCATTGATGTGGATTAGGAGTCAGGAGAGGCGGGAGTAACTGACGAGGTAGCGCCAGTTGTCAGGTGCCTGTGGGGCATCGATTATTTTTGAGAAAGTGCCCTCGTAACCGTAGAATTTCTCAGTCTCTACAAAGTGACAGATACCTATACCTGTGTCGAGGGGGGCGAGAGGACCTTTGGGGAGACAATAGAAATCTACGCGGTCGCCGCTAACGAGTGCGCGCCAAGGCTGCGAATTAGTTGACGAAGGTGCAAGCCGAAGCATTTCGAGCGCTTCACGGAACTGATTGTCTGGTGCGACGTATGTAGAGCAATCTCTGTTGAAGAAGAGAGTATCAAATGGTTTGCGGTGTTTGCTGCCGGCAGCCAGACGCATCAGTTTCTCACGAAAAGTCGGATCGATAGCGTGTCCTACAGGCGAGACAACTTTTAGCATCTCATCGTCGGGCCATGTCTCATCGCGGTCGAAATCGGAACATTTGAAAGTCCCGGCTATCCAGCATGTGCCGAGTCCCATTTGCCATGCATGGAGTATCACCTGTTCGAATTGAAATCCCGCGGTAAGTGCTGAGGCTTCGTCGTCGGCCATCGCAAGCAGAAAAAATGTGGTGGCGCCTTTGATGAAACCGTAGGTACTCGGTTTGAAACCTTGGCGTAGATCGAATTCTTTCAAACGTATGGTGACTCTGCCTCCAAACGGACTATAGGATTCTTCAATCGCGTGCTGTAGTAGTTCGGTTTGTATAGAGGTGAGTCGGCTCCCATCGAAACTCCTCACCGATCGTCGCGCCTGCATTGCTTCAATTATCGTCATGGTTATAGTATTGCGGTTTTACAACTGATTGTTTCGATGTAAAACTATATGATGTTAAATTTTGAATACAGATAAATCTTCCCATAAAACTAGAGAAGTCTCAGGCACAATGATTAGTCAGAGTACATCGGAAAGCGTGGGTTAGAAACCACGCTTTTTCTTTCGGGCGGCTGTCATGGCCTCGCGCACGCCGCCCTTTTCAAGAAATCCCTCCTCGATTTTCTTCAGGCACCCTGCGAGCATTGCATCCATCTGTTTGAGCTGCGTAATCATGATGTTTGCCACGGTCTCGTTTGACCGCAGGCGGCAACTCTCTACAAATCTGAACGAATCGTTGTCGAGCCGGCAGATGTCACGGGTTTGCCTCGTCCGCGGGTCCATCATCGACCAAATCTGCAGACGGTTCTGACGCAGGAAGTCACCGTAGTCTTCAAGCAGCTCGCGAGCGGAGCCTCGTGCTACGCCAAGCAGTTTCAGGCACATTTCTGTTGAGACGGTTCCGTCGGTTATCCCTTCTACGATGTTTTGTTTGCAGGAGCGGGCGGCCTGTCGCATCTGGTCGATTGTCCGAATCCCCCTTGGAAGAGCCCGCGTGATGAAAAGCTCCGTCACGTCTGAGATGATTACCGCCTTGCGATAAACATTCCATCGTGTGTAGTCGCCGGAGACTTTTAAGAAATGTTCCATGGTTAATTTGTTATGATTTTGCAAAGATATGAATTTTCTGATTATATTACAATATAAGAATTATCAGAATTATAAAAATTAGATAAAAGCGGGATTATCTAATTCTAATAATTCTGATAATTCTTATAAATCTGATATGAGAGGGCGCGAGGGGCGCGGGGTGGGCC
>JAIDCC010000104.1 GCA_029056055.1 Duncaniella sp.
CCCCTTTGGGGCGCGGGGCGGAGGCAGGGCGGCGCGGAGACGCAACCACCCGAAGACAAACGCTGCTGCCGCCGGGGGGACGCGGAGGCAATGGAGGGTGTTATCAGAGGAATCAGAGCTATCAGAGGAATCTGAAGAATCGGAACCGAGGGCGGGAAGGCGGCGCAACGGGAAGGCGGCGGTGACGGCACGCGGCAGAGACGCCGCAGAGACGAGGACGCGGCGGAAAGGCGACGGGGACGGCACGCGGCAGGGAGGCCGCGGGCGTGCTGAAGCCCGCCCCACCGCCAAAAATTAAAACCGCAGAGGCGGAGGGGGCGCGCCTTGCGGCGCCTTTGGGCGGCACGCGGAGGAGGGGCGCACCCCTTTGGGGCGCGGGGCAGAGGCAGAGCGGCGCGGAGACGCAACCACCCAAAGACAAACGCTGCCGTCGCGGAGGGGCGGCGGAGAGACAGGGCGGAGAGACGCGGGAGGGACGAGGCGGGCGTGCTAAAGCCCGCCCCACCTCCAAAAATTAAAACCGCAGAGGCGGAGGGGCGCGCCCTTGGGCGCGGGGTGAGGGCGAATTTTTAACAAAAATAAGAATGATAGGATTATGAAGAATTTGAGAAGTAGGGCCGGGGGTGGACGGGAAGCTGTCGGGACTCCGGTGGAAATGATTGGAAACGGTGTGATTGCCGGGGGCAGGTTGCTTTACGGGGGTCGCAGGGAGAATGGCGGAGGCACGGTGTCGGTGTTTTCGTCGGGGTCGGAGAGTGTGCGAGTGGCGCATCTGTATGCCGACGGTAGCAGGGCGATACAGCGACTGACGCATGGCGGGAAGCCGTCGGCGGTGGTGGGCATCGCCGACGGGATAGCGCTGACCGGCGCGGGGGCCGTGCCGACGCTTCACAAATTTGACACAGCCACAGGGCGTTACGTCAGGACAGACTACACGGTGAAGCGCGTGCCGCTGAGTTTTGCGGCCGAGCCGATGGAGGTGTTCAGCGCCACGGCAGCGAGCGTGCGGCTCAGCGACAGCTACAGCGAGCGCGACAGCGCGCTGAGCGAAGCGGATGCCCGCACCATAGGGAAACAGATGGCACAACTCTACACCGACATAGCCGACCGCGCCGCCGCCGCGCGTCTCTTCATTCAGCCCGTCATGGCGAGCTACCGACTGAAAGACCGCGCCGGGCGCACGCTCTACCAATCGGCCCCCGTGATAGCGGGACTGCCCGAAGGCGTGCAAGCCACCGCGAGCGCGACGGCACGCATAGCCACCGGAGCGAGCAGCGCCACCGGGTTGACACTCAGCGCGCGAGGGTTCAGACTCAAGCTGGTGAAAAGCGACGAGTGGGAGACCGGGCTCGACGCCATGACAGCCGAAGTGGAAGTGGTGGTGTCGCCGCAGCTTCATCCGCTCGAAGCGAGCGCCTCGTGCGAGACGCGCCTCGTGCGCGCCGCCACCAACACCTTAGGGCTGACGGCTTGGCTCCCCGGCGCACCGCGCGACGCCCATCCCGCCGAAGCGGGGAGCAGGCTGCACCGCGCCGTAGGGCTGATGCTGACAGAGCGCGGCGCGTTGGCCATGGCCGAAGCGGGGCGCTGCCGGCGCGACGCCGTAGAAGAGTTGCATCCCTTTGACACACAGCGCAACACCTACGCCCTCCAGGCCAAACGGCTCACGACGGTATTGACCGCTGCCGAGCGCCACATCGCCGCCCTTGCCGCCTCGCCCTCGAAAGCCACCGCCGCGCGGCGACTCGGCAAACTGACCGCGCCCCACGCCTTCGGAGCAGTGACGGGCGACTCGTCGGGCGAGACAGTGGTGTGGGGCGGACTTCGGAGGATAAGGTTTGACGGCTACTCGCCCGTAGAGCTTGCCACAGAGACGAAAGCCGAAACAGGCGCGCCCACCTACGAAGCCACCGCAGAGACCCCCGGGGGCGAGAGCGTGAGAATAGCCTCACCCACAGAGCGCAGCCTGACGGCATTCTCGCCGCTGCTGGTCTATCCCGACGGCGACGCCACCGCGCTGACCCTGAGCGCCGGAGGCACATGGCGGCGCTTCGCGCTGACCCCGACAGCCGACGGCCTGAGCAGCTACTGGCTCGACCCCGACCTGAAGGCAGTAGAGACCGCCACGTTCGGCACCTCCGAACCCATGCCCGGCGCATCGGGAAGCACGTCGGGCGACGACGAAGAGGAAGACCTCTCGCTGGTCGGGCTGGCCGAAGCGTCAGACCCCACGCGGCTCGTGGCCGTCACGCCCACCTCGGCCGGCGAAGTGACGGCAGTGGCTGCCGCCCCGCGCGCTTCGGGAGGGCTGGAATTCGGGCGAAACATCTTCTATGTGTTCGGGTGCGGAGGCATCGACATGGTGAGAGTCAGCGCCACGCGCTCCACCCTGACCGCCATGCGCCTCGACCCCCGCGGAGTGGGCGAGAGCCGCAGAGTGGCAGTGTCGGCCACGGCAGTGTCGGCCCTCGCGGGCGACGACCTCATCACCTTTTCGACCTCGCACAAACCGCTGACCGTGGCGCGCCACGCAGGCGCCGACGCACTCGGCTATGAAGAGAGCCGCGGCGAGTACTGGTGTCTGTCAGACAGCGAAGAAGAGAGCGCCGCCGCCGCGGCTACAGCCGACAAACCGGTGATAGGCGGAGGGGGCGTAGACCTCGGCGACATCTCCGACCCTCTACTGAAGCCGGAGCCACAGCCCCCGCTGCGCGTGATAGAAAGCGACGGCGGGAGCTACTACCGCGACGACCTGACCGTGGAGTCGATGCTCACCTGCGGGGGCGGACTGATAGTGGCCGACCGGGAGGGAAGGCTACTCGACGCCTCGCGCGAGACGTGGGGAGGCGACAGCAAGGAGGTGGAATACGAAACCACCCGGAAGCTCGCCGGGCCATGCCGCCCGCGCATAGTCAGGCTCGACACCGGACTGACCGGGCGCGAAGTGGAAGCCACGGTGAAAGTGACGCCGCTCCCCTCGGCCACCGCCACGCCCGACCCGCGCAACGCGATGAGCGTCAAGGCGGAAGGCGACCTGCGGCATCCCTATTGCGTGGCGCTCGCCGCGCCCCACGCCCACGCGCTGAGGATAGAAATCAAAGCCACCGGCAAGGGGATAGGGATAGAATAATCGAGATTAATCGGGAATTAGCGAGATTAATCGGGAGTTATCGGGATTAATCGAGAGAGAAACTTTTAAAAAACAAATCGTTATGACAATTTTGACAGAAAATATGGCGCGGAAGGCGCGGATTGCCTCCGCCAACTATGACCCTCTGACCGGCTCGCCTACGGCGGGATGGCGCACGGCGGTGAGACGCAAGGGGGTGATGCACTACCTGCCTGACGCGATGGTGAGCGACCCTCACTATTCGGAGGCGCTCACCGACACCGAGTGGGAGCGTCTGCGCATACGCCACGACTTCGAATACTGGGCGGCGCGCTGCGTGAAAATCACCGACAAACTCACGGGGGCCGAGGTGCCCTTCATCCTTAACCGCCCACAGCGGCGACTTGTGGAGACACTCGAGGCGCAACGCCGCCGCGGCGAACCGCTGCGCGTCATCGTGCTCAAGGCGCGTCAGTGGGGCGCGTCGACCCTCGTGCAGATTTACTGCGCATGGATACAGATAGTGTTGGCACGCAACTGGCACTCACTGATTTGCGCCCACGTGAAAGACACCTCGTCGACCGTGCGCGGCATGATGGCGCGACTGCTCGAAAACTATCCCAAAGAACTCTGGGACGAGGAAGAAGCGCCGCAGCTGCGCCCCTTCGAGCGCACGCAAAACACGCGCGTCATAGCCGGGCGCGGGAGCAAACTGACCGTGTGTTCGGCCGAAAACCAGGACTCCGTGCGCGGTCAGGACATCTCGCTGGCCCATCTGTCGGAAGTGGCCTTCTGGCGCGACACCCCGCAGCACAGTCCGACCGACCTGATGCGCTCGCTGGCGGGCGGCATCGCGTCGAAACCGCTCTCGCTGATAGTGATGGAAAGCACCGCCAACGGCGTGGGCAACTACTTCCACCGCGAATGGGAGCGCGCCACCGGCCCCGGCGGGAGCGACAAAGAACCCTTCTTCGTGGCGTGGCACGAAATAGACATCTACCGCGAGCGCGTGGCCGACCCCGAAGCCTTCTTCGAGACCCTCGACGACTACGAACGCGAACTGTGGGAGCGCCACGGCTGCACCCTCGAAGCGATAGCATGGTATAAACGCCGCCGTCGCGAGTATGCCACCCACCGCGACCTTATGGCCGAATTTCCCACCACCCCCGAAGAAGCCTTCTCGACCTCGGGGAGCGGCGTGTTTGACAACGCCGACCTCGAGCGCCTCGAAGAAGGGTGTGAGGAGGGAGAGCGCGGCGAGGGAGAGAGCCGCCTCTGGCGCCGCCCCGAAGAGGGAGGGCGCTACATGGCCGTGGTAGACATCGGCGGGCGCAAGGCAGGCGAAGCGCGGTCGGTGGTGGCGGTGATGCGCACCGACGGGCCGCGGCCCGAAGTAGTGGCACAGTGGGCAGGCCACTCCGACTACGACCACCTTGCGCGGCGCGCCGAAGCGATGGGCAGACACTACAACGACGCGCGGCTCGTCGTGGCCACCTTCGACCGCGAACCACAATCAGAAGGCCGCGGACTCTACATCCTCGACCTTCTGAAGGGTAACTATCCAAACTTATATCGAAAGCATGGCAAGGAGGGACTTCACGTCAGTCCGGCCATGAAGAATGCCATGGTGTGCCACCTGACGGCGATGGTGCGCGACGGCGCCTACCGGGAGCGGTCGGCCGAAGCGGTAGAAGAGCTTCGCCATTACGAGCAGCTGCCCGACGGGAGCGAGGCGGCGCGCCCCGGATGCAGAGACGACCTGCTCGTGACGCGCGCCGTAGGGCTGTGGGTGGCCCGCGAGGAGGCGCGTAGCGTGAGGCCCGGGCGGAAGTATCTGCGCGACTACGCCCTGGCGTCGATGCCTACGCTCAGGCTATGGTGAGCGAGACGCAGACGGGCGTCATGCAAGCCGTCTCGACCAGAGAAGAGTATGACTCCAACGTCTCGCCGGCCACGGCACCGAAGACAGTGGCGGCCACGATGACACACACCTCGATGAGGATGAGCGAAATGACCGTGGCGCGCGAGGGAGCGGGAGCGTTGAAGAGCGCCATCAGTCCGCCCCACGCCAGCCCCACCAAGGGGATGATTATGGCCGTGAAGATGAGCACCAAGGTGATGCCGCCCAGAGTGAGCGAGCCGAATTGGTCGGCACTGAAAGTGTTGAGAATCGAAGCGTTATCGTTTGCAGTCCAGAGGATTATACCCGCCACGACGACGAGCGCGACAATGGCCAGAGCGAAAGCGGCCAGAGCAGCCACGCCGCCGAAGAAAGCCATGACGATGCGTCCGATAGACTGGAAACCACGAGCGAAAGTGTGGCCGACCCCGGTGGCGGCCGCAGAGAAATTGTCTTTGATGCCGTCGACGAGAGTGTCGCCGATGGTGGTGATATTGACAGGCTCGCCCATCATCTCGAGAATCTGGCGGGGAGTGCGCGCGGCGGGAATCAGCATCCAGGCCACGAGGTAGAGCACCATGAGAGGCCAGAATTGTGTGAGGACAGCGGCGGTGGCGTAGAGCACACGCATCGCGGTGACGTTCCAGCCCAGATAGTAGCCGAGACCGGCGAAGACACCGCCGAAGACGGCATCCTTCGGGTCGCGGAACAGGCGGCGGCGCCCGTCGGCTGCCACTGCCGCGGCGGGATAGGGAGGAGGCGTCTGCGCCGCGGACGACTGATTGCAGGCTGCGGCCTTAGGCTCTTCGGGGTCGAAGGCCGCGGCCTCGTCGGCGTCGGCCTCGCCGAGTTGTTCGGGGCGGCCGATGACCGAAATGACCTTCTCGACATCTTCGAACACGATGACCTGCGAATCCTTGAGCGAGAAATGTTCGGAGATGCGGCTCTCTATGTCGGCCACGATTTCGGTGCCGGTCTCGCCGGTGAAAGTGTGGCGGAGTTCGTTGAGGTAGCGGTCGAGAAGCAGGTAGGCGTCTTCGTCGATATAGTAGACTGTGCCGTTGATGTTGGCGGGGAAAGACTTTTTCATAATAACTAATGTGGTGAGGTGAGGGAGCGGTGGTTATTGGGGGAGATTTTCGGCCGAGAGGGTTTCGATGGTGAAGGCGAGTTCGCGCCACGACTCGCGCAGTTGGGCGAGGAAGAGTTCGCCCTCGGGAGTGAGCGAGTAATACTTTCGCGGGGGGCCCTGAGTGGATTCCTGCCATCGGTAGGCCAGGAGGCCGGCGTTTTTCATGCGCGTCAGCAGAGGGTAGAGCGTACCTTCCATCACGATGAGGCGGGCGGCCTTGAGGCGCTCAATCATCTCGGAAGAATAGGCGTCGCCACCCTGCAGGAGCAGCAGGATGCAGTATTCGAGCATACCCTTGCGCATCTGGGTTCGGAGATTGTCGATATTCATAGGTGTGTCTGTTTTGATTGCGTAAACTGGGACGTGAGCCGCGAGGGCCACTTTCACGCCGCAAAGTTACGACGTCTGCAAGAACTATGCAATACCAAGTATTGAAGTTTAACAATGATTAACTAAAAGGAGTAAACTGCCGTGGGCGCAATCTTTTTCGGCGGCGCGGCGCAATAATAGCGCGGCGGGCGCGTTATTAGAGAGGCCGCCTATGGCCGCGTTGCAAGACAAACAATAACAGACAACAATAATAATAACAGACAATCTACAATACATGAAACCCATGCTCTCACTCCTCGCTCTCGTTGCAGCCGCCTCGCTTACCTCCTGTCTCGGTGAAGACAAGGTGGAAGAGAAAGGCACGGCCACCTATGGCGGAGCATCGTGCCTCAACCACGTCACCGACCTCCAGACCGGCGAGGCCTTCGTATCGAACACCCCCCCGAGCTACAAATTCGACTTCAACTTCACCGAAGCCACGGCCGACATCGAAATGTCTAACATCCAGTTGGCCCAGAACTTCTCGGCACTGAGCTTCATCCTGCCCACGATGAAAGCCGAAGCCGACTACTACTACACCAAGATGCAGGGCACCGACCTCGTGCCCACCAACGCCGCCTCGCAATACGTGGTGAGCAAATTTCTGGCGCGCTACTCAAACCGCGTCTGGAACGGCAACTTCTATCCCGTCTATCAGATAGCCTACACCATCAACAACCGCTACAGCGTGTCGGTGATACCCACGCAGCTGCTGCTCTTCGGCACCACCACCGCCTACCGCGTCCCCGGCAAGGATGAAGAAACCACCGAGACCCCCCGCTACAGCTACCGCGGCGGCGAGAAGAACTACTACACGCTGCAACTCGTGACCAACTCGATAGAGGACGCCACGGCCACCGGCGCCACCCACACCCTGGCCATGCGCATAGGCAACGCACAGTTTGCCGAAACGATGACCCAGACCGACATCGTGGTAGACAAACTGCCCGTCAGCATCACCGCCGACGGCTTCGTCTCTAAGACAGAGGAGGGCACCACCGTCACCGTCAAGAACTATGCCGGCACCGAAGTGACCACCGCCAAGATAGCCGACATGCGCATCCGCGCCTCGGTCAGCATGGCCACCCTCGTGGAATTTGACATCGTGTGCGACGGCTTCCAGGGCCTCACCGGCACCTATCACGTGACCGCCAACATCGACAACTTCATCATCGACGAAAACACCGACAAATAGTGTCGGGCACTCTATGAACTATCAGGAGCTTCGAGCCTGGAGCAAACGTTATCTGTCGCTTACACTGGTGGCCGCCATCGGTGTGGCGGCAGTCGTGCTTTTCTTCAACGAAAACTCGCTGGTGAAATCGGTTGAGCAGGAGCGGCGCATCGAAGAGCTCAACGCCGCCATCTCGGAGGCGGGCGACACGCTGATGTATTACCGGCGGCTCAACCGTCAGCTCGACCGCGACCGCGAGACCATGGAGCGCATCGTGCGCGAGGAACACCACATGCAGCGCCCCGAGGAAGACGTCTACATCTTCGAGTGAGGCGTCGGCACCACCAACATCCACACACGCTTATGACAGACAACACCCGACGCATCGCCTCGGCCCTCTGCGTCAATCTCGGACTGATACTCGTATTCATCGCCACGGGCATGCCGCTGCTGCGCCTCGGCGCCACCCCGACGGCCTACGGGCCCGTGTTCGGCTGGGTCTACAGCTGCGGAGCCGTGCTCTCGCTCATCGGCCGCCTCTTAGGGCCGTCGACAGCCGGACTCCCCCTGCGCGAGCGCCGTCTGCGCCGCATGGAGACGTGGGCCTCGGTCATCTTCATAGCCGGAGCGGTGATGATTTTCACCGTGCGCGGCAACGACTGGATAGCATTCACCATGGCGGGCGCCGTCATCACCATCTATGCCGCCTTCATGAGCGGGCGCGGCGAAAAATGACCGCGGGTTTGCGTAAATGCAACTTTATTAGTAATTTTGCAGCCGAAACTCAACGATATGGGTCTATACCTCACCATCGACCAGGGCAATTCGGAGGCGAAGCTCGCCCTCTGGAACGGCACGCAGACTGAGGGCTTCGTCATGGAGCCCCGCCTCACCCCGTCGAAACTCACCGACTTCGTGGGCGACCGGCCGCTGAGCGGCACGATGTATTGCTCCGTGGGGCGTCAGGACGTAGACATCCTGCGCCAATTGCGCCACATGTCGGCCCACGCCATGCGCCTCACCCCCGACACCCCGCTCCCCATCAAGGTGGAGTATGGCACGCGCTCCACCCTCGGAGCCGACCGCGTGGCCGCCGCCGTCGGAGCGTGGACCGAACATGCCGGGAAGCCAATCCTGGTGGTCGACGCGGGCACGGCCGTCACCTATGACATCGTCACCCCCGAGGGGGTCTACCGCGGAGGCAACATCGCCCCCGGCATCTCGATGGAGCTGCGCGCGCTGCACGAGTTTACCGCCCGTCTGCCCCTCGTGGCGTTTCCCGAAAACATGCCCGAGCTGACGCAGAGGCTCTTCGGGCAGACCACGCGCGAGGCGATAGCGCTCGGCGCCGTCTACTCGGTGCTGGCCTCGATTGAGTTTTATCGCCGCCGTCTGAGCGACGACACCGTGGTGGTGCTCGGCGGAGGGTGCGGCCATCACCTCGCCTCGATATGCGACTTCCCCGTCGTGGTAGACGAACACCTCGTGAGCAAAGGACTAAACAGAATACTCCTATACAATGAAAATAGCTGACAACAAGATAACCCGCCTCTTCGCCATGGTCATCGCGGCCATAGCCATCGCCGCCTCGGCCCCCGAAGCTGCGGCCCAGATTACGTCGCCCTACTCGCGCTACGGATATGGTCTGCTCTCCGACTACGCCTCGTCGGCGCAGCGGCAGATGGGCGGCATCGGCTACGCCATGCGCTCGGGCAGGCAAATCAATGCCATGAACCCCGCCTCGTATGCCGCCTGCGACTCGATGACTTTCATTTTCGACATGGGTTTCGACGTGAGCCACTACAACCGCACCGACGCCGACGGCTCGAAAGACTCCGACTGGGGCGGCTCGCTGCAATACATCACCATCCAGGTGCCCATCACGAAATGGATAGGCATGTCGGCGGGTCTCGTGCCCTACTCGCGCGTGGGCTATGCGTTCGGCTCCGACATCAACAACGGCACCGCCACCCACCAGGGCACCGGCGGCCTCAACGACATCTACCTCGGCATCGGTCTGGAACCCCTCAAGGGCTTCTCGGTAGGCGCCAACGTCGGCTATCTCTTCGGCAACATCGTCAACGACGTCTATGCCTCGCAGACCGGCGGCTCGGCTGCCATCTTCGAGCAGAAAATGGAGGTGAAAGACTATTCGCTCCAGTTTGGCGCGCAGTATGCCCTGCCGCTCAACCGCGCCGACCGCATCGTGGTGGGCCTCACCTACTCGCCCAAAAAGACGTTCCTCGGCAAGACCTACATCACCAAGTATCTCCAGTCGTCGTCGGGCTCGGCCTCTTCGGCCGAGGTGATTGACCCGGGCGAGGTGAGCCTGCGCGGCAACTTCGAGCAGGCCGAATCGTGGGGCGCCGGCGTGGCCTTCGACCGCGGCGACCGCATCCACATCGAGGCCGACTTCACCTATCAGCCCTGGAGCAAAGCCAAGTACACTCAGCTCGAAAACTTCACCGCCACGCGCCTGGCCGACCGCTGGAAAGTGGCCGTCGGCGGCTCGATTATCCCCGCGCTCCGCGGCTCCTACCTTAAGCGCGTCACCTACCGTCTGGGCGGATTCTACAACCGCGACTACATGATGGTGGGCGACAACCACGTGCGCGAGTGGGGCGCCTCGTGCGGTTTCGGTCTGCCCGTGCAGCAGGCCAAGACGGTCATCAACATCGGTTTCGAATACCACAACCGTCAGGCCACGCCCGTAGCGCTCCTCAAGGAAGACTACTTCCAGCTCAACATCGGCGTCAACTTCAACGCCATGTGGTTCTTCCAGAACAAGCTCCGCTAACCCCAAAACCACCACGCGCGTGAGACGTCTGCTATACTTCGCCGCGCTCTCGGCTGTCGCGATGGCCGCCGGGGGATGTAAGGAGGAAGACCGCGTAGGCGTGGGCGATGCCGACGCTTCGCAGCTCCCCACGATGATGACACGCGATGTCGTCACGCTCGTGTCTGACTCGGGCGTGACCAAATTTCGCATCGAGACCCCGGTGTGGTATGTCTACGACAATGCCGACACCCCCGTGTGGCGTTTCCCCGAAGGGGTGTGGCTCGAGACCTACGACCCCGAGATGAACGTGCAGTCGACTGTCACGGCCGACTCGGCGGTCTACTTCAAGCACTCGCAGCTATGGCGTCTCGACGGCCACGTCGACATAGCCGGAGTGGCCGCCCAGAGATTTCTCACCCCGCAGCTCTTCTGGGACCAGCGTCAGCACAAACTCTATTCCGACTCGTTTATCCACATCGAGCGTCCCGACCAGGTGCTCGAAGGCTACGGCTTTGACTCAAACGAGCAGCTCACGCGCTACAACGTGCGCTCCGTGTCGGGCATCTTCCCCACCTCGGCCTTCCAGCCTTCCGACGGCGACGACGAGCCCCCGGCACAGCCCCCGGTGACGTCGCAGTCTGACGAGGCCGCGCCGGCCGCCGACGAACCGGCACGCGTTGTCGACGACCCCGCCCCCGCGCAGCCCGACAATTCCAACGCCCCGAAACGTCTGAAACGCGTCGGCTGACGTCGCGGCATCGCATCGTTTCACGGATTCAAAAACTCACCACAGTCTCACCCACCCACCCTACAGTCACCCCAACGACATGTCTCTCACAGCCTGGTTGATTCTCGCCCTCATCTCACTCATACTCTCGGCCTTCTTCTCGGGCACCGAGATAGCTTTCATCACCGCCGACCGCGTGCGTGTGGGGCTCGACAACCAGAAAGGAGGCCTCACCAACCGACTGATTTCGCGCTACTATTCGCGCGAGGAGTTTTTTATCTCTACCATCCTCGTGGGCAACAACATCGTGCTCGTCGTCTACGGTATGGGAGCCGCGGCCATCATCGAGCCGTGGATTTACAACCATGTGTCGACCAACCAGGGTGTCATCCTGACGCTCCAGACGCTGATTTCAACCCTCGTCATCCTCTTCACGGGCGAATTCATCCCCAAATCGGTGTTTCGCATCAACCCCAATGCGTCGCTCAAGGTGTTTGCCCTCCCCATCTACTTCTTCTACATCCTGCTCTACCCGATAGCCGCCTTCACGTCGTGGCTGTCGAAAATGCTCATGCGCCTCGTGGGCATCAAGACCGAGCACACGGGGCTGGGACTGCTCTCGATGCGCGACCTAAACGACTATCTCGACACGAAAATCGACGTAATCGACAATCCCGAGGAGGCGCGTCAGGTGGAGAGCGAGGTGAAGATGTTTCACAACGCCCTCGACTTCTCGCACACGCAGCTGCGCGACTGCATGATGCCCCGCAACGAGATGGTGGCCGTCGACATCGACGACACCTCGCGCGCCGAGCTCTCGCAACTCTTCACGTCGTCGGGCAGGAGCAAAATCGTGGTCTACAAGGAAGACATCGACAACGTAATAGGCTACGTCCACGTCTCGGAGCTGTTTGACCCCGCGACCGACTGGAAGGAACACATCAAGGAGGTGCTTTACGCACCGGAGACACTTCTGGCCAACACGATGATGCGCCGCCTGCTGAGCGAGAAGCGTTCGATGGCGGTGGTGGTGGATGAATTCGGAGGCACGGCCGGGCTCGTGACGCTTGAAGACCTCGTCGAGGAAATCTTCGGCGACATCCGCGACGAGCATGACAACGACGGCCTCGTGGCCAACGAAATCGCCCCCGGTGTCTATGAGTTCTCGGGACGCACCGAGGTGCGCGAGCTGCGCGACACCTATCTGCTCGACATTCCGGAGGATGATGAATATCAGACCCTTGCAGGCTATCTGATGCACTGCACGGGCACACTCCCTCAGGCGGGCGAGACGCTCGCCATCGGGCAGCTGCAATTCACGGTGATGGAGCGCAGCGCCACGCGCCTCGAATTGATACGCGTGGAGCGCCACGACGCCGAGGCTCAGGCCTCGGGCAAGTAGACGAGGGTCGAGGCCCGCTCGGGGCGTATGATTTCGCGTGCGGCGCGGGTGACGTCGCCGACCGTCAGCACTTCAAACAATTCTTCATTGCGATTGATGTCTTCGCCATGCATCTCGGCCATGGCGAGGGCCAAGGCTCTGTCGGCACACGACACGAGCGAGAAAGCCGTCTGCGAGGCATGACGGTTTTTGGCGCGGCGCAACTCATGCTCGGTCAAGCCGTCGGGATGCTCTTCGGAGGCGGCATGACACAGGCGGCTCGCCTCGTCGACGAGCATGGCGAGGGCGCGCTCTACGGCCTCGTCTGAGGCATCGGTCAGCTCGGCGCGCAGCATCAGGTGGCCCGGCTCTTCGCTTCCCATTATCGACGCATCGGCTGTGATGAAAAGCTCCGACCCCATCACGAGGCGGCGGTAGAAGCGCGAGGCTTTGCCCGACGCGAGAACGTCGGTGAGCAGGTCGGCCTCGCGGTAGCCCGGCTCGGCGTAGCCTCCCATCGGGAAGGCCACGGTGAGGCGCGCGTGGGGCACACGTCCCCTCACCACTTTGCGGCGCGGCTCGCTGACGGGCGGCTCCTGAGCGTGGGTGCGCGGCGCCACGCCTACGCGCTCGATAGGTCCGAACCAACGCTCGACGGCGCGCCGCACCTCGGCGAGCGTCACGTGGCCCGACACGGCCAGCACGGCATTGTCGGGGGCATAGCGGCGGCGATAGAAGTCGAGGATATCGTCGAGCGTGGTGCGCTCGATGTGCTCGATTGTCGAGCCGATGGTGGGGTGAGCGTAGGGGTGTCGCGTGAAGAGCATCGGGCGCAGATGATGTTCGGAGTCGCCGTAGGGGCGCGACAGGTGGGTCTGCTTGAACTCTTCGATTACCACGCCGCGCTGCACGTCGAGGTTTTCCTGCGTCAGCGACAGACGGCTCATGCGGTCGGCTTCGAGGAAAATGAGAGTTTCGAAATTGACGGCGGGCGCCACTTCGTGGAAGTTGGTGAAGTCGGCCGACGTCCAGGCATTGTCGGTGCCACCCGCCTTCTCCACCACAGCATCGAAATCGGGAGCGTTCTCCGAGCCGGCAAACATGAGGTGCTCCATCAGATGCGCCAATCCAGTGAGGTCGTCGCGCTCGTCGCGTGCGCCGGTGTCATATAGCAGGTTGACGGCCACCATCGCCGTCGAATCGTCGTAATTGTGAACCACCCTCAGGCCATTGCCGAGGCGGAAAGTATCATATTTTATCATAAGTATGTGTTCGAAATTATTTAATGTATTGGGTTATGAAGTATGTGGATGAAATTTTGCATTCGGCTGAAGGCGTTATGGGGTCCCATAACAACCGAAGACGAATTAGAAAGTTCGCCTCAGAATTCATGAGCCAATGCTTTAAATAATTTCTAACACATACTTAACGCTGCAAAATTACTAAAAACCTGTGTGACTTTCGCAATCGGCGATGTTGAAATTAAGCCCTTGTAGCGGCGATTTTTAAAAAAAGTGCGCCGATGAGTAAAAAAAATCCGTAAACATTTGCAAATGTAGGGAAAATGTGCGTAAATTTGCAAAAATCTAAACAACCAATCCCTTACACATTTCGTTTATGAAAAATCTTGTAGAACAGATTGCCAACGGCTTCGAATCGTTTGCAAAAGACGCCTCCGCACAGATTGAAAGCGGCAACAAGGCAGCCGGCGCACGTGCCCGCAAAGTATCCCTCGAACTTGAGAAACTCCTCAAGCAGTTCCGCAAGCACTCCATCGAAGCTGCGAAATAAAAATCCCCAGCACTTCCCTATTAAAACGGGTGCGACTCACACGAGCCGCACCCGTTTTGTCATTTATTCCTACCTGAAGACGCTACCCTCGCGCGCGGGGGCGGGTCAGCGTTTTGCGATGAGGGCGGTGAGGTAGAGGGCGGCGAGGATGATGACGATGAGGGCGGAGCAGGGGACGGTGATGACCGTCGAGAGGAACAGCGCGCCTATGGTGGCCGCAAGGGAGATTATGGCCGAGCCTGTCATGATGCCGTTGAAGCTGCGGGTGAAGCGTTCGGCGGTCATCTGCGGCAACGAGAAGAGCGACATCAGCAGCATCACGCCTACCATCTTGATGGTCAGCACGATGCAAAGCGCTATCATCACCGTCATCACGGTGGTGATAAGCGTGGCGGGAAGATGTAGCACCCGACAGAAGTCGGCATCGAAGGCCACGAGCTTGATGCGCCGCCCCCATAGGGCGAAAATCGCCACGAGCACCACGAGGTAGAGGGCAAACACCGCGAGGTCGAGCCGCGAGATGGTCAGGACGTTACCAAACAGAAACGCATTGAGTTCGGGCACGTAGCCGGGGGTGAGAAATATGAAAAGCGTACCCAAGGCCATGCCCACGGCCCAGATGACGGCTATGGCCGAGTCCTCGCGCACGTTGTGATAGCGCGACAGGCGGTCGACGCCGAGCGACGAGACCACGGCAAACAGCGCCGCCATGGCGATGGGGCTCACCGAGAGGTAGTAGCCGAGGCCGAGGCCGCCGAAACAGGCGTGGGTGATGCCTCCCGAAATCGATACGAGGCGACGCGACACGATGTAGGTGCCGATGATGGCCGAGGCTATGCTGAGCATCGCTATGCCCACCAGTGCATTTCTGAAAAATTCGTATTCGAGCATTGAAACGTGAGAAACGTGAGAATGTGTCAGTCTGTGAGTGGGAGAGAGTGAGCGGGTGTGGAGGTCACTCCTCGCTGATGAGCATGAGCAGTTCGGGGCGCAGCGAGGTGGGGAAAGGGATGTCGCGCCGGGTCAGGGCCGAGGCCCAGGCGTAGACCTCGGCAGGCTCCATGGTGAGCATCACTTCGCGAAATTCCTCCACTTCGTCGGGCGAATAGGTGGCGGGGTCGTGACCTTTGAAGCGGTCGAGCTCCTCGTCGTCGAAGTAGTCGGGCCCTTCGGCCAGAGTCATCTGCTTCTCGCAGATGGCATGGACGCCGCAGCACTCCGCGCTCTCCCCTGCCCCGCCCGGGGTCTCTTCCTCGCCCGACGGCGCAGGGTCGGGTTTATGCGTGAGGCGGAGTATCACCCCGACCACCACCGTGAACGCCAAAATGATTAATGCACCCTGCATGGCAATCCTACTCGGCGGTCTGAGGTTCGACTTCCTCCAACGTAAACCCGGCAGCGCGCAGATGCTCCCAGTAGTCGGGATATGATTTGCTGACCACCTCGGCGTTTCTCACCGTTATGCCGGGCATGAAGAGAGCCACGGGCGCGAGCGCCATGACCATGCGATGGTCGTCGTAGGTGTCGAACACGGGCAGCTGACCTATCGGAGCGCGCTCCCCTTCCCACGTCAGGGTGTCGTCGTCGGGCATCCCCACGAGCACGCCCGTCTTGGCGAGTTCGGCCACGAGAGCCTTGCGGCGGTCGGTCTCCTTGACGGCAAGCGTGCGCAGGCCGGTGAATCTGAACGGAATGCCGAGCATCGCGCACGCCACGACGGCCCCCTGGGCTATGTCGGGCGTATCGGTGAAATCGTGGATGAGTCGCGGCAACTGGTCGGGAGTGGCCGACAGCTCGGTGCCCTCTTCGCCCTCGAAATCGGTGGCCACACCGAGGTCGGCATAGAGCGAGGCAGTCTCGCGGTCGCCCTGAAGCGACAGCTCGGGCAGGCGGTCGAAGGTCACCCACCCTGAAGAGATGGCTGCAATCTCATACCAGGCCGAAGCCGCGCTCCAGTCAGGCTCGATGGCGGGGAGCGTGGGGGTGTAGCAACGCTCAGGCACGGTGATGGTGTTCATATAGAAATCGCTCTCCACGCCCGCCTTTTCCATGAGTCCGAGGGTCATGACGATGTAGGGGCGCGACACGAGCGAGCCTTTCAGCGTCAGCTTCAGCCCCCCTTTCAGACAGGGCGCTATCATAAGCAGCGCCGAGATGAATTGCGAGCTGACGGAAGCGTCGACCTCGAGCTCGCCGCCGCTGAGCGCGCGCCCCGTGATGCGCAGCGGGGGAAATCCCTCCTCGCCCTCATAGGCAATCTCGGCGCCGAGGCGGCGCAGGGCGTCGACGAGTGCCCCGATGGGGCGGCGGCGCATACGCTCCGAGCCGTCGAGCGTCACGGTGCGCCCCTGCTGCACGGCCATGTAGGCGGTCAGAAAGCGCATGGCGGTGCCGGCGGCGCCGACGTTGATGTGAGTGGCCGCGGGGTCGGACAGGGCGGCGGTGAGGGCGGCGGTGTCGTCGCAGTCGGCCATCGGGCCGGGGAGGGTGCCGCCGGGCGTGAGGGCGTTGATGATGAGGGTGCGCGCGCTGATGCTCTTCGAGAGCGGCAGCGACACTTTGGTTTCTATGATTTCGTCGGGCGGAGTGATTCTGTAGTCCATGTTTCGGGAGGTTTTCATTAAGGTTTGACGGCGGTGACCACGGTTGAGGTCTCGCCGCGCCAGGGCACGGGGGCAAAATACTTTTCTGTCACGACACACACTTCGGCGTCACGCTCCATGGCGTCGGAAAGCAGCGCGGCGAGCGAGTCGGAGGGCACGGAGACCCTCACCGCCCCGCCCTCGCCGGCATCCTTGAGCTGCGCCTCGTAGACCTTGAAGATGATGCCGTGGCGTTCGAGGCTCGTGACGCGGCAGCGCATGGCCGAGTCGGAGGTGTGAGGCACGAAGTAGCGCACGTAGCACGCTCCGCACGCCACCCCGACCAAAATCAGCACCAGCCACCACACTCGCCGCAGACATCCCCCCTTGCCTTTCGCTTCGTCGGGGTCGGGACGGCGGTCGTCGCCGGAGGCATATGTCTCATTTCGCTCCGCGTCGGCGCGCTCGCGCCCGGGGTGACGCAGGAAGTAGTCAGGCCCCGTGTCGCGGTCGTCGGGGTCGTGTTCTTCAAATCTGAACGTTGTCATTTGCGTGAAGGTGAGAGGGCTATCCACCCGAAGGTGAGGATGCCCAGGAGTATCAACATTATTGTAGTGGCAGCCATGATGGTGTTGGCCACGATGGCTGTGTAGTTCCATGTCAGCCCTTCTACTGCCGGGGCGTAGAGGCTCAGCGCCCACATCAGCGCCCACTGGTAGGGGCCGATGCCGCCGTTGGAGGGCACGGCCATCGAGAGCGAACTCACCACGAAGCAGATGAGCAGCGCGGTCAGTCCGCCTGTGGCAAGCACCTCGGCGGTGAGGGGGAAGGCCATCAGCGCGCACCCCAGCCCGAAGAAGTAGCTCGCCCAGAGGCCGCACGTCAGCAGCAGCCACCACCCGAGTCCGGGCATACCTTTGAGCACGGCGAAACCCTCCCAGAGTCCTGCTACGAAACCTCTCACGCGGGCCACGAGCTTGTTGGTGGGGCGCCGCGTCAGCATCCACACCGCGCCGGCCACACACGCCGCCACGGCTCCCCACAGCCACGGCGAGCCGGCTATGGCCATGACGCGCTCCATGCGGTCAGGGTCCTGTGCGAGGTAGGCCTTGAGCTGCGGACCCGCCAGCACGAATGCAAGCAGTGTCAGCAGCCCGACGCAGACGGTGTCGCTCAGACGGTCGGCCACCATCGACCCGAAGACGGTAGAAAACTGCGCGCGCTCGCGGCGGGCGATGAAGCCGGTGCGCCACACTTCGCCCAGACGCGGAAACACGAGGTTGACGGCATAGGTGCCGAAGACGCTCAGCGTGGTCAGCCACATCGAGGGGCGTATGCCGAGCGCCCTCAGCTGAAAACGCCATCGCGCCGCGCGCGCCACCTGCGCCGCCACGTTGAGCGCCAGCGAGGCGAGCAGCCACCCCGCGGCGCAGTCCTCGGCGACGACGCGTCGCATCTCATCGAGGTCGATGTCGCGCAGCAGCATCCAGCACAATCCGACGGTTATCACCGGCGGCAGCACATACTTGAGCAGTATCCCTGTGGCCTTTCCGGCTGTCATAGTTCGTCGGGGTGTTTGCGGTAATACTCTTCGAGCAGAGGGCCGATGTTGAAGTAGAAACCTCCCGCATCGCGCCCCGAGGTGTTCTTGACGGCTATGTATTCATAGCAGGGGTCGTAGAAGATGTGGTCGCTCACGATGAGGTCCATCATGTTGAGGAGCACGTATTCGTGTTGCGGCTCTATCACATACCATGCGTTTTCCTCGTCGTCGCCGGTGCCGGTCGAGACGATAGCCATCAGCAGGTAGTTGAGCTTGTACTGCCAGATGTTGGCGAGGTTGGTCTTTCCCTTGCCGCGCAGGGCGTTGATGAGCATCACCATCTCGCCCAGGTTGAAGGGATTGTCCTCGAGCGAGCGCGTGGCGGTCACGATGACCGAGTCACACTCCTGACGGGTGAGCTTCTTCGAGCGGTCGAGCACGGCGCGATATTGCAGCTCGCGGTCAGACGAGCGATAGGGGTTATAGTCTTCCTGAAACATCGCCCCGAGGTAGAGGTGGCGGAATTTGTCGATTTTCATCAGCGTGTCGTTGCGCTGGAATTCGGCCATCAGCCGCGGGTAGTAGTAGGGCGACGTGCGGTCGAGGGTGGCTTTACGGATAGCTTCGAGGTCGGGCTTCTCGCGCTTGAGCTGCGTGAGGGTCTGCGCCGGCAGCATCGCCGCCGTAAGCACTATCGCGGCCAATAGGGTGAGGAGTCTTTTCATAGAGCGAAATCGTGACGGAGTGAGACAAACGCCGTGACAGCCATGGTCAGCGCTACGATGACCGGGAGGCCTTTGGCGCAGAGATAGTTGACGGCCTTGCGTGATGGAAATCCGAGCCGGGCGCGTCCCACGGGGGTGGTCGAGTAGGCCAGCGCGCCGAGCAGTGTGCCGGCTATGATGGCGGCGGCCGAGGCCGACGGGTAGACGGCGATGCCTATGAAGAGGCCTGCCACGGCGCCCGCCGCGATGTAGACCATGCCGTCGTGGTGGGAGGTCACCGTCCGGGGCAGCATCAGACGGAGCGCCACGACTATGGCCGTGGCCACTCCCCAGAACAGCAGCATTCCGGGGGCTATGACCGCGCCGGCGAAGTATGACAGCACAAGGGCCGCGAAGGCCGTCACCGTGGCCGCCGTGGCCGAGATGAAGCTGAGCGGCAGGGTGGCTATCAGCAGGATGATGATTAGAATTTCCATAACGTTGAGGTTTGAGGATTGACTTGACGAGGAGAGGCGGCCCCGGGGGCGCGTTTTCAGAGGGCCGCGGCGTAGAGCGGCACCTTGGAAATCACGTCGGCATACCACGCGCAGGTGTTGTAGCCGCGCGTGGTGAGCGACGCCGCGCTCGCGATGGGGTAGGTGGCCAGACCGCAATGCTTGTCGACCTTCAGACCTCCTATGCCGTAGGCTGTGGTGAAGGCGGCGGGCACGGCGGCGGCGAGCGCCTGCTCCCACTTCTTAAAAGTGGCTTCGGCCCCGCTTTGTTCAGCCAGCACGCGATAATAGTCGGCCATATCGACGTAATAGGTAGTCTTGCCGGGCACCGACATGCTCTGCACGCCGCTGAGCGAGCCGGGCCATGAGGTCTGCGTGGCGAGCAGTTCGGCCGAGGCGTCGGCCAGGGCGGGGAGTCCGGCGGTGGCTATGACCGAAATCTGACACACTCCCGTCGAGGCCGACTGCATTTCGTCGTAATACTCGTAGGTGGTGCGCGCCGCCGCCTCGACGTCAGGCTTCGCGGCGAAGAGGTGGCGCAGCGTGCGGTGGTAGGGCATCCCATGCACCGACAGTTCCGTGGCCGAACCTATGATGTAGGGGGTCACGCCGCGCAGCTCCCACGCCGTCTCGATGTTGGCCATCAGGCAGCAGTCGAAATAGACGAAGTCAAACCGGCGGCCGCTGAGCGCGTCGGCCAGGGTGGTCAGTTTCATGTAGTGGCTGCGGTCGTCGCCAAACGCCTTGTAGCGGCCGTCAGCCGGATTCGTGCCGTTGAGCCAACCGTCGGCATGGCTCCAGAACACTATGCCGTAGCCCTCGGCGGGGGCTTCGGCGCTGACGTCGGCGAGCACCTCGCGCAGACGCTCCGGCGAGGTCGAATAGATGTCGTCGCCGTAGGTCTTGAGCTGCCGCTCACCTTTGGCGGTGATTTCGAGCAGCACGGGGCTGTCGCCGTAGGGATGGTGGTAGACGAGGAGGCGCCCACGTTTGCCGAGATGACCCGACAGGGCGGCCTGCTGCATCTCCGAGAGGTCTTCCGAGTCGAAGCGCGACTGCCCGAGGCTGTTGTTGGCCACCATGTAGACCAGCACCGTGCGCTGTGTCTTATCGTCGGGGTCGGAGTCTTTGTGGCACGACGTCGCGGCTGCCATCCACAGGCAGCACATCAGAAAGAGAAGTATGCGGGAGAGAAGTGTTTTCATTACGAAAAAGCGGTTGTTTTGACGAGGAGATTGGATGAACTACAAAATTACTATTTTTTTTTCAATTTTTGGTGCGATTAGCCAATTTATTAGTCATATCCGTCGCAATCGGGCCGGCACATGAAACACTTTTCAGATTTTTATGTTACTTTTGTATAATAAATCGGGTGTGAGGTCTGCATTTCGCCCGCCACACATCCTCACCCGCGGCTTCGCGCCCTCACAATTCAACTGTTTATGAAACCGATTCTCTCATCGTTAATGCTCGCGTGTCTCCCGGCCCTCGCCCAGACTGCCCCCGTAGGAAACGGGCTCGTCAAATTCGGCGACTTCAATTCGTGGGTCACGCGCCACATAAAGGAAAGCCACGTCATCGGCGGCCACGACAAGACGCTCTACGAAGTGGGTCCCACGACGACCATCGACGGCAACAAGGCCTACTCCAACCTCGGCGGCTCTCCCTGGGCCACGAGCAACGTCTACGCCAAAGTGGCCGGCGTGGTCAAGACCTCAAACGCCGTCTACCCCGCCGTGCGAAGCGGCAACGACAAATGCGCCCGCCTCGCCACGCAGATGGAAAGCGTCAAGGTGCTCGGTCTGGTCAACATGGATGTCATGGTGGCCGGCTCGATGTTTCTCGGGCAGATGATTGAGCCTATCAAATCTACCTCAAACCCCTACTCGAAGATGGAGATGGGTGTGCCCTGCACCTCCCGCCCGAAGGCTCTCGTGTTTGACTACAAGGTAGACATGCCCGCCACAAACACGCGCGTGCGCTCCACCGGCTTCAGCTCGAAAAAGACCCTCCCCGGCCACGACAACCCGGTGGCATTCGTAATCCTTCAGCGCCGCTGGGAAGACGCCGACGGCAATCTCCACGCCCGCCGCGTCGGGTCGGGCGGACAGCTCTTCACCTCCGGCTCGCCATGGAAGAACGCCTTTCACCTCGGCATCACCTACGGCAACGCCTCCTCGCTCGTGGCCTCTCACCCCTACCTCGCCCTGCGCGACACGGAAGAGAAAGCCTACTATGCCCGCAATTCGAAAGGGCGCATGGTGCCCGTGGTCGAAGAGGGCTGGGACAGCGCCGACGCCACCCCTACCCACGCCATCGTGATGTTCTCGGCCGGCTCGGGCGAACCTTACATCGGCACCGAAGGCCTCACCCTCTACATCGACAACGTAAAATTCGAATAATCCCCCACCACTCCCTACTCACTTCCTCACTACTAACTCCCACACTAAACGCCCATGACCCTGTTTGACACCGCCGCTCCCGCCGACTCCGTGGCCGCAGCTCCCGTCAAGGAAGAATCTGCCCTCCAGCTCAAAGACATGTCGTTCAATCAGTTGATGAACACCCTGATTGACGACGCCGTCCACTTCGTCATTCGCCTCGCCATAGCCCTCGTGGTGTTCTACGTGGGCAGGTGGATTATCAACCGCCTCTACACGCTGGTAGAGCGCATCATGCTCAAGCGCAACATCGACCCCTCGGTCACCACGTTTGCCCTCTCGACGGTGAAATGCGTGCTCTACTTCATCCTCATCGTCACCATCATCGGCATCCTCGGCCTCGAGACCTCATCGTTCCTCGCGCTCTTCGCCTCGGCCGGCGTCGCCATCGGTATGGCCCTCAGCGGCACGCTCCAGAACTTTGCCGGCGGCGTGCTCATCCTCCTGCTCAAGCCTTTCCGGGTCGGGCAGTACATCGAGACCCAGGGCTTCTCGGGCACCGTGCAGCGCATCGAAATCTTCAACACCTTCATCACCACCGGCGACAACAAGACCATCATCCTCCCCAACGGCGCACTCTCCACTTCGGCCGTCAACAATTTCAGCGTGCAGCCCTATCGCCGCGTCGAATGGAAAATCGGCGTGGCCTACGGCGCCGACGTAGCCCGCGTCCGCGCCGCCGCGCTCGAAATGATGAAGTCGGCTCCGGCCATCGCCGCCGGCTCGCAAGGCAAGGGGGTCGACCCGGTGGTCTACGTCGGCAGCCTCGACGACTCCGCCGTGACAATGATTATGCGCGCATGGGTGCCCTCCGCCGACTATTGGGACACCTTCTTCCTCTTCAACGAACGTTTCTACACCGAACTCCCCTCGCGCGCAGGCATCGAATTCCCCTTCCCGCAGCTCGACGTACACATCAATCCTCAGCCTTCTCAGCAATCCTGACCTCCGGCCGCACGGCTTGATTTGGAAATGTGTCGGAAATTGAGTAATTTTGCACTCAACCATTCACACACATTTCCGAGGCAATGAGATTTGACGAACTTGATTTGAGCGACGACGTGCTCGACGCGCTCGACGATATGCTCTTCGAGGAGTGTACGCCCATACAGGAGCAGGCTATCCCGGCGATTTTCTCACGCCGCGACCTGATTGCCGTGGCCCAGACAGGCACCGGCAAGACCGCGGCCTATCTGCTGCCCGTCATCGACATGCTGGCCGACAAGCCGCAGGCGCCCGATGCCGTCAGCTGCATCGTCATGGCCCCGACACGCGAGCTGGCTCAGCAAATCGACCGCCAGCTCGAAGGGTTCTCCTACTATCTCCCCATCTCGTCGTGCGCCATCTACGGCGGCACCGACGGCAAGGAGTTCGCCCGCCAGCAGCAGGGGCTCAAGAAGGGCGCCGACGTGGTCATCGCCACTCCGGGGCGTCTCATCGCCCATCTGCAGCTCGGGGGCATCGACCTCTCGAAGGTGGAATACTTCATTCTCGACGAGGCCGACCGTATGCTCGACATGGGCTTCTTCGACGACATCATGCAGATTGTCAACCAGACGCCCGCGTCGCGCCAGACGCTGATGTTCTCGGCCACCATGCCCCCGAAAATCCAGCAGCTCGCCAAGGCCATCCTGCGCGACCCCGCCGAAATCAAGATTGCCGTCTCGCGCCCAACCGAGAAGATTGCGCAGAGCGCCGTAGTGTGCTACGAGCCGCAGAAGAGCGCCGTGCTGCGCCATCTCTTCGCCACCAAGGCTTCGAGCCGCGTCATAGTGTTTGCATCGTCGAAGCTCAAGGTGAAAGACCTGGCCAAGGAATTGCGCCGTCATAAGATGAAAGTGGGCGAGATGCACTCCGACCTTGAACAAGACCGCCGCGAGGAGGTAATGCTCGACTTCCGCGCCGGACGCCTCGACATCCTCGTGGCCACCGACATTCTGGCCCGCGGCATCGACATCGACGACATCGCGCTCGTAGTCAACTACGACGTGCCGCGCGAGGCCGAAGACTACGTCCACCGCATAGGCCGCACCGCCCGTGCCGGCGCCGGCGGCTCGGCAGTCACTCTCATCTCGCCCCGCGAACAGAGTTGGTTCGGCCGGCTCGAAGAGTTTCTCGGCTATGAAGTTGAGAAGCTCGAGATGCCCGCCGAACTCGGCGAAATGCCCGCCTACAACCCCCGCCGTCGCGACGGAGGGCGTGACGAGGGCCGTGGCCGACGTCGCGGCTCAAAGCCCGGCAAGGGGCGCGCCGAGGGCCGTCAGGAGGGCAAGGCGCCCAAATCGTCGAAACCGCGCAACGGCGGTAAGCCCCGCAAGCAGCAAGCTCCGAAGAGCGACACCCCCGAGGCGCCCAAGCCTGCGCCCGAAGCCGCCGTGCCTGCCGAGGGCGCGCCGAAAGCATCCGAGGCCAAGCGCCGCCGCAACCGCCGCGGCCACCGGGGCGGCAAACCCAAGTCGGCACCCACCGACCGCCCCGCAAATCCCTCTTCCGGTCACGACTCAAACCCTTCACCTGCCCCCGCGTCATGAAACACAAGAGTCTTTTGCTTCTGCTGCCCGCCCTGACGGGCTTTCTGACAGCCGCCGCCGGCGATTTCGTGTGGCAACTCCGCGAGCCCTACAAGCGCTCCGTCATCTACGATGCTCCCGTCTACGTCGAAGACATCGACTCGCTCGCTGAAGAGGAAGAGGCCGACGAGGGTGCCGTAGAGGTGCTCGACGCTTTCTTCGAAGGCGAACCGATGGACGACGCCGAGGAGACCTCGCTGCTCTACAATTCGGCCCCGTCGCCTCTCTATCCCGCCTACCTGCGCACCGTCGTGTTCAGCGGGTTTCAGATGCTCGACTCCATCCCCCTCGCCCCCACGCCTGTCATCGGCGGCGACGAATGGCTCGCCTCCGACATCGACAACTATGAGCTCGTGCGCCACGCCCGTCAGAAGTTCATAGTCAACAATCCCGACGCCGTGCGCTACATCGAATGGCTCCTCCCCGAAGCTCCCAAGAAGTTCACCGCCGAAATCGACCCTGAAAGCGCGCGCATCGTCATTGCCGAAGTGGCGCCCCCGCTCCCCGTCGAGGCCTTCGAGACAAAAATCGAGCGTCGCCACTGGCTCAAGACTTTCAACGCCAACCTTCAGTTTTCGCAGGCGTTCGTCTCGCCCAACTGGTATCAGGGCGGCAACAACAATGTCAACGCCCTCGCCGCGCTGTTCTACAACGTCAAGCTCAACCCCGCCTT
The DNA here is from genome assembly GCA_029056055.1 of Duncaniella sp. Classification (GTDB taxonomy): domain Bacteria; phylum Bacteroidota; class Bacteroidia; order Bacteroidales; family Muribaculaceae; genus Duncaniella. The sequence goes on from JAIDCC010000104.1 coordinate 25,391, forward strand.
TCATCCCAATCTGCTCTTCGAGGCCACGTTTCAATACAAACTCGGCATGACCAACGCCCCCGAAGACAAGCTCCGCTCCTATTCAATCTCGGAAGACCTGCTCCAAATCAACTCTACCGTGGGCTACAAACCTGTCCGCTGGAAGCGGTGGTACTACTCGGCCAACCTCGGCTTCAAGACGCAGATGATGAACAGCTTCAAGACCAACACCAACGATATGAAGGCGGCCTTCATGTCGCCCTCAGAGCTCAACATCGGTCTCGGTATGACCTACAATTACGTCAATCCGAAGAAGACCGTGACGTTCGACGTGTCGCTCTCGCCGCTGTCGTGGAACATGAAGACTTGTCTCAACCACAAGGTCAACGAAACTTCCGTAGGTCTCGACGCCGGGCAGAGGGTAAAGAACGAATTCGGTTCGAGCGCCGAACTCAAATTCTTCTGGCAGATGTGCGGCAACATTTCCTACCGCTCCCGCCTCTTTGTCTTCACCGACTACTCCTACGCGCAGTCTGACTGGGAAAACACCTTCATGTTTACCATCAACCGCTTCCTGACCACACAAATCTACGTCCACGCCCGCTACGACTCGAAGACGCCCGTCTCCGCCGAAAACTCCTGGCACAAGGTGCAGCTCAAGGAAATCCTCTCGTTCGGCTTCACCTACAAATTCTCGAGTCTGTGAGAAGCGTGAGGCTCGCCCTGCTCCTCGCGGCCCTGCTCGGCGCTCTCTGCTCGGCTGCCAAGGGTCTGCCGAAAGGCCTCGACCGCGTGGCCGCCGAAGGGGGTGGAATCGTGACAGGCTTCAACCCCGACGAGGCTGAAGCCGCGCTGAGGGGTATGCCTCTCCACGCCGTCGAGGGTGTCTGGCAATGGGCCGACATCGACACGCGGGTGGTCATCACGCGCACGGCCGCCACGCCTGCCGACCTCCCTGCGGCCATCTACAGCATCGTGGTGCTCCACGCCTCCGACCCCTCGCTGCGTCCCGGCACGGTGATGGGCTACCTCGCCACCACTGCCAAGCGCGACACCTATGACGCACGCCTCTACACCCGCTCGTCGCCCCGCGACGGCTCGCTCACCTCTCCCGCCACCTACACCCTGACCCTCGAAGACTCGGAGACGCGCCTCTCCGTGCGCCCCTACGGCCACAAACTGCGCTTCAACTGGTGGCGGCTCCTCCCCTACCCCTACCGTAGCCTCCTCTCGCCCATCCGTCGCTCCGACACCGACGCTGCCGGACTGCTACGCATCTACCCCTCGCCCGGAAAACCTCTCCACCCCGTCTACCTATGACCCTCAGCCGCCTCACCCCGCTCCTCTGCGCCCTCATCGCCGCCCTTTGCGTGCAGGCGGCCACGCCCAAGGTGAGCACGCGCCGCAACGTCGGCAAACCGGCGGCGGCGTCCCCGGCAGTCAGGACCTCAGCCTCGCTGAGCCACGCCGCCGACTTCGACACACTCTGCGTCGCGCCCCGCGACACCCTCTGCCCCGTGCGTGCCGCCGGCTACGACAAGCCTCTCAATTCGCGCTACGAGACTCTACACCTCACGAATCTCACCGACTCGCTCACAATCCTCGCCGTAGGGCTGCGCATCGACTACATCGACCTCGACGGACGCACCCTCCACAGCCGTACCGCCGAAGTGCGCACCGTAATCCCGCCCCTCTCCACGCGCCTCGGACGTTTTCGCTCCTGGGACAGCCAGCAATCTTTCTACTACGTCAACGGACGCCGCCCCCGCACCGACCGCGTCACCCCCTACGACATCGCCCTCTCAATCGAATACATTGTCAAGGAAAAGAAAAAATCCCCCCAAACTGTTGACAATTGACAAAAAAATATGTAACTTTGCAATCCATTCGGGGCGTAGCGCAGTCCGGTAGCGCACCTGGTTTGGGACCAGGTGGTCGCAGGTTCGAATCCTGTCACCCCGACACCAAACAACCTAATCGCCTGTAAATCAACAATTTACAGGCGATTTTTAAAATTCACCGGGA
>JAIDCC010000105.1 GCA_029056055.1 Duncaniella sp.
GCCCTGCCCCTCTCGTTTCGTCTTCTCTCTCCGTCGTCTCGCCTCCCCTCCGTTTTTTCTCGTTTCCCCGCCCCTCTGCGCTTTCCTTCGGCTCTGCCCCAGGTTCTGTCTCTCCTCCGCCCTTTCTCCGCCTCTCCGCGCCGCCCTTTGCGCCGTCTCCCCCTTGGGCGCGTAGCCTTTTTGGAGGTGCGGCGAGCTTTAGCGAAGCCGTTGCGGCATGGGGCAATGCGGTTCAAATAGAGGATTGACAACATCCCCTTCGGGGAGTCATTGCACTGTAATTGCCTGATTAGCAGGTAGGGACGCGCCATGGCGCGTCCACGCAGACCCACGACTACGAATTGCCCCCTCTCGCCGCGCCAACGTCTCTGCGGACGCGCCATGGCGCAATGCGGTTCAAATAAAGAATTGAGGAAGACATCTGAAATTCCTACCGGCACTTCCCCAAAAGATAGCAGCGTCTCCGAATCAAGATAACCGATTGATTTGCAGGTAGGGACGCGCCATGGCGCGTCCGCAGAGACGTTGGCGCGGCGAGAGGGGGCAATTCGTAGTCGTGGGTCTGCGTGGACGCGCCATGGCGCGTCCCTACCTGCTAATCAGGCAATTACAGTGCAATGACTCCCCGAAGGGGATGTTGTCAATCCTCTATTTGAACCGCATTGCGCCATGGCGCGTCCCTACCTGCAAATCAATCGGTTATCTTGATTCGGAGACGCTGCTATCTTTTGGGGAAGTGCCGGTAGGAATTTCAGATGTCTTCCTCAATTCTTTATTTGAACCGCATTGCGGCATGGAGCGGGGCGCCTTGGGCCCCCCCCCCCATCAGTGGGCGGCTTCGATTTTGACGGATTTGAGCGAGAGGCGGGCTTCGAGGTATTGGCGGAACTTGGCGGTCTGGGCGGCGGTCATGGGGCGCGAGTAGTGGACGAATGCAATGTTGAGCGTGTCGAGACGGCGCGTGTCGATGTTGCTCACGATGGCGCGCGTCACCGCGATGTCGGCCACTTCGGGGAAAAGCACTTTGATTTCAGGCGCGAGCGTGGCGCCGATGGTGTCGTTGCGGCAGATGGCGGCGTTGACAGCGCGCAGCGAGTCGATGATGGCGCGCTGGCTGTTGATGGTGTGCTGCGTCTCCTGATACATGTCGCGTAGCATGGTCGAGGTGGCCACCGTGGGGTCGAACAGGTTTTCGCCGCTGTCGCCCTGAATGATTTTCAGCCGGGTGCCTCCGAGGTTGTAGTCGGGCAGTCGGTCGGTGAGGGCGAGCATGAGCGAGTCTTGCGGGATGACTTTTCCGATTAGACTGACCGTCAGTGTCTTGTCGTCGCCTTTCATCACGGCCGACGAGTGGAGCACCTGCGTCCCCTCGAAGTCGAATTGCTGCTCGACGAAGCGGTCGCAGTTGGCCTGGAACGTCGATTGGCGATACATGCGCCACGTCAGATAGCAGGCCGGAATCATGGTGAGAAGTGCGATGGTGTAGACGAGGTTTCGCACGCGCCGCGCCCGCTCCGGATTTGAGAAATCCTTGAGGTGGTAGCGCATCAGTTTCACCCCCACCGTCGTGGCGCAGGCAATGAACACCGAGTTGATGAAAAAGAGGTAGAGCGCGCCCAGAAAGTAGGTCATCTGAAACGTCGCGAGACCGTAGCCCACGGTGCAGAGCGGCGGCATGAGGGCGGTGGCTATGGCCACGCCGGGGATTACGTTGCCCTTCACCTTGCTGCCGATGGCGAGAATGCCCGCCGCGCCTCCGAAGAAGCCTATGAACACGTCGTAGATGGTGGGCGACGTGCGGGCCAGAAGTTCGCTGTGGCCTTCGTTGACGGGCGAAATCAGAAAGTAGAGCGTCGACGTGGCCACACTGAAGAACGCCGCGGCCATGAGGTTGCGAAACGATCGCTTGATGAGGTCGAAGTCGTGGATGCCTACGGCGAGTCCGATGCCGATGATGGGACCCATGAGCGGCGAAATGAGCATCGCGCCTATGATGACCGCGGTCGAATTGGTGTTGAGCCCGAGCGACGCTATGAAGATGGCAATAATCAGAATGATGATGTTGGTGCCGCGAAACGACACCCCTTCACGGATGGCGGCTTCCGCCTCGGCCTGGGGGATGAGGTCGGCCGAGAGGTCGAAGTAGCCGGCCACGCTGTTTCTGAAATCTTTGAGGTTTGAAAGGTTCATCTTTTTCGTCGTCGGTTAGAGGGGGGATTGAAAGTAGGAAAGTCAGAAGGGCGATTTGCTCACGGCGGTGCCCCACGACGCACGGTCGAGGTTGCGATAGGCGAGCGCCTCGAAGATGTGACGCCGCTCTATGGGCATTGCGGCGGCTTGCTCTACGCTGAGGTCGGGCTGAAGTCCGCGGTCGAGGTCGGCGATGGTGCGCGCCACTTTGAGAATGCGGTCGTAGGCGCGCGCCGACATGTCGAATTTCGTCATGGCCGCGCGCAGGGTCTCCATACACTCGGCATCGAGCACGGCGTGTTTCTGAAGCAGGCGGGCGTTCATCTGCGCGTTGCAGTGCACGCCCGGCTCGTCGCGAAACCGCGCCGCCTGAATGTCGCGCGCCCTGACCACACGCGCCTTGATGGCCGCGCTCCCTTCGGCCGGACGCATCGAGGCGAGCTGTTCGAAGGGCACCGGCTGGATTTCCACCTGAAGGTCGATGCGGTCGAGCAGCGGCCCCGAGATGCGGTTGAGATACTTGGCCACGACTCCCGGCGCACACATACATTCTTTCGTGGGATGGTTGTAATAGCCGCACGGACAGGGGTTCATCGACGCCACGAGCATGAAGCCCGCGGGATAGTCGAGGGTGTACTTGGCGCGCGAAATCGATATGTGACGGTCTTCGAGCGGCTGGCGCATCACCTCCAATACTTGCCGGGTGAATTCAGGCAGTTCGTCGAGAAATAGCACGCCGTTGTGGGCCAGCGAGATTTCGCCGGGGCAGGGGTTGGTGCCTCCGCCCACGAGGGCCACGGGCGAAATGGTGTGGTGAGGGGCGCGGTAGGGGCGGCGCGTCAGCAGCCGCGAGCCGCTGCGCAGTTTGCCGGCCACGGAGTGGATTTTGGTGGTTTCGAGCGCTTCGGCAAGGGTGAGCGGGGGCATGATGGTGGGCACGCGCTTGGCCATCATTGATTTGCCGGCTCCGGGAGGCCCCACCATGAGGATGTTGTGACCCCCGGCGCAGGCCACTTCGAGCGCGCGCTTCACCACCTCCTGACCTTTCACTTCGTCGAAATCCACGTCGAAAAGGTCGGCGTCGCGCGCAAACTCGGCGCGGGTGTCGATGATGGTCGGTTGAAGTTGGCTCTGCCCGGTGACGAATTCTATCACTTCGCGCAGGTTTTCCACTCCGTAGACGTTGAGATTGTTGACCACCGCCGCCTCGGCCACGTTGGCCTTCGGCACAATCAGCGCCGAAAACCCGAGCGAGCGCGCACGGATGGCCATGGGCAGCGCGCCGCGGATGGGCAGCACGCTCCCGTCGAGCGACAATTCGCCCATTATCATCATCTTGTCGAGCGGGAAGAGGGGCTTGATGAGTTCGCACGCCGCCAGGATGCCTATCGCTATCGGGAGGTCGTAGGCGGCTCCCTCCTTGCGCACGTCGGCCGGCGAGAGGTTGACCACCATGTTGCGCCGCGGCCATTGAAATCCCGACTGCGTCGTGGCCGAGAGCACGCGCTGATAACTCTCCTTGACGGCGGTGTCGGCCATGCCGACCAGACTGAACGAGGCGCCGGGACGGGCGGCCACTTCGATGGTGACGGTGATGGCGTCGATGCCTTGGACGGCGGCTCCGTAGGTCTTGACAAGCATGGCGGTTACAGGGGATTGAGGTGTGATGGTGTTGGAAGGGGGCTATTTGACCGACTGCATCTCTACCAGATGGGTGTAGACCCCTCCGAGAGCCATAAGCTCGTCGTGGGTGCCGCGCTCGACGATGCGCCCCTCCGAGAGCACGCATATCTGCGAGGCGTTGCGTATGGTCGAGAGCCGGTGGGCTATGACGATGGTGGTGCGCGAGGCCATGAGGCGTTCGAGCGCTTCCTGCACAGCCTTTTCGCTCTCCGAATCGAGCGCCGAGGTGGCCTCGTCGAGTATGAGCACCGGCGGGTTCTTGAGGATGGCGCGCGCTATCGAGATGCGTTGGCGCTGACCTCCCGACAGGCGGCAACCGCGGTCGCCGATGTTGGTGTCATAGCCTTCTTCGGTCTCCATGATGAAGTCGTGGGCGTTGGCTATCTTGGCCGCCTCTACCACCTGCTCCATCGTGGCGTTCTCTACGCCGAACGCGATGTTGTTGTAGATGGTGTCGTTGAAAAGTATCGCCTCCTGATTGACGTTGCCCATGAGCGAGCGCAGGTCGTGGACGCGCAGGTCGCGTATGTCGTGGCCGTCGATGGTGATGCGGCCCCCCTGCACGTCGTAGAAGCGGGGCAGAAGGTCGGCGAGGGTCGACTTGCCCGACCCGCTCTGACCCACAAGCGCCACCGTCTCGCCCGGTCGGATGGTGAGCGACACATCCTTGACCACAGGGCCGTGGTCGTCGTTGTAGCCGAAGGTGACATTCTCATACTTCACCTCGCCTTTGAGCTTCGTAATGTCGGCCGGCTCGGCGGGGTCGGTGATGGGATTGACCGAATCGAGGATGGCGTCTACTCTCACCATCGAGGCGAGACCCTTCTGAATGGCATAGGCGGCTTTCGAGAGGTCTTTGGCGGGGTTGATGATTGAGTAGAAAATCACCATGTAGTAGATGAACGACGCGGCGTTGAGCGACGTGTTGCCCGAAAGGATGAGCCCGCCACCGAACACGAGCACGATGGCTATCGTGGCGGTGCCGAGCAGCTCGCTCATCGGGTGGGCGAGCGACTGGCGCCGCTGCACCGAGGTGGTGATGTCGTAAAACTTTTCGTTGCCCGTGTGGAAGCGCGTCTTCACTTTCGGCTCGGCGTTGAAGGCCTTGATGATGCGCAGACCTCCGAGGGTTTCTTCGATGTAGCTCATCAGCAGACCCCATTGCGTCTGTCCCTCAAGCGATTTGCGCTTCAGGTGCTTGCCCACCGTCCCCATCACCCAGCCGGCCACGGGGAGCAGCAGAAACACAAACACCGTCAGTTGCCACGAAATGGTTATCATCATGGCCAGACAGACTATTATCATCACGGGGTTCTTGAACATCATGTCGAGCGACGACATGATGGAGTTTTCGATTTCGTTGACGTCGCCTGTCATGCGCGCCATCACGTCGCCCTTGCGTTCGGTGGTGAAGTAGCCTATCGGAAGGGTCACGATTTTGTCGTAGACGAAGTTGCGGATGTCGCGCACGATGCCCGCGCGCAGCGGGATGATGAAGTAGGAGCTCAGGTAGGTGGCGCCTGTCTTGAGCGCGGTCATCACCACGAGCGCACCGCCCAGTCCGGCCAGTGTGGCCATGGGCCCCCAGCGCTTGATGCACTCCTGCGTATACCAGTAGAAGTTGTTGAAAGCCACATCCTTGAAGCTCGCGTCGCCCAGGTGCATGTACTCATACGTCGCTTCCTTCACCTGAAACAGCATTTCGAGGATAGGAATGATGAGCGCAAACGAAAAGAGCGTCAGAAACGCCGCGAGAAAGTTGAAGAATATGTTGAGGGCCAGATAGCGCTTGTAGGGAGCGACGAAGCGCACCAGAAGCCGGCGGAATTCTTTCATCCGAAATCGTGGGGATAGGGGGTGATGGTGATTGGAGTAGGGTAGTGGGGGGAGGAGGTGGTGACCGCTCGCTGCGATTATCGCACACGCACGCGCAGACGCGGCGACCGCGCCGCCCGTATAGGCTTAAAGCCCGCCTCCGACGGGCATGTCAGGGCGAGCTATGGCTAAGCGCGGGGATGCGATGTCGCTGATTAGTTTGCGGGCTCTTCGGCAGCGGGGGCGGGAGTCTCTGCTGCGGGAGCGGGAGTGGTCGCAGGTGCGGGCGCTGCTACGGGAGTGTTGAAGTCGGCGGGGACGGTCTGCTCTGCGGCGGCGGGAGCCTGCACGCGGCTCTTGGTCACGATGGCCTTGGGCATGGCAAACGTGCAGCACACGGCGAGCACTACGATTGCGCCGGCCAGACCCCATGTGAGTTTCTCGATAGCTGTATTTGTGCCGCGCACACCCATAATCTGGTTGTAGCCGGCAAACGACGATGACAGGCCGCCGCCTTTCGACTTCTGAACGAGAACTACGCAAATCAGAAGCACTGCGCAGAGGAGGGTGAGGATGATGAGAAGTGTGTACATTTCTGTAGGGTTACTTTTATAATATGTGTTGGTTTATTTCTCGGTGGTGTTGTCGTGGTCTCCGGGCACCGGAATGCCCCTCACGAGCATCAATTTCCGCAAAAAACGCAATTGGTCTGCAAAGTAAGCACTTTTTTTTGGATTTTTCAAACTTAGAGTGTGAATAATTTCAAAAGCCTTGTCGTAACGCTTGCGGCGGATGTAGATTTTGGCCAGACTTTCCGAGAGCGACGAGTCGTCGGGAGCGGGCGCCGAGGGGTGTGGCTGCTCGGTGAGGCGCGGTGTCGGCGGCTCGGGCTGAGGCTCTTCGGCGGGGAGCTTGCGGCTGCGGATGAAGGCGTCGATGAGCTGCTGCTGCGACGGCGCGCCCTCGGCGGGTGCGGCCGGCGGTTCGGGGGGCAGACTCTGCTCTTCCTCGCGGGCCAGAAGGGTGGAGTAGTCGGGCGTGGGGTTGAAGATGAGACGTTCGAGCAACGCCGTTTCCTTCGGGTCGGAGTGGCCGTAGTGGTTGAGGAAGGTGTCGATGGCGTCTTCCGTGGCGGGTCGCGCCGAGCGGTTGTCGGGATAGAACGGCTCGGGGCGTTCCGAGGCCGTGGGGTCGGCGAGGAGCGCCATGAGCGTGCCCGGGTCGGGGGCGTTGAGGGCGATGCGGGCTTTGAGGCTCGCACGCATCTCGGCCGACACTTCGCCGGGGGCGCGTTTGAGCAGCATCAGCGCGGGCACGGTGAAGTAGGGATACTTCTCCTGCCATTCGCGGGTCTCTGTGGGGGTCGGAGCGATGTCGGGCGACGTGAGCAGCTGCGCCAGACGGGTGTTGAGGTCTTCCATGGAGAGAGAAATCGTTACCAATCGCCGAGGGTGGCGTTGAAAATCAGTTCAACCAATTCTTTTGAAATCTCCTGACACAGCTGGTCTTGCACGTCGGTGAGCATCTGCGAGGCGTCGAAGTCGCGGTAGGCGCTGAATGTCTGGTCGATGTCTTTGCCGTCCGACTTGAAGTCGGTGTATTTCACCTTCACCTGTATCGTCAGGCGCGTGCGCGTGGCATAGGCATCCTCGCCTACGGCCTGCGGGGTGAGCTGATAGCCTGTGATTTCGCCTTCGAGCTGGAGGTCTGACCCGCTTTCCACCGTCCGGAGGCGCGTGTTGCGCGAGATGTAGTCGAGCAGCTCGTTCTCGAATGTCTGTTGCAGGGGAGGGTAGACCAGTGCGGCGCGTATCGGAAACTCCGACACGGCGATGGTGTGATAGATGTTATAGTCTATTGCGGTGCCGTTGAACGAGAAACTCGGCTTGCAGCCCGTGAGCGCCAAAGCCACAGCTGCCACCATGCTCGCCGCCGCCACGCGCAGGAGTGATATCGTTCTGTGCATGTTCGTGGCCTTAGGAAATCTTGGATTGAAGTTTGAACAACTTCTGCAAAGTTATCAAATTATTGCGAAAACTGCAAATCTCCCGCCACAGTGAAGAGGCTTGTAGTGACGTTTCTTTTTGAGCGGCGGGGGGTCAGAGGGTGGAGTTGAGGCTGATGAGGGAGTCGATAATTGAGCGGGAGTTGCTCAGGCGGGGCACTTTGCGTTGGCCGCCGCGCTTGCCGGTCATGGCGAGCCAGCGGTCGAACAGGCCGGGGCGCGCTTCGACTATGCTCAGACGGTCGAGGAAGATGGAGTGGGCGCGTTTGGCCTGATAGTCGGAATTTTCCTCTTGCAGCGCGCGGTCGAGAGCGTCGGCAAAGGCTTCTACCGACTCCGGGCGGCGCGAAAATTCAATCACCCATTCATGGCGTCCTTTCGCACCCGAGGTGGTGTAGACGGGGGCAGCCGTGTAGTCGGTGACGGCGCAGTCCATGGCTTCGCACACCTTCTTGAGCGCGGCCTCGGCGTTGTGCACCATCAGCTCCTCGCCGAAGGCGTTGATGAACGCTTTGGTGCGCCCGGCTATGGTGATGAGCAGGGGGTCGGTCTGCTCGATGCGCACGGTGTCGCCCAGCTGGTAGCGCCACAGGCCGTTGCACGCCGTGATGACGAGGGCGTAGACTTTGCCCTTCTCCACGCCCCAGGCGGGGACGGTCTCGGGCTGGTCGGCGTCGATTTGGTCGAGCGGCATGAATTCGTAGAACACACCGCAGTCGAGCAGCAGGCGCATGGCGGGCGAGTCGGGCGAGTTCTGCGCGGCGAAAAATCCCTCGGAGGCATTGTAGTTTTCCCAGTAGTTCATCCGCGCAGGGTCGGTGATGGGGGCATACTGACTCCAGTAGGGGGCCATGGAGATGCCGCCGTGGAAGAACACTTCGAGGTTGGGCCACACTTCGTGGATGGTCTTGACACCCGCCTTGGCTATGATGGCGCGCAGCACGGTGAGAAACCACGAAGGCACGCCCGAGATGTTGGTGATGTCCTCGCCTATCGCAGCGTCCACCAGGGCGGGCAGCTTTTCGTCCCAGTCGGCCATGAGCGCCACCTCTTTCGAGGGCACGCGCACGGCGTTGACCATGGGGTGGATGTTGTCGATGAGGTTGGCCGAGAGGTCGCCCACCCTCACCTCGGGGGGCAGCTTGAGCTCATTGGCAAACGAGCCGCCCAGAATGAACGCCTTGCCGCCGAAAATCTTCGAGTCGGGGTGATGGGCGAGGTAGAGCGCCACGGCATCCGAGGCTCCGCGGTAGTGGAGGCTCTCGAATGCGTCGGTGGTGATGGGAATGTACTTGCTTTTGCCGTCTGACGTGCCCGACGACTGGGCGAAATTCCTCGTCACGCCGGGCCAGAGGATGTCGGGCGAACCTTCTACCATCTTCATCACCCACGGACGGATTTCTTCGTAGCTCTGCGGGCGCGGCACCTGACGCAGGAACGTCTCATAGTCGGTGGCGCGGTCGAGGCCGCGGGCCGCACCCCACAGAGTGTTGCGGCCGTTGACGAGCAGACTGTCGAGCTGTGCGCGCTGCACCTCCTCGATTTTTCCCTCCCATGAGGCTATCTGGTCGAGGCGGTGGCGGAAGTAGGGGCGTGCGAAGGGGGTGAAGTTGAGCATCGGCGTGATTTGTGTCGGGGTGGGTGGTGGGGCAGTGGTTAGTAGGCTTCCGTAGCCGAGGGGAAGTCGGAGGTCTTGACGTCTGAGACGTAAGACCCGACGGCGTCGGTGATGACACCGGCGAGCTCGGCGTAGCGGCGCAGGAATTTGGGCTTGAAGCCGTCGTTCATGCCGAGCATGTCCTGCACCACGAGCACCTGGCCGTCGCAGCCGGCACCGGCACCGATGCCTATCGTGGCCGCACGGGTGAGGGCCTTGGTGACGCGCTCGGCCAGCGCGGCGGGCACCTTTTCAAGTACTATCGAGAAGCAACCGGCCTCTTCGAGAGCCAGCGCGTCTTCGATGAGGCGTTCGGCCTCGGCTTCCTCCTTGGCGCGCACGTTGTAGTTACCAAACGAGTTGATTGACTGCGGCGTGAGGCCGAGGTGACCCATCACGGGGATGCCTGAGCCGATGATGCGGCGCACGGTGTCGATGATTTCGCGGCCGCCCTCGAGCTTGAGCGCCTGGGCGCCTCCCTCTTTCATGATGCGGATGGCCGAGGCGAGACCTACCTCCGAATTGCCCTGGTAGGAGCCGAAGGGCATGTCGCACACCACCATGGCGCGCTTCACGCCGCGCACCACGCAGCGGCAGTGGTAAATCATTTCATCGAGTGTGATGGGAAGAGTGGTTTCATAGCCGGCCATGACATTGGCCGCGGAGTCGCCCACGAGAATAGCGTCCATACCGGCCGCGTCGACAAGACGCGCCATAGTATAGTCGTAGGAAGTGAGCATCGCGATTTTTTCGCCCCGCGCTTTCATCTCGGCAAAGCTGCGGGTGGTCACCTTGCGAGGGTCAGTTGGTGTATAGCTTGACATGATTTTTCGATAGTTTTTGGCACGTGAGAGCCGAAATTTCACCGCAAAGTTAGCAACTTTGCACAGAAGAGGCAAAAAACATCTCTGAAAATTTTATTTTCGTCGGGAAATATACTAATTTTGCACCTTGATAGGCACACACATCCGCGTGCCCACTATTTTTAACCAAGCCAAAACCAAGCCAAAACCAAGCAAAAACCATACACAAGTCATGGCAAACACTCCCAACAACGACGACAAGTCGGCAATCGAAGAAGTCAACGACAGCCTCACAGGTGTCGGCGTTAAGATTCAGAACAACCCCAAAGTCATCGTCTACGCCTGCGTCGGTGTAGCAATCATCGTGGCCATCGTGCTCATCTGGATTTACGCAGTGCGTCAGCCCGGCATGAACGCAGCCGCCAACGCACTGGGTCAGGCAGACATCGAGCTCATGATGGGCAACGACTCCGTAGCCCTCGACAAATTCCGCAACGTGGCCGACGAATACGGCTACAAGAGCGGCGACATCGCTGCCCTCAACGCAGCCATCATCCTCTACAAAGACAAAAAGTATGAGGAAGCCCTCACCTATCTCAAAAAGTACTCAACCACCGAGACCATCATCGGCGCCGGCGCAAAATCGCTCGAAGGCGACTGCTACGTCAACCTCAAGCAATATCCCCAGGCGCTCGACGCCTTCAAGGCTGCCGTAAAGGTGTCTGACAACAACCCCTACTACACCCCCGTGTTCCTCATGAAGCAGGCCACCGTGCTCCGCGAGATGAAGGACTACAAGGCTGAGGCCGCCATCTACGAGCAGATTCTCAAAGACTACCCCAAGGCTCCCGCAGCCCTCAACGTCGACATCGAGAAATACCTCCAGCGCGCCAAAGCATCTGAGGCCAAGTAAAACACCCCCCCCTCAACCATTAGAAATCTCATCCATGCAAAGGCGAAGCTCGCACACGAGCCTCGCCTTTGTCTGAATATTGACGGTTTAGCCTAACGATTATCCTTCCCCCCACCACACATCAGAAAAATGTCGGTCTCAATCATCATACCTGTCTACAATGCGACCTCGTGTGTGGAGCGCGCGCTCCGGTCGGTGGTCAATCAGACCTTTACCGGACAAATGGAGTGTATTGTCGTCAACGACGGTTCGACTGACAATTCCGCCTCGCTCGTCAGGGAGTTCATCGGAGCCTATCGCGGGCCAATCGATTTCCGTTTCGTCGAGCTTGAGCGAAACAAGGGATTGTCGGAGGCGCGGAACGAGGGTATGCGTCACGCCGGCAATGACTATCTGCTTTTTGTCGACGCTGACGATGCGCTTGATTTCAGAGCGCTCGAACTGCTGGTCGCGCAGACCGAGCGACACCCGGGTGTCGACGTCGTCGTGGGAGCCTACTATCTGGCCCGACAGCATCTTTTCCTGCAACTCGAAACGGGCGGAACAGATTATGTGGCCGACCCGTCGGAAGCCCGCGCGCTGTGGCTCTCGCCGAGGCGAGTGCCCATGACAGCCCACAACAAGCTGTTCAGGCGCGGGTTTGTCACCGGCAATTCACTCGAGTTCACCCCCGGCATATATCACGAGGATGAGCTCTGGACCTTTCAGTGCGGAGCATTCATATCGAGTGTGGCTTTCGTGTATGAACCTACCTATGTCTATTTCGTATCGGCAGGGTCTATCACGTCGACATCCAATTCCAAGCGTCTGGCCGACCTTGAGTATGTGGTGCAGACCGAAATCAGCACCGTTGTCAGCCGCCCCAACCTCCCGCAGGTGAAATTTGCGATAGGCAACCTCATCGATCTCGATTCGCATCTCCACCACTCGCCTGAATGGTCGTCTGACCGACAGGCCCTCACCGCGCGGTTGCGCGGTTACGTGGAGCAGCTCAGAGCAGCCGCCGTCAAGGCCGGAGCCCCGCTGCGGCTGCGTCTGGCCCTGCGTCTCCTCGGTCTTGAACTGACTCTCCGTCTCTCTCCCCCCTCGCGTCTCTTCTGGCTCGTCCACCGCGCCGCAAAAATGTTCTCGCTATGAAGACCTCTCCATTACCGTCGGTTTCAATCATCATACCTGTCTATGGCGCGGAACGCTATATAGAGAGGTGTCTCAACTCCGTGGCAAAGCAGACATATCATGGTGAGGTGGAGTGTCTGATTGTCGATGACCGAGGTCCTGACCGCTCGGCCGAAATCGCTGAGAAATGGGTGGAAGCCTATCGTGGAAAGACAAAATTCAGAATCCTGCATCATGACGTTAACCGCGGCGTGTCGGCGGCGCGCAACACCGCGCTTGAAGAGGCAAGCGGAGATTACGTCTATATCCTTGACTCAGACGATGAGCTTCCCTACGATGCGCTCTCCAATCTGGTAGGCTGCCTTGAGGCTCATCCCGGAGTCGACCTCGTGCTGGGGCAGATGTATCCCCCGCCCTCCGAGCCCTCGCTCTATTTTAATTTCGATAAGGATTATTATGAAGGAGACACGGCACGCCGTCAGATGTTAAGACGAGACCACACCACGTGGCAGGCGGCCAACAAACTCATACGCCGCTCGCTCCTTACTGAGAAAACCCTTCACTATCAGACCGGTATAAAGGGGGAGGACGATTTATTCACGTTTTTCCTTGCGCGCAGCATCTCGTCAATGGCTGTGACGCAAAAGCCCACCTACGTCTACTACCTCAATCCGTCGTCGATAATGCACACCCTTGACCGCGAATCGTTCCATCGCGACATCGTGAGGGTGCATGAGCTTCAGACCGAGGCTTTGACTTCTGAACTTGGTTCGGCACAGGTCAACTATATACTCCATTCACTCCTTGATTTCGATATCGCCATCAGATACGGACATGCCGACCCCGATGTAGCGTCTGACCCGCTACTCAGCCGCATCCGCGCTCTTATTCCCTGTTTGCGACGTCATACGTCCAATGTGCTCTTGCTCGTTTCTCTGGCTATTTTTTCAGTCGAAATGCGCTCGTCGATGCATCTCTCGTCTCGTTTGCTCATGCCTCTCCATCGGGCATCGAAAATGTTTGCAAAACTATATCAGAAATTCTTTCTGCGATGAAATTGAACCGGGGAGATAGAATTTTCGGATAAAAGCTGTTTTTTATTTGTGTTTTACAACATATTGTTGTATTTTTGCAAAATTCTAAAAGATTTCAAACGAAACACCATAATATATGAGCCATAAGATACCTCTTCGCAGCAGTACGTTTACCCGCGGACGCCGTATGGCCGGCGCTCGCGCGCTTTGGAAGGCCAACGGCATGAAGGATAGCCAGGTGGGCAAACCTATCATAGCCGTGGTCAATTCGTTCACGCAGTTCGTGCCGGGACATACCCATCTGCACGAGATTGGCCAGATGGTCAAGAAGGAGATAGAACGCCTCGGGTGTTTCGCCGCCGAGTTTAACACCATAGCCATTGACGACGGAATCGCCATGGGTCACGATGGGATGCTCTACTCGCTGCCGTCGCGCGACCTGATAGCCGACTCGGTGGAATACATGGTCAACGCCCACCGCGCCGACGCGATGGTGATGATAAGCAACTGCGACAAGGTGACGCCCGGCATGCTCATGGCCGCCATGCGCCTCAACATCCCGGCGATTTTCGTTTCGGGCGGCCCCATGGAGGCGGGTCAGGTGGAAGGTAAGGCTGTAGACCTCATCGACATTATGATTGATTCGGCCGACCCGACGGTGAGCGACGCCCACGTGGCGCAGCTCGAAGCCAAGGGTTGTCCCACCTGCGGCTCGTGCTCGGGCATGTTTACGGCCAATTCGATGAACTCGCTCAACGAGGCCATCGGTCTGGCCCTCCCCGGCAACGGCACCGTCGTGGCCACCCACATCAACCGCCGTCAGCTCTTCAAGGACGCCGCCGCGCAAATCGTTGAAAACACCCGCCGCTACTACGAGGAGGGAGACGAAAGCGTGTTGCCCCGCAGCATAGCCACACGCGAGGCGATGCTCAACGCCATGACCCTCGACATAGCCATGGGAGGCTCGACCAACACCGTGCTCCACCTGCTGGCCGTGGCCGCCGAGGCGGGCGTAGACTTCACGATGGACGACATCGACCGTCTGTCGCGACGCACCCCCGTGCTCTGCAAGGTGGCACCCAACTCAAGCTATCACATCGAGGATGTCAACCGCGCCGGCGGCATCCTCTCGATAATGAAAATCCTGGCCGACGCCGGACTCGTTGACACCACCGTGAAGCGCGTCGACGGCCTCACCCTCGGCGGCGCCATCGACCGCTGGGCAGTTGGAGGCAAAGACTTCTCCGACCGCGCCGACGAGCTTTGGAAAAGCGCGCCGGGAGGCAAACGCACCACCGAACTGGGTTGCCAGATGACCTACTACGGCTCTCTCGACACCGACCGCGCCACGGGATGTATCCGCGACATGGACCACGCCTACGTCAAAGACGGCGGTCTGGCCGTGCTCAAGGGCAACATCGCCGCAGACGGCTGTGTGGTGAAGACCGCCGGCGTAGACGAAAGCATTTTCCGTTTCAGCGGCCCCGCCAAAGTGTTCCACTCGCAAGACCAGGCCGTCGACGGCATCCTGCGCGACGAAGTGAAAAGCGGCGACGTGGTGGTCATCACCTACGAAGGCCCCAAGGGAGGCCCCGGCATGCAGGAGATGCTCTACCCGACCTCCTACATCAAGAGTAAACACCTCGGCAAAGAGTGTGCGCTCGTCACCGACGGCCGCTTCTCGGGAGGCACCTCGGGCCTCTCGATAGGCCACGTCTCGCCCGAAGCCGCCGCCGGGGGCGCCATAGGCCTCGTCAGAGACGGCGACATCATAGAAATCGACATCCCCGCGCGCAGCATCAACGTGCGTCTCACCGACGAAGAGTTGGCCGCCCGCCGCGAGGCCGAGGAAGCCCACGGAGCCGAAGCCTTCACGCCGCGCGACCGCGACCGCGAGGTGTCGCGCGCACTCCGCGCCTACGCGGCGTCGGTCACGTCGGCCGACCGTGGGGGCGTGCGCGAAATCTGAGCCCCCGCTCCTTTCCCACAGATTCTTCCGCAGCCGTAAAGGCGCATCCCTTCCCAACTCTCTCCCAAGCATACGTTTCAATCCCCCCACCGCAGCGGCCCGGCGGCCCGGCGGCGGAGACAATTTCCAAGACAGACCAGACTCAATGGAAAAGATTACAGGTTCGCAAGCATTATGCCGCGCTCTCATAGCCGAGGGTGTCGACACCCTCTTCGGCTATCCGGGCGGCGCCATCATGGCCTTCTATGACGCCCTCTACAGCTTCAGCGACAAGCTGCACCACATCCTCTGCCGCCACGAGCAGGGGTGTATCCACGCCGCGCAGGGCTATGCCCGCGCTTCCGGGAAGGTAGGTGTCGTGTCGGTCACCTCCGGCCCCGCCGCCACCAACGTCATCACCGGACTGAGCGACGCCAACGTCGACTCGACGCCGCTCGTGGTAATCACCGGCCAGGTGGGGGTCGACTCGCTCGGCACCGACGCCTTCCAGGAGACCGACGTCATAGGCATCACGCTGCCTGTCACCAAATGGGCCTACCAGATACGTCGGCCCGAGGAGATACCCTGGGCCGTGGCACGCGCCTTCTACATAGCCCGAACCGGACGCCCCGGCCCCGTGGTGCTCGACTTCACCAAAGACGCCCAGCTCGGCCAGCTCGAATGGAGCTACGAAAAGACCGACTACATCCGTTCCTACGACCCCGACCCCGACCCGAACCCCGCCGACATCCTCGCGGCCGCCCGACTGCTCAACCGCGCCGAGCGTCCGCTCATCCTCTCGGGTCACGGCGTGATGATTTCGGGCGCCGAGGAGGCACTGCGCGCCCTTGCCGAGAAAGCCGACATCCCTGTGGCCACGACACTGCTCGGCCTCTCGACCATCCCCTCCGACCATCCCCTCAACAAAGGCATGCTCGGCATGCACGGCAACATCGCCCCCAACATCAAGACCAACGAGGCCGACGTAATCCTGGCCATCGGAATGCGATTTGACGACCGCGTCACCGGACGCAAGGACGCCTACGCCCCCGGAGCCAAAATCATACACGTCGACGTAGACAAAGCCGAGTTCGGCAAGAACCTCGCCCCCCACACCCGCATCCATTCTGACGCTCGCCGCGCCCTCGAAGCCCTGCTCCCGCTGGTCAACAAAGCCTCTCACACCGAATGGCTCGACTCGTTCGGCCACGCCGAGAGAGTGGAGCGCACCGAAGTGGCGGAGCGCGAACTCAACCCCTCCGACACCGAGCGCGGCGAGATGAGAATGGGCCAGGTGGTGCGCCGCGTCTCTGAAGCCACCGGCAACCGCGCCATACTCGTCACCGACGTAGGGCAGAACCAGATGATGGCCGCGCGCTACTTCAAATACACCGAGCCGCGAAGCATCCTCACCTCCGGCGGCCTCGGCACCATGGGATTTTGCCTACCCGCCGCGATAGGCGCCAAAATCGGCGCACCCGGGCGCGAGGTGGTGGCCTTCATGGGCGACGGCGGTTTCCAGATGACCATGCAGGAACTCGGCACCATCATGGACTACTGCGTGCCGGTGAAAATCGTGGTGCTCAACAACAACTTCCTCGGCAACGTGCGCCAGTGGCAGGAAATGTTCTATGGCTCGC
Source organism: Duncaniella sp. (assembly GCA_029056055.1). Classification (GTDB taxonomy): domain Bacteria; phylum Bacteroidota; class Bacteroidia; order Bacteroidales; family Muribaculaceae; genus Duncaniella. The sequence continues at coordinate 16,805 of JAIDCC010000105.1, forward strand.
GCTTCTCGGCCACGCCGCTGCTCAACCCCGACTTCGTGATGATAGCCCGCGCCTACGGCATCGAGGCCGAAAACGTGTCTGAAGCCTCGCAGCTCGACGCCGCCATAGCCCGCATGACCGCCTCCGAAGGCGCCTACCTGCTCAACGTCAATATCGAGACCGCCGACAAAGTGTTTCCGATGGTGGCGCCCGGCTGCGCCGTCGACGACATCTTCATCGACATGACCCGCCATTACTCTCCCACCCTCTAAACACCCCCTCACCCGACTATGGAACATCCCAAGAAACGTTTCACCATATCGGTATTCACCGAAAACCAGGTGGGTCTGCTCAACCGCATCTCAATCATCTTCACCCGCCGCGGCCTCAACCTCGAGAGTGTCTCGTCGTCGGCCTCGGCCATGGCAGACATCCACAAGATGAACTTCACGCTCATCTCCGACCGTCCGACCCTCGAAAAGGTAATCGGGCAAATAGAAAAATGCATTGACGTGCTGCGGGCGTTTCTCTACACCGACGACGAGATTGTCTATCAGGAAATAGCGCTCTACAAAGTGCCTACCACGCGCCTGCTCGACGAGAAAAACCTCGAACGCATCATCCGCTCGCACAACGCCCGCATCCTCGAAATCACGCGCGACTACACCGTGCTCGAAAAGACAGGCCACGAGACCGAGACGCAGGCCCTCTACGAATTGCTCAAGCAGTATGACATCCAGCAATTCGTCCGCTCGGGACGCATCTGCGTCACCAAATCGCCCACCGAACACCTCTCACACTTTCTCGACGAAGCGGCGCGCCGCCTCGACCGCCGTAACGAATCAAACGCGAAGGAATGAACATACATCACCACGAATTTCGCCTCGTAGCCTCCGAAGTCGACTCGCGTCTGCGCATGCCGCTGTCGAGTCTGGTGGTGGCCATCATCGACATAGCCACCGCCCATGCCAACCGCATCGGTGTGGGGTATGACGACATGATGAAGACCAATTCGTCGTGGGTGTTGTCGCGTCTGGCCATCGACATAACCGAAATGCCCCGCTTGGGCGAAGACTACCGTATGTCGACGTGGATTACCGGCATCTCGCGCCTCTTCTCCGACCGCTGTTTCGAGCTTCGCCGTCTTAGCGACGATGCCGTGGTGGTCTCGGCCCACTCGGTGTGGATGGCCATCGACATGACCACACGCCGTCCCTCCGACCTGACGGCCCTCAACGCAATGACCGAGCGCATACTCGACCGCCCCTGCGCATGCTTGCCCGCCTCGCCCCTGCGCCCCCTCGCGCGCGAGGCCGCCGACTACGGGTTTGACTACACGGTCAAGGTGTCAGACATCGACGTCAACCGCCATCTGACCACCCGGCGCTACATCGACCTGCTCGTCGACCTCTACGACCTCCCCTTCTACGAGAGTCATGCCATCTCGCGCTTCGAAATAGCCTTCAAGCGCGAAGTGCGCTACGGCGAGACGGTAGCCGTCAGCCGCGGCGCCGACGGAGCGGCCATGATAGCCTCCGACCCAGCGTCGCCCAACGCCCTGTCAAAGATGATATTTTCCAACGATTAACTTTAAGTAAGTCTTGGAAATTAGTTTATAGCAAATCTGAAGCTGCTGTGACGCATTTCCGACTTACTCCTCAGTTATAGAGCCACGGCTATACGCCTTCGTCGTAAGCCGAAACTTCATTCACATCAAATCTCATCTTTGATATAAACTAATTTCCAAGACTTACTTACATATAATAACATACATACCACTATGGCAAAACTGAATTTCGGCGGTGTAGAAGAAACCGTCATCACCCGTGAAGAATTTCCCCTCGACAAAGCCCGCGAAGTGCTCAAAGACGAGACCATCGCCGTCATCGGCTACGGCGTGCAGGGTCCCGGTCAGGGTCTCGACCTGCGTGACAACGGCTTCAACGTCATCGTAGGCCAGCGTCAGGGCAAGACCTACGACAAGGCAGTGGCCGACGGCTGGAAGCCCGGCGAGACACTCTTCTCAATCGAAGAGGCATGCGAGAAGGCCACCATCATCATGTGTCTGCTTTCCGACGCCGCCGTGCTCGAGCAGTGGCCCGTCATCAAGAAGCACCTCACCGCAGGCAAAGCCCTCTACTTCTCGCACGGTTTCGCCATCAACTGGGCCGACCGCACCGGCGTGGTTCCCCCCGCCGACATCGACGTAATCATGGTGGCCCCCAAGGGTTCGGGCACCATGCTCCGCGTGCTCTTCAAGGAAGGCAAAGGCACCAACTCGTCGTTTGCCGTCTATCAGGACGCCACAGGCCGCGCCCTCGAGCGCTGTCTTGCCCTCGGCATCGGCATCGGTTCGGGCTACCTCTTCGAGACCACCTTCGAGCGTGAAGCCGTCAGCGACCTCACCGGCGAACGCGGCTCGCTCATGGGTGCCATCCAGGGTCTGTTCCTCGCCCAGTACGAAGTGCTCCGCGAAAACGGCCACACCCCCTCGGAGGCCTTCAACGAGACAGTAGAAGAGCTCACCCAGTCGCTCATGCCCCTCTTCGCCGACAAGGGCATGGACTGGATGTATGCCAACTGCTCGACCACCGCACAGCGCGGCGCCCTCGACTGGATGGGCCCGTTCCACGACGCCATCAAGCCCGTGGTGCGCGACCTCTACGAGAACGTCCGCAACGGCAACGAAGCCCAGCGTTCAATCGACTCGAACACCGCTCCCGACTACCGCGAGAAGCTTGAGGAGGAACTCCGTCAGCTCCGCGAGAGCGAAATGTGGCGCGCAGGTGCAACCGTCCGCACTCTCCGTCCCGAAAACTCCAAGTAAGAGCGCCGCGTCGGTCACGACGCCGCCTTCCGGCCACACGCCGCCCGCCCGATTGACGGCGGCGTGCCGCCCACGCAAATGAAAAACATCAGACGCCGCGACCCTCGCCCGGGGGCCGCGGCGTTCTGCATACCCCCCGGGGGGATGCGGCCCGAGATAAAGGTCTGAAAATCAGGTAGGGACTCGACATGGCGCGTCCGCAGAGGCCCACGACGGCGAATTTCATCCAATCGACCTCGCAAACCCGGGATATCGGTCAAACCCCACCTGTGTATCAATCGTTTACGCCTCGATGTACGGAGGTGCCTTTGGCACGTAACCCGGGCCGGGCAACAACAAATCACAATGTGAAAATATCACCTAACGTGCTGTGCATGAGCAACGTGCCGAAGGCACGTCCGTACATTTTCGCATAAATTTTGCCGTTTTCAGATTCAAACGTGTTAGGGGCACGCCATTTTTAAATGCTTGCGTTTTGACAACGCAGGAATGGGATTTCTTAAAAAAGCTTATAGGTTTTGACTTTCGGGCGAGAAAATTGTTTTCTTGGTAAGAAGCTTCCGATATCATTCTTCCTCACGTCAAAACATTTATCAATTCTCACGTCTATGAAACCTCACGTTTTTCATCTCCTGACACTGGTGATGGCTCTCCTTCCCTGCGAGGCTTTCAAGGCTTCGGCCGGAGTGGCCGACTTGGACTATGCAGCCGACGAGACCATCGTGGCCGGTCCTACAGCATTTAAAGTCAGCGATATTTCTCCCGTCATAGAGACGGAAACCGTCGTGGCCGGTCCGACCCTCTTCGAGACCGCCGACATAGATTTCACCCTTCCTGCCGCCGAGCCGACGAAGCATGAATGGATTACACCCTACGCCCTGCCTTACTCGCGCAAATGCACCGGCGGCGAAAACTGGGGACGCATGTGGGCCAACACCGGCGTGCTCGCCAGCGCATTCGTCGGCACGCTCGTGGTGCTCGAATGTCTGCCCGAGGACGCCACTTCATGGAATCGCGCCGCGCTGCGGCAAGACCCCCCTCTGACCCGCTGGTATAAGCACATCTTCAAGAGCGGGCCCGAATGGGACCACGACCTCGCCATCTTCAACTACGTGCTACATCCCTATGCCGGCGCGGCCTACTTCATGTCGGCACGCTCGTGCGGCTTCAGCTTCTGGCGTTCGATGCTCTATTCGGCCTGCATCTCGACCATTGGTTGGGAATTTGGCATCGAGGCGTGCATGGAGCGTCCGAGCTATCAGGATTTGGTGGTGACCCCCGTGGTGGGTTCGCTCTTGGGTGAACTCTTCTACAAAGGCAAACGCACCATCGTCAACAACGGCGACACCCTCTTCGGCTCATGGTTTCTCGGACGTTTCGCCTGCTTCTTCCTCGACCCGGTCAACGAATTCATTGACCTGTTCCGCGGCCGCCCCGCCTCAGCCGTAGCACGCGCCGCACGCGAAAGAAAGGTGAGCGGCTCGCTCATCCCGACAGCCAACGGCGTGACCCTCTCGATTACGTTCTGAAAACGGCTTTCAGACAGGCACAAAAAAAATTAACCGTCATCACGACGATTAATCTTCTTACCTTAAATCTAATACCATGAAAAACTGATGCAAAGGTAGAGCTAATTTTTGAAATAGCAAAAAAATATGTTAGAAAACATGTTACATTTAACCTCATTTAACAAGTTGGTTATTTCATATAGATTTGTTAACAATTAAACGGCTTTTTTCGCACTATTCTGTCAGAAAAAATCACTACCTTTGTCGAAACGGTTACAAAAGCGGGACAACCCCCTCAACCCCCCGCCGATGCAACCGCGAGAGACATTCCCCCCGACCATTCACATTTCATTCCCCTGCAAAAATCAGCCATGCGACTTCTCACCACCATTGCTTCGGCCCTCCTGCTTGCCTCGGCGCCGATAGCCGCCTCAGCCTCAGCTCCCCAACCGGTCAACGTAGTCCTGACCGCCACGCCCACCGACACCGCCTCGATGACCATCTACCAGCCCGAAAACCCCACGGGCCGCATGATAGTGATGCTCCCCGGCGGAGGCTACGAACACCTGGCCATGCAGCACGAAGGCCATGACTGGGCACCGTTCTTCAACGAGCAGGGCATAGCCGTGGCCGTAGTGAAGTATCGCATGCCCCACGGCGACCGCAGCCTGCCTTTCGGCGATGCGTGCGACGCGGTGAAATATGTGCGCTCCCACTCCAAAGAGCTCGGCATCAACCCCTCCGACGTAGGTCTGATGGGCTTCTCGGCCGGCGGACACCTGTGTTCGACAGTGGCCACCCACGCCGAGGCCGACGCCCGCCCCGACTTCCACATTCTGATGTATCCCGTGGTGTCGATGGAGCGCGGCGTCACCCACAACGGTTCGCGCGACAACCTGCTCGGCCCCAAACCCTCGCAAGCACTCGTGGCCGACTATTCCAACCACCTTCGTGTAGACTCGCTGACCCCCCGCGCGTTCATCGCCCTCAGCCATGACGACGGCGCCGTGCCCGCCAAAAACTCGGTAGACTACTACTCGGCCCTGCTCACCAACGGCGTGCCCGCCTCGATGCACATCTATCCCACCGGCGGCCACGGCTGGGGCTTCCGCACCAACTTCCGTTATCACGACCGCGTGGTCGACGAGCTGCGCGACTGGCTCAAATCGTTCTGACCCCACCGCAATGGCTAAAGAGAAAAACATCAAGACCAACGCCGCGCGTCTGCTCGACCGCGCCGGGATAGCCTACGAACTCGTGCCCTACACAGTCGACGAGGAGCACCTCGACGCCGGCCATGTGGCCGCCGAGCTGGGCGAAGACATCAACACGGTGTTTAAGACGCTCGTGCTCCACGGCGAGCGACGAGGTCATTTCGTCTGCGTCATTCCCGGCAATCTCGAAGTCGACCTCAAGAAAGCCGCCAAGGCCATCGGCGACAAGAAGGTCGAAATGATTCATGTCAAGGAGCTGCTCCCCCTGACCGGCTACATCCGCGGCGGCTGCTCGCCCGTAGGCATGAAGAAACCGTTGCCCACGATTTTCCACACCACGGCTACCGACCACGAAGCCATCTACGTGTCGGCAGGACAGCGCGGGCTGCAAATCAAAGTGGCTCCCGGAGCGCTGATTGACTACGTCGGCGCACAAGTGGCCGACATAGCCGGCTGACCGATATAGCCGGCTGACCGACAAGTGCTTCACCATCCTAATTCTTCCGACAGCAATGAACACATTTGGCACACTTTTCCGTTTCACGGGATTTGGCGAGAGCCACGGAGCCGCGATAGGCGGCGTGATAGACGGCATGCCCGCGGGCGTGGCCGTCTCGATTGACGAAGTGCAGGCCGAGCTCGACCGCCGCCGCCCCGGCCAGTCGGCGCTCACCACCGCCCGCTCCGAACCTGACCGCGTCGAAGTGCTGTCGGGGCTCTTCGAGGGAGTCACAACGGGATGCCCGATAGGATTTGTCATACGCAACAAAGACCATCGTTCGGCCGACTATTCCAACGTCAGCCACACGTTCCGCCCCTCGCACGCCGACTTTACCTACACGGCCAAGTATGGCCTGCGTGACTATCGCGGCGGAGGGCGTTCGAGCGCGCGAGAGACCGCCACGCGAGTCGTGGCCGGAGCCTTCGCCATGCAGGCTCTGCGCGCCATGGGCGTCAAGGTCACGGCCTTCACCACCGCCGTAGGCCCGCTGTCGATACCGATGCCCGCCGAAGCACCCTCGCGCGAGGCAATCGAGGCCAATCCCGTGCGCTGCCCCGATGCGGAAATGGCCGCGAGCATGGAGCGTCTCATACTCGACGTGCGCGCCGACGGCGACACGATAGGGGGCGCGGTCAGCTGCATCGTCACAGGCCTTCCCGCCGGAGTGGGCGACCCCGTGTTCGGGCGGCTCGGCGCCCGTCTGGCCGATGCGATGTTGAGCATCAACGCCGCGAAGGGGTTTGAATACGGAATGGGATTCGAAGGCTGCACCCGCCGCGGCTCGGAGATGATTGACCCGTTCTATACCGATGAGGAGGGCCGAGTGGCCACCCGCTCCAACCATTCGGGAGGCATTCAGGGAGGCATCTCAAACGGTATGCCCGTGATGTTCAGAGTGGGGTTCAAACCCGTTGCCACTCTCTTGCAGGACGTAGAGACCATCGACGACGAAGGGCGCCCGGTGATGCTCCACGCCCGCGGCCGCCACGACCCCTGCGTAGTGGCCCGCGCCGTGCCCGTGGTCGAAGCCATGACAGCCATGACGCTGCTCGATGCCATTCTCATCAACCGCGCCTCACGCCTATGACCGCCGCCCCGACTCCCCGCGTCAAACTCTGGCGCGACTATGCCGATTTCCTCGCCGACCATTTCGAAGGCAAAATGCAGAAGGTGAGCGTCAACTTAGGCCTATCGTGCCCCAACCGCGACGGCACCATAGGGCGCGGCGGCTGCATCTACTGCAACAATTCGTCGTTCGCGCCCTCCTACTGCGCGTCGGCCTCCTCGGTGACAACCCAGCTCGAAGAGGGCATCCGTTTTTTCGCCCGAAAATATCCGCGCATGCGCTATCTGGCCTATTTTCAGGCCTATACATCGACCCACGCGCGCGACGTCGACCAACTTATGACCCTCTACCGCGAGGCGCTTGCCGTCCCGGGGGTGGAGGGCATCATCATATCCACGCGCCCCGACTGCATTTCAGAGCCGCTGCTCGACGCGCTGGCCGAATTGCCTTGGGTGATGATGGAATACGGGGCCGAGACATCTCACGACGCCACGCTGCGGCTCATCAACCGCTGCCACACGTGGGCGCAGGTGGAGCAAGCTGTGCGGCTCACGGCTGCCCGGGGCATCCCAGTGGGGTTGCATCTCATCATGGGGCTACCCGGCGAAAGCCGTGCCGATATGCTGGCCACGATAGAGGCAGTCAACGCCCTGCCCGTGAGCACCGTCAAGCTTCATCAGCTTCAGGTGGTGGGGGGCACGCGCCTTGCCGCCGAAGTCGAGGCGGGACGCATGGCGCTGAGCATCACCGACCCCGACGACTATGCCGCTCTTTGCGCCGAAATCGTGGGGAGGCTGCGCCCCGACATCGCCATAGAAAGATTTGTGTCGCAGTCTCCTCCCGGCCTGCTCATAGCCCCGCGATGGGGATTGAAAAACTATCAGTTCACGCCCCTGGTGGAGCGCCGGCTCAGAAACGCAATGCGGTTCGAATAGAGGATTGACCACATCCTCGGAGGGGATGTGCCACGATACAAGGTAAAGGATTGAAAATCAGGTAGGGACGCGCCATGGCGCAATGCGGTTCAAATAGAGGATTGACCACATCCCCTTCAGGGATGCATTTCGCTGTAATTACCTGATTAGCAGGTAGGGACGCGCCATGGCGCGTCCACGCAGACCCACGACTACGAATTACCCCCTCTCACCGCGCCAACGTCTCTGCGGACGCGCCATGGCGCGTCCCTACTTGAAAATCAATCGGTTATCTTGATTCGGAGGCGCTGTTATCTTTTGGGTAAGTGCCGGTAGGAATTTCAGATGTCTTCCTCAATCCTTTATTTGAACCGCATTGCGCCATGGCGCGTCCACGCAGGCCCACGACGTCGAAATAACTCCACGATGCGATGCCAATTCTCCATTTAACATTTTCGCATAAAAATTTCCGCCGAATTTTGCGTTTTTGTGTGCCGCCGTGCCAATTCGCCGCGGACGCGCCATGGCGCGTCCCTACCTGCTAATCAGGTGATTACAGCGCAATACATCCCCTCCGAGGATGTGGTAAATCCTCTATTTGAACCGCATTGGCTCAGAAGCGCATCCCGACGTTGAGCTGTAGCGACACGAAGCCGTTGAGGTTATACATTTTCGAGTTGTAGTCGGAAAGCGCCCACGACTTGAACGTGAGCCCCGAGAAGAGCGCGCGGTGGTTGTAGACCAGCGCGGCGTCGAAACGCACGCGGTTGCCGATGCGCGAGCGCAGGTCGCGTCGGCCTTCGCGGTCGGTGTTGAGGCTTCGGCGATAGCCTACGGAGGCTGTCGCGGTGAAGTTGAACGTCCATCTGCGCGGGCGCAGCACGATGTTGCGCGCATAGCCGCCCATCACCCCGTAGTCGCGGAAATGAGATGAGTAGGCGGTGGTTTCGAGCGGATTGTATTGCAGTATTTCGGGCGGGAGGTTGCCGAAATCCATCGAGACGCTTTCTTCGTTGAAGGAAGCGCCGACGAGCCACGTGCCGGCGGTCTTGAGCTGATATTTCGAGTAGGTGTAGCCGGCGGCGTGCGAGTAGTAGTTGTGGTTGAGGAAGTAGAGCAATCCGATGTGGCGGTAGTTGAACGAGACGTCGTCAAGCTTGATGTGCGTGTGCTGATGCGTCTCCTTGCCATAGTCGCCGAAGCGGTCGATTATCATGTTGCCCGTCGATTTGGCCGACATGACGGAGAAGTTGAAGCGCGAGGTGGTGAAGTCGAAATTGAAAGTCTGGCGTTTGTTGGGGTGGCGGAACAATTGGTTCATATCCCACATGTAGCCCACGCTGACGGCCATGAACGAGAGGCTGAAACCGGCGTCGCAATAGGGGAGGGAGTGCATCGACAGCGCTTTCTCCTCTTTCAGTATGGCCGAGGTCTCCATCCAGTTGTAGCTTTTGGCCTGCACTTTCCAGTTACACCCCGTGCCGATGACGTAGGTGGTGTCGTAGGTGTTGAACGTGTTGTTGCCCCAGTCGTAGACTTTCAGGGCAAACCGTGGGAAACGCGGATAGGCCACGTCGGGGTCGTGGATTTTGAATCCGTTTTGCAGCAGTTGCTTTATCCAGAGCGTATTCGACACCTTTTCGCGGGGCGCCGGGGCCAGCGTGTCGGGCTGTTCCGTCCCGTGAGCCGCAATGACCGTCAACGCTGCGGCGACGAGCGCCATCAGACGAAACATGATATTTCCGTGGTTTTGCCCTGACATAGGTATAACTGTGACTGTTTGCGGCTGCAAAATTACCAAAAAAATCCCATACGGCCAAAGCTTCCGAAGGTTTCGGAGACTTTGGCCGTATGGGTCGGTGACTTAGCGCTTGATGTCGTCGTAGCGCATCAGATATGTGTCATACTGCGTCTCGAAGGGGTGCAGCGGAGCCGGGATGTCGGCGGGGGCTGCGAAGAGCTTTTCGAGGAGGGCGGGGAGGCGGGAGGCTTCGACGCGGTAGAGATAGAACTCGCCCGAGAGGGG
>JAIDCC010000106.1 GCA_029056055.1 Duncaniella sp.
GGCTGAGGGGAAGGGTGTGCGACAGAGGGAGGCGGACACGATTGTGAGCGATTCGATTTCGGTAGTCGTGACCAACCCGGAGACTTGTCGAAAGGAGGGAGAATTGTGCATTCGGGCGGAGAGTCTTTACTCTGACTCGGTGATTGATGTCAAATTCGACAGCTTTTCACTCGAAGTGTTGAAATGTGACGTATGGGTGCCGGCCAAAGTGCTTTGGGGTAAAGTCATCAGAGGGATGGGACCTGAACCTGATTCCGCAGGCATTGTTTGCGTTGACATCAGTTATTTGGCACGCATTCCGGGGCGCTATCGGTTGGGATTACCGGTAACCGTCTCTCCGAAACGCTTACCCGACCCGGAGAAGTACCGCCGAATGACCCCCCTGACGCAAGAGAGGTATCGCGACCATCTGAAGAGAAATGGAATCGTGTGGACGGAATTTGATATGGAATGAAAAACGGATATCTCCTTAAGACGGCAATCTCGAGCGTCACAACGCGACAAGCCGACCCTCGAGCTGCTTTCGGTTGAAGCTATGGAGAAATCGATAAAACTATCTTTGTTATAAAATCATTAAAAAGCATTCAGACATGAAACGATTACTGAAAACAATCATTTTCGCGGGGGTTGTGGTAGCCATGACTGCGGGGGCGTGCGGGGAGAAGAAACCTGCGGAGGAAAAGAAGAGCGGGAAACCGAGTTGGGTTGTGCCTACTCACAGAGACTCGATTGAGGTGGTTGTGAGAAATCCCGAGAGCTGCCGGAAGTATCATGAACTTTGGTATGAGATAAGAAACCATCATTCCGACTCGACTCTGAGCTTCGGGGTAAATGCCCACACTTTTGAAATCTGGAAAAACGACCGGTGGGAGGGTGTTCCTGTGGAATTCAGCGGGATAACCTACGACCTGATAGAAGGATGCGCGCCGAAGTCGGAGGCAGTGCTGAAGGTAGATTTAGGGTGTTACCGTCTTGAGCCGGGGCATTACCGTTTCGGGGTGCCTATGACCATTTCACCCGTGGCACTGCCTGACTCGGATGAGTATCGCCGTGTGCCGCCTCACAAGAGGAGAGAGTATGAGGAGAGGTTTGATGTCAAGGCGATTGTGACAACGGAATTTGATATGGAGTGAGAAGCGTCGGGGGGTGGGGCGTCACGGGAGGATGGTGAGCGGAGGCCGGAGCGCGGGAATCGAGAGCGAATCGAGAAGCGCGGAGGCACGTGAGGCGGCGCGGGACGAAAGCGCGGAAGCGAGCACGACCGTGTCGGGACGAAGAGCCTCGACAACGGGGAGGAGAGAGGAACGCAAGTCAGCGGCCACGACCAGATAGTCAACGTGGCCGCGGGGGAGCGAATCGGGACGACCGTCGAGCATGACGATGCGTCGGCCGAAAGCGGTGACGAGACAGCCGCGACGGACGAGCAGCGGCGACACCCCGGAGGGGGAAGCGAGTGAGACGGAGTCGACACCCTGCCGGAGGAGAAACTCGGGCCAACGCTGCGCGGCGATGCGCCGAGCCTGCGAGAGATGCTGAGGCAGAGTGGAGACGGCTGTCAAGGTGTCGCGGTGAGACAGGAGCAGGAAGGTCTCGCGGCGTTCGGCAGGGATGAAAACGGCGGGGCGCGTGAGGGGCGGGGGTTGGAGCGCCTGCAAAGCCACGCCGAGGAGAGCTACGGCCAAGGCCGCGGAAAGGAGACCGCGGCGGAGAGGGGGATAATTGAGGCCGAGAGCGAGGAGAAGGATGGCAGCGTAGACCGCGATGACCGTGTGGGACGAGAGGCAGATGTCGGAAAGAGCCGAGAGAGGCAGCGAGCCGATGGCGTCGAGCGCACCGGCGATGGCCTTGTAGAGCAAATCGAGCGCATCGCCGAGAGGCTCGGCCCGGAAGCCGCAGAGGTTGAGCAGCAGGAGACCGGCCGCCCCGAACATGAGCGGGGGGAGCAGGAGGAGCATCACGAGATTTGACAGAAGAAACCACACGGGGAAAATGTGGAAACGGAACGCCACGAGGGGCGCCGTGGCGAGAGTGGCGGCGAGGGTGACACAGACAATTTCGGAGAAAAGCGGAGGCTGAACGCCGTCGCGACAGAAAGGATTGAGGGGGCGCGAGAGGAGCAGGATGCCGCCCACGGCGAGGAAACTGAGCTGAAAGCCTACGGAGTAGAGCTGCGCGGGGTCGAAGCAGAGAATGACGAGGGCCGCGGCGCAAAGCGAATTGAGCGGGAAGGGACGGCGCTCGAGGATTTCGGCGAGAGCAATCAGCGAAAGCATTATGACAGCGCGCACCACCGACACCGGCGCGCCGACAAGGAGGGCGTAGAGCCAAAGGGCGGCAAGCGCCACGGGCCAACGCCATTTGGCACGCGAGAGGAGGTTGAGCGGAAGGAGCACAAGGAAGAGAAGCGCGGCGATGATGGCCACGTGCATACCGCTGAGGGCGAGCACATGGGCGGTGCCACTGAGCGAGAAGCGGCCGCGGGCTTCGGCGGAAATCATGCTGTCGTCGGCGGCGAGAGTGGCGAGGAGGAAAGAGGAGGTTTCGGATGACACGGGCATCCACGCGATGTGGCGGCGGAAGGAGGCGCCCATGCGCGAGAGGACGGCGCGAAACCCGGAGGGAGGAGCTACGCAGGAGAGGTCGGCAGGCAAGACGGTAGCTGTGGCGGCAATGCCACGGCTCATCAACCGCGAGGCATAGGTGCGTTCGAAGGGGAGCGACGCCGGTTCGGGCACGACGGGGCGGAGCGTGGCTATGAAGCGGAGACGTTGGCGGGGTTCGAAGGAGGGCGCGTCACCACGAATTGTCAGCAATGCCTTGAAAGGCGCGACAGGGCGCGAGGCGGCACTGTCGACATTGACTACGAGTTGCACGCCCGAAGCGGTTTCTGAAACCTCATCGAGGAGGGCGGAAAAATTACCCTCTGCGGCGAGGGGGGCGTGCGCAGGAGACGCGGGGGAATTTTCCGCGGAGTGGGTGGACGTTGGTGACGCAGAGTGGGCTGACGCGGTGTGGGGGCTACGCGGGAGGACGCGCCATGGCGCGTCCCAATGCTGTTTACTTAAGGATTTGGGGTGTTTATATTCGCAAAAAAAAGGCGAACATGTCGCCCGTTTGTTATAATATAAACACCAGTAAATAACAACGGATCATGTTCGCCT
>JAIDCC010000107.1 GCA_029056055.1 Duncaniella sp.
GTTGTGGAGGGGGCCGAAGCTGAGAAGGAAGCCGTGGCTGAGGAGTGAGGCGGCGAGTTGCGGTTTGCCGCGGAAGCCGTGGACAATCCATGGTTGCGCGGGGCGGAGACGGCGTCGGAGGGTTATGATTTCGGGGAATGCGCGCACTACGTGGAGCAGGAGGGGTTTGCCAACCTGTTCGCTGAGGCTGACGTGGCGTTCGAACCATTCGGTCTGTAGCTCGATGGGTGTGCCGTCGAGGTGTAGGCGGTCGAGGCCGGTCTCGCCGATGAGGAGCACGCGCGGGTCGGCTGCGAGGAGGATGGTGCGGGCCCAGTCGTCGGGGGTGGCGAGGCCTACGCGCCAGGGGTGGATGCCTACGGAGTAGCGCAGTCCCGGGCGCAGCGGGAGGGGCGCAGCGGGGTCGGAGGGGTCGATGTCGACGATGCTGAGCAGGGCTTCTACGTGGGTGTGGAAGTCTTTGATAATCATGGCGTGGCGGCGGTGTTTTTCAGGGCGAAAGGTGTGAGGGGTCAAGGCACGGGGTCGTAGCCGGAGCCTCCCCAGGGGTGGCAGCGGGCTATGCGCTTCATGGCGAGCCATGAGCCTCTGACGGCGCCGTGGCGGCGGAGGGCTTCGATGGCGTAGGAGCTGCATGTGGGGGTGAAGCGGCACGCGGGAGGGGTCAGGGGCGAGATGGCGCCTTGATAGAAACGTATGGGGAGTATGAGCAGGCGTGCGGCGAGGGCGGAGAGAGGGCGTGGCATCCTAATCGAGTGGCGGTGTGTCGGTGTCGGAGGTGGTGTCGGCCTCGGGAGCGTAGAGCGCAGCAATGCGCGTGAGGAGTCGCTGCATGGCCGATTCGATGCGGGCGTAGTCGCAGAGGCCGTTGCCGACGTATCCGAAAGCGATGTCGAGGGGGAGCGAAGGGGGGAGGAGCGAGCGGTTGAGGCGGTAGGCCTCGCGGATGCGCCGACGCATGGCCACGCGGTCGACGGCGTGGCGCAGACGTTTCTTAGGCACTGAGATGAGAAACTGCGGACAGTCTATCGAGGCGCTGCGTGCGGAGTTGAGGCGCCACACGGCGCGCAGCGGATAGACCAGCTGCGCTTGCGGGGCGTCGGGGTCGCCCGGAGCGGCATGGGCGTAGAGACGACCGATGGCCGTCTCCGAGCAAAGTTTTTCAAACTTGTATAACCGGTGTCCGAGGCGAAACAATAGAGCAGATGTTAGTGAGGGGTTGGCTTAAGAGTGCTGTCGTCAGGAGAGCGACTTGAGGTAGTTGTCGAGCGCGGATGTCATCGAGGGAGCCTCGGGCGAGGGAGCTTCGATGTCGAGACGCAGACCGGCCTCGCGGGCGCTTTTGGCGGTGGCGGGTCCGAAGCATGCTATCTTGATGTCGCCCTGCTGGAAGTCGGGATAGTTTTTGAGGAGCGAGTCGATGCCTGCGGGGCTGAAGAAGATGAACATGTCGTAGTCGCGGGGCTCGTCGGGGGCGAAGTCGTTGCTGACGGTGCGATACATCACGGCCTTGGTATAGTCGAGCGCGGCTTTGTCGAGCACCGAAGTGTCTTCCTTATTGACGTCGCTGACCACCCAGAGCAGTTTCTCCTTCTTGTGTTTCTGGAAGTAGGGGAGCAGACCGTCGAGCTTGCCGGTGGTGCCGTGGAAAATTTTGCGTTTGCGATACTGGATGTACTTCTGGAGGTAGAGCGCGATTGACTCTGTGGTGCAGAAATACTTCATCGTGTCGGGCATTTTGATGCGCATCTCCTCGCAGAGACGGAAGAAGTGGTCGATGGCAGTGCGCGCTGTGAAGATGATGCCGGTGAAATCGGAGATGTTGATTTTCGACTGGCGGAACTCCTTAGCGGAAAGCCCTTCGACTTTGATGAAGGGACGGAGCACAACTTCCACACCATATTTTTCGCCGATCTCGTAGTAGGGCGATTTGCCGCTCTCGGGTCGGGGCTGCGACACAAGTATTTTCTTTACGTTCACGATGACTGATTAAATGACTGATTATCCGGTATGAGGCGTTATCGCGCCGCTAAGTGCTGATTGTCAGGGGCAAAGGCTGTTTAAAAAGACCACGCCACGGTAGATTAGCACCAGAGGCACGATTTCGAGACTGCAAAGGTACAAAATAAAATAGACAATTGAGCCAATTTGGTCGTAAAAAAGTCTAAAACCTTTCCAGATAAATATCAGACGTGTGATGAGATAGAGGGCTGCGGCGATGGGCACCATGACCGAAGCGGCTCCCGGATTGAAGAGCACGACGACTGCCGGAATGACAAGAAGCATCCCCGCGAGGGCCTGCGAAGAGTTAAACCCGACGAGCCACATGCGGGCCGAAAGGCGGTCGGTGAAGAGGTAGCCGGTGAAGCGGTAGGCGAGGAGCTGCCAGAGGTAGTAGACGATGGCGATGACCGTGAGCCCCGCGATGATGCCAAACACACCGAGCGCCTGTGTCGCGACAATTCCGAGGCCGCCCAGGGCCGAATTGAGCAGGATGCCTTCTGAGAAACAGGCCATGATGACGATAGAGATGAGGAGACCGGTCTCGCTGTAGGTGTGTTGCTCGAACACGTCCTTGCGCTTGCGCACCGAGAAGAGGTCGGCGCCGAAATTGGTGAGCAGCGTCGAGTAGTGGCCGATGTTGTAGCTGAGGAACAGGAACACCACGAGGAGCATGACGAGCACGCCCGAATCGTAGCCCGGGAGACGTGTGCGCGCCGCGGGTTCTACGCCGGCGGTGTAGGCGGGGATTTCGGTGCGCATTCCCCGGAGTTCGCGGGGCGACATGACGGGCGAGGCGTCGGCACGGCAGACGGAGTCGCGCCCCACGCTGTCGATGTGTATGGCCACGAAAGGCGCCGGGCCGGGAGCGTAGGCGGTGTAGCCCGACTGAGCGGCGGCTGAATCGGCCACCGCCGCATCGGCCGCGTCGGCATGGAGCGCGCGGTGGGCGTCGGGGCGCGCCGTGGTGTCGGAGATGGCCGGGCGCACCGCGCGTGCGGCGGTCTGAGGCGCGGGAGAGTGAGAGAGAGAGTCGGTCTCAGGCATTGGCGTGTGAGATTATGCTGATTGCTTCTTCGGGGGTGGCCACGATGGTGGCGGGGAGGAGTCCGCCGTCGCGAATGAAGCCTTCGGCGGTCATGCGGGCAAACATTTCGAGCAGGGGGTCGTAGAACCCGTCGGTATTGACTATTATCACGGGGCCGTCGAACAGACCGAGCTGATGCCAGGTCATCATTTCGGCCAATTCGTCAAGGGTGCCGATGCCTCCGGCCATAGCCACGACTGCGCGAGAGAGCGAGGCCATGGTGGCCTTGCGGGTGTGCATGTCGGGAGTCGAAAGCGTATCGGAGAGAGCGGGGTGGTTCCACGCCTTGTCAATCATGAATTGGGGGAGCACACCGATGGTGTGGCCGCCGCAGGCAGCAGCGCCTTCGATGGCCGCGCCCATGATGCCGGCGCGTCCGCCACCACACACGAGCGTGAGGCCCGCGCGTGCAATGAGCTCGCCCATACGGCGGGCGGCGTCGAGATATTTGGCGGGGATGGCTGAGGAGGAGGCTCCGTAGACGGCCACTCCGCTCTTGAGGTTGTTGTCGATGTCCATACAGAAGAAAGTCTTACTTCTAAGAAACTACAAAATTACAAAATTACTTACGCTCGGACAAATGAAAAATAATTTGGAATGGGGAATTTTGAATGTGGAACGTATAATAATGTGGAATTTGGAATATTGGATTTGGAATGGGGAATGTTTAATAATGTTGAATTTGGAATTTTCCCCGGTCGCCGAGCCACCCAACGCGACCATGTACGGACATGCCTTCGGCATGTTTGATAGGCCGGGCGCCCTACCGCGACAACCCCCGCGTCCGCACTCGCGATGCGTGGTAATTACCTCCGTCGAGGTGCATTGGAAACGTGCCGAAGGCACGTCCGTACATTTTCGCGAAATTTTATGCCGTTTTCATATTCACACGTGTTGAATTGCATGGCGCGTCCGGAGCTGACGAGGTGGGGTGGGAAAGGAAACGCTCCGCTGTCTTCGGGGAAGACGGCGGAGCGTGTGATTATGTCGGAGGGATAAACCTCGGATTAGTCACGGTGTTCGCGGCGGGGACGGTCGCCATCACGACGGGGACGGCGTTCGCCGTTGCCACCTTCGCGGCGGGGACGGTCGGCGCGGGGAGCGCGCTCGCGCTCTACGTAGCCTTCGGGTTTGGGCTGGAGAGCGCGCATCGACAGACGGTACTTGCCGGTCTTCTTGTCGATTTCGATGAGCTTCACTTCCACTTCATCGCCTTCCTTGAGACCGGAGGCTTCCATGTTTTCGAGACGGTTCCACGAGATTTCGGAGATGTGGAGCAGACCGTCGCGGTTAGGCATGAACTCAACGAAAGCGCCGAAGTCGAGGATGGAGCGCACTTTGCCGGTGTAGACGGTGCCCTCTTCGGGGAGCTGGACAATGGCGTTAATCATTTCGAGAGCCTTGTCGATGGCGGGCTTGTTGGCAGCAGCCACTTCGATGTAGCCGCCCTCGTCGATTTCGTCGATAGAGACAGTGGCGCCCGAAGCCTCCTGAATGCCTTGGATAACTTTTCCGCCCGGGCCGATGACAGCGCCGATGAGCTCTTTGGGGATGAGCATGGTGACGATGCGGGGCACGTGGGGTTTGTAGTCCTCGCGGGGAGCGGGGATGGTCTCCTGGATTTTGTCGAGGATGTGGAGACGGCCGTCGCGAGCCTGGAGAAGAGCTTTCTCGAGGATTTCGTAAGAGAGGCCGTCACACTTGATGTCCATCTGGGTGGCGGTGATGCCTTCGCGGGTACCGGTCACCTTGAAGTCCATGTCGCCGAGGTGGTCTTCGTCGCCGAGGATGTCGGAGAGCACGGCATACTTGCCTGAAGCGGTGTCGGTGATGAGGCCCATGGCGATGCCCGATACGGGACGCTTCATCTTTACGCCGGCGTCAAGGAGCGAGAGGGTGCCTGCGCAGACGGTGGCCATTGACGACGAGCCGTTGCTCTCGAGGATGTCAGAGACGATGCGCACCACGTAGGGGAAATCGTCGGGGAACATGCGCTTGAGGGCGCGGTGGGCGAGGTTGCCGTGGCCGATTTCGCGACGGCCTACGCCGCGCACGGGGCGGGCTTCGCCGGTCGAGAAGGGGGGGAAGTTGTAGTGGAGGAGGAAGCGCTCGCGGCCCTGACAGAGCACGTCGTCGAGAATCTTCTCGTCGAGCTTGGTGCCGAGGGTTACGGTGGCGAGGCTCTGGGTCTCGCCGCGGGTGAAGACAGCCGAGCCGTGGGGGCCGGGGAGATAGTCAACCTCACACCAGATGGGACGGATTTCGGTGGTCTTGCGGCCGTCGAGACGGATGCCTTCGTCGAGGATGCAGCGGCGCACGGCCTCTTTCTCGACGTCGTGATAGTAGCGCTTCACGAGGGGAGCCTTTTCGTCGCGCTCCTCTTCGGGGAGGCTTTCGATATACTCCTTGCAGATGGCGTCAAACGACTCCTGACGCCAGTGCTTGTCGGCGCTTCCGGCCTTGGCCACGGCGTAAGCCTTGTCGTAGCACTTGGCGTGGACGTCGGCGCGCAGAGCCTCGTCGTTGACTTCGTGGCAGTATTCGCGCTTGACGGTCGAACCTACTTCTTCGGCCAGCTCCATCTGAGCCTTGCACTGCACCTTGATGGCGTCGTGGGCGGCACGGAGGGCGGCGAGGAGGTCGGCCTCTGAAACTTCGTTCATCTCGCCTTCTACCATCATGATGTTGTCGTAGGTGGCGCCGACCATGAGCTCCATGTCGGCTTTCTCAAGCTGTTCGAAGGTGGGGTCGATGACAAACTCGCCGTTGATGCGGGCCACACGAACCTCGGAGATGGGACCGTTGAAGGGGATATCGCTCACGGCGAGGGCGGCCGAAGCGGCCAGACCTGCGAGAGCGTCGGGCATGTCGACACCGTCTGACGAATAGAGGGTCACCTGCACGAAAGTGTCGGCATGATAGTTGTCGGGGAAAAGGGGACGGAGCACGCGGTCGACGAGGCGCGACGTGAGGATTTCGTAGTCGCTGGCGCGGCCTTCGCGCTTAAGGAAGCCGCCGGGGAAACGGCCGTTTGAGGAGAATTTTTCTTTGTATTCCACCTGGAGGGGCATGAAGTCGACCCCTTCGCCTGCCTCTTTGGCAGTCACCACGGTGGCAAGGAGCATGGTGTTGCCCATGCGCAGCTCTACCGCTCCATCGGCTTGCTTGGCAAGTTTGCCGGTCTCGAGAGTAATCTTACGACCGTCAGGCAGCTCGATGGTTTTTTTGATTGGATTCATAAAAGCGAATAAAATAAATTAACAGCGTTCGAATGTGTTTCGGGTGTTTTTGCAGCTTAAAATCCTCGCCGTCGGCTCACGACGGCGGGACATATTTTCGCAAAGATACAAAAAAACGGCGAGAAACACAGCTGTAACCTATAATTATTCAGAAAGTTTAACACTTTCAGGAGGCGTGCGCCTCAGCGTCGGGAGAGGGTGGCGGCGAGGACGCGGGGATAGTGGGTGCGCTCGAGGGCGTGGATGGAGGTTTCGACGTCGTCGGCGGTGGCTCCGGGGGCCACAGCGACGGTGGCCTGAAAGATGATAGCGCCGCCGTCGCACTCGCTGCTGACGTGATGGATGGTGATGCCTGTCTCGGTCTCGCCCGCGGCCACGACGGCTTCGTGGATGTGGCGCCCGTACATACCTTTGCCTCCGAATTTGGGCAGGAGCGAGGGGTGGATGTTGATGATGCGCCCGGGATAGCGCGCGAGCAGGAAGTCGGGCACCATGAGCAGAAACCCGGCGAGGACGATGGCGTCGACTCCGCAGGCGTCGAGCATGGGGAGCATGACGGCGGGGTCGTTGATTTCGGCGCGGGTCAGCACCTCGACGGGGACGCCGAGGCGGCCGGCGCGCTCGATGACGCGGGCGTCGGGGCGATTGCATACCACGAGAGCCACTTCAAGGCCGCTGTCGGCCCCGGCGCGGCTGTAGGCTATGATGTTTTCGGCATTCGAGCCGCTGCCCGATGCGAAGATGGCTATGACGGAGGGTTTCAAGACGGTTTGGCTGAGGTTAATGAGGTGTGGTTGAGGCGCGATTGCCAGAAGTCGAGGGTGCGTCGGCCTACGGCCTCGTAGGAGTTGTGGCGCTCGACGAAGAGGCGGCTTTCGAGGCCGCGCGG
Source organism: Duncaniella sp. (assembly GCA_029056055.1). Taxonomy (GTDB): domain Bacteria; phylum Bacteroidota; class Bacteroidia; order Bacteroidales; family Muribaculaceae; genus Duncaniella. The sequence goes on from JAIDCC010000107.1 coordinate 7,217, forward strand.
GCGGAGCAGCTCGGGGCGCAGCACGGTCTGCTCGAGGGTGTGGCGCACGTGTTCGAAGTCAGGACGCACGTTGATGATGGGGCGCAGGGTGTCTTCGCCGATGAAACGGTAGAATTCCTCCTCGCCTCCGCTCACTACGTTGAGGCCGTAGGCCATGGCGAGCAGGGCGTTGGTGGCCGGAGTGTAGCTGTAGATTTGGTCGAGCACCACGTGGGCGCTTTTCAGAAGGGTGAGGTATTCGGCGTAGGGGCGGTTTTCCACGATGACCAGCTCGGCCTTGTCGGGGTGGCGCTCGACTACGCTTCGCGCGGCGGCTTCGAGGATGTCGGTGCCCTTTTCGACGGTGCGGTCGCGGTGGCGCCCCAGGAAGAGGCGCACTTTGTCGGGGCGTTCGGGGAGCTCGACAGGGCGGAGTCCTACGGTGTCGACGGGGATGCCGGTATAGGCGTGGCGTTCGGGCGCGAGGTGGCGTGTCAGTACCTTGTCATATTCGTAGAGCACGGAGGTGGCGCCGTCGATGCGGGGGTAGATGTGGCTGCAGAGAGCGCGCAGCCCGGGGGCTTGCCACGCGGCGAGGGCGTCGGGGCGCGCGAGGGCGAGAGGCGAGGGCCGGCCGTAGACCTGCCACTCGTTGTAGGCGAGCAGCGAGTCGGGGCGCACGCATTCGTCGACGTAGAAGGTGTCGGTGCCGAGGGCTGTCAGGAAGACGCTGCGGTTGGAGCGCCGCAGCATGTCGAAGAGGGCGATGAGGCGCTCGGGGCGCTGCCGCGCGAACCCTACGCTCGACAGCGACACGACGTCGAAGCCCGACAGGCGCTGCCGCAATCCGTAGCGCAGTTTGAGCCATAGAGCCAGTCCGCCGAGCCGTCCCTCGAAGGGGCGCGAGATGTCGATGTCGCGCCCGGTCTGCATCCAGCGGCTTCCGTCGGAGGCCACGACCACCTCGGCCCCCAGACCTCTGAGAGCATCGCCGAGGGCGGCGTGATAGTTGCTGGCGTCGCCGATGAGGAGCACTTTCATGGCCTGACAGTGTTGGTAGGGAAAAGACGGTTTAGAGTTTCTTGCGGAAGGCGCGGCGGCGGCGGTGCTGACGGCGCTCGAAGTATTCCCACTGACTCTGCACATGGAGGTTTTCTTCGAGTTCGAGATTGCTCTCGGCCCACTTCACGCCGTCGCGGATGTAGAGGTTGAGCAGGTCGTAGAAGAAGAGCGAGTTGATGCCGAGGTTCTGATATTCGGGCTTGACGGCGATGAGCAGGAGGTCGACCACCTCGTTCTTGCCGCGGATGGCGCGCAGCAGGTGCCACCAGCCGAAGGGGAAGAGTTTGCCCTTGGCCTTGCGGAGCGCTTCGGAGAGCGAGGGGATGGAGATGCCTATTCCGATGAGCTTTCCGTCGTTGTCGACGACGACGCTGATGTAGTCGAGACGCACCAGGCTGAGATACATGTCGACGTAGTAGTTGATTTGCCGGTCGGAGAGGGCGGAGTAGCCGTAGAGGCTCGCGTAGGCTTCGTTGATGAGTTTGAAGAGCGCTTCGCCGTACTCGGCCTTGATTTTCTTGGTCGAGGTGTATTTGAGTATTTTCAGACCGTATTTCTGCATCACGATTTTGGCGATGCGGGTCATCTTGTCGGGCACCTTGTCGGGCACCTTGATGCGAAACTCCACCCAATCGGTGTCTTTCTCATAGCCGAGCCGCTCGACGTGGGTCTGATAGTAGGGATAGTTGTAGATTGTGGCCATGGTGCCCATCTCGTCGAAGCCTTCGATGAGCATACCTTCGTGGTCCATGTCGGAAAACCCCATCGGGCCGATGATTTCGGTGGCGCCGTGGGCGCGCGCCCAGTCTTCGGCGGCTGCGAAGAGAGCCTCCGACACTTTGGGGTCGTCGACGAAATCCACAAACCCGAAGCGGGCCTCGCGGCGTCCCGTCTTTTCGTTGAGCTGATGATTGATTATGGCGGTGATGCGCCCGGCGGGACGGCCGGCGCGGTAGGCCATGAACGACTGCGCCTCGCAGAAGTCGAACGCGGGGTTTACGTCGGGCAGCAGCGTGTTGACTTCGTCGAAAATCAGCGGCGGCACGAAGTAGGGATTGTCTTCGTAGAGGTCTATCTGAAATTTCACGTATTTGCGCAGCTCGCTCTTGGTGGGTGCGACGGGTTGAATGGTCACTGGCATATCTGTAACTTACTTGCGAAGTAAGTGAGAAAAATAAATGAACAGATAAAAGGAAGTTATTTTTGAGATGATTTGGGGCTTGAGTGAAGAAGCATAGCGAGCTATGCGCCTGAACGAAAGGCCCAAAGCATCCAAAAAGAACGAGTTTTACTGTTCAAGAATTTTTCTTCACATATATCGTTTTATTTTTAGAACTTACTTATCTTAAAATGAGGGGAGCGCGGGACGGGCCGACGAGTTGAGCCACAGCAGCAGGGCCACCATGGCTGCGAGAAACACGATGATGGCTATGAGCAGGGCGTTGGTGTGGCGGTCGGCCAGAGCCAGCCGCAGGGCGTTGACCGTAGGGTAGCGCCGCGCGGGGTCGGGGTTCATACACTTGGCGGCTATGCGGTGAAGACGCTGCGCTCCGGGGGTGTCGGGGCACGCCTCGAGCGCTTTCTCGAGCAGCACGCCGAAGTCGTGGATGTCTTGGGCGGTGTCGTCGCGGCTCAGTTCGTTCTTCTGGTCGAAACCTACGTCGATGAGCTTGAGATTGCCGATGTTTTCGGTGAAGATGACACGTTCGGCCGTCAGGGGCTGATGCACCAAGTGGTTGGTCTGGATGTAGTCGAGGGCGTCGAGAAGGTCGCGGGTGAGCTTTTCGACGTGGTCGGGGGTCACCTTGCCTTCGCGGATGAGCTTGGCGAGCGAGTCGCCGTAGACGTCGTCGGTGATGATGCAGCGCCCGAGGCCGGGCACATCCTCGAAGTCGTTAATCATGATGATGTGAGAGTGGGCCAGATTGTATCTCACCTCAAACTCTTTCTCTATCATGGCGCGATATTCGGGCAACTCTTTAAGCTCAGGGCGCAGCGTCTTGAGCATGAGCCATTTGCCATGCTTCTTTGCCGTATAGACATGATAGAACTCCTCGTCCCATTCGGGGAGGTGTTCGATTTCGGTCCACTTTTCCTCACTCATCGTTCATTGTGTTTCGGGTGATTTCGTGCAAAGTTACGAAAAAAAAACTAAAACCGAAAACGCGGGACGTCAACGCCGCCGGGGCTCGCGGCCGAGCGCGGTGTTGAGCATCTCGTGCGAAGGATTGGTGTAGTTGTCGATGGGGAGTCTCACCTCGCGGAGTGCATCGAGGCTGTAGACCGCCGGCTCGGCCGTCGACGGCCAGGGGAGGCCGGCAAAGGTGCTGAAGTAGAGCAGGCAGCCGTCTTTCCACCACTCGGCGTCGCGCTCCTGCACGGCAAGACGGCGCTCGACGTCGGCCCACACTTCGGGGTCAATCCACGGGCGTGTCTCGTCCCAACGGTCGCGGTAGCCTCTGACAGTGTCGAGGCCGCGCTGATAGCTCGCGCCGAGTTCTTCCCAGAGCGTGCGCCCCGACTTCATGCGATGGGTCCACGGCACGTGGTGGAACCACAGCAGCAGCTCCTCGGGACAGGTCTCGCGCCCTTCGAGGCGGCTGCGCAGTGGCTCGGGATACTGCGCGGTGGCGCCCGAGCCGGTGGCCGCGGTGCGGTCGAAGCCTATTCCGGCCGAATCGGCGCGGTGGTAGTAGGTGGGAAGCCAGTCGGGGCGTGCGCCGTCGCGCTCACACCACGGCTCCGGGCCGTAATGATGGCCGAAGGCAAAGATGTGGTGAAGGCCGAGGGGCATCATGTAGTCGACGACCGCCTCGCGGCTGCCGAGCAGCATCTCGATGAGGTTGTCGCGCACGTTGCCGGGGGTCGTGGCAGGGTCGATGAGGGCGGCGTCGACCCACTCGCCGGCTATGCGGCGCGACGAGAGCGAGGGGTCCCACGCGAGGCGTCCGAGGGCATACCAGTTGGCTTCGGCGAGGGGGTGGCCGGTGTAGTTGGCTTCGTCGCCGATGTTGGCCACTCCGGCCACTGCGGTGAGCGACTCCGGCTCGACGTAGCCGAAAAATTCCTCCCACATCGGGGCGAGGAACGCCAGATGATTGGCGTGGCCGAGATATTCCTGCGTCACCTGAAACTCAACGGCTTCGGCCGTCTGCGGCATAGCTCCGAACAGAGGGCTGTAAGGCTCGCGGGGCTGGAAGTCGACGGGGCCGTTCTTAATCTGCACTATCACTTCCGGGGCAAACCGCCCGTCGAGGGGTTCGAATTCGAGGAAGGCCTGTTTGGCGCGGTCGGCGTCTGACGGAGAGTAGACGAAGGCTCTCCACATCACCTTGCCGCCATGGCTGCGCAGCGCGTCGGCCAGCATGTTGGCGCCGTCGGCATGGGTGCGCCCGAAGTCCATCGGGCCCGGCTGTCCCTCGGAGTTGGCTTTGACGAGAAATCCGCCGAAGTCGGGGATGGCGGCGTAGATTTCATCGGCTTTGTCGTGCCACCATTGTCTGACGGCCGGGTCGAGCGGGTCGGCGGTGGGGAGCGAGTCGAGGGCCATGGGCGACGCGAAGTTCACCGACAGCATCACGCGAATGCCGTAGGGGCGCATCGCCGCGGCCAGCGCGGCCACTTTGGCGATGTAGGGAGCCGAGAGCACGCGCGGCGAGGCATTGACGTTGTTGAGCACCACGGTGTTGATGCCCACCGAGGCGTTGGCGCGCGCATACTCGGCGTAGCGCGGCGAGACGATGGTCGGGAGCGAGTCCCACTGCCAGAGCGACCGCCCGGCATAGCCGCGCTCGATGGTGCCGTCGAGATTGTCCCAGTGGTTGAGCACGCGCAGGTCGTAGGCGGGGCGTTCGGCTATGGTGTCGGTGATGTTGGCCGTGCCGAGCCGGCGGGCTGCAAACACTCCGTAGAGCGCGCCTGTCGGGGTGGCCGCTTCGATGATGAGGGCGCCGTCGGGGGCAGAGACGAGGCGGAAGCCTTCAGGGCCGGTGACCGATGTGAGCGCGGTGTCAACCCTCAGTTTCGCGGGGCGCTCGCCCGGGAGCATGGCCAGCTCGGCCTCGGCGGCTTCGCTCACCGTGGCGACGGCGGGCGCGGGGGCTGACAGGGCGCCGTGGCGCGGGGTGGCGAGCCATGCGGGCATGGCGCCTTGGGCCGTCGCTCCGAGCCAGAGGAGGCCGGCGGTCAGAATCTGTTTCAGTGGGGTGTGGAGGGGAGTTTTCATGGTGTCAGGCGGGGTGATGTCGGAGGGGGGTAGGTGCGACAACCACCCCACCCTCACGTCGGGGGGCAGGGTGGATGGATGTCATGCGGGGGGATTGACGGATGAGCCTGTCGCGTGGCTCACCCCCGGGTGTCTGTCAGACGGTCAGGATTTCTTTCTCCTTAGCGGCGAAGAGGTCGTCGATTTTCTTGAGATACTTGTCGTGGAGTTTCTGCACGTCGTTTTCAGCGTCTTTCTCGACGTCTTCGCTCATGCCTTGCTTGACAGCTTTCTTGAGGCCGTCGATAGCATCGCGGCGGGCGTTGCGCACCGACACCTTGGCAGTCTCGGCCTCGGCCTTCGACTGCTTCACGAGCGATTTGCGGCGTTCCTCGGTGAGCGGGGGGATGGAGAGGCGTATGATTTCGCCGTTGTTCTCGGGCATGATGCCCAGCTCCGAGTTGATGATGGCTTTCTCGATTTCCTTGAACATCGCCTTCTCCCAGGGGGTGATGGTGATGGTGCGGGCATCGGGCACGGCCACGTTGGCCACCTGCGAAACGGGCACGTTGGTGCCGTAGTAGCTCACACGGATGGAGTCGAGAATTTTGGGGTTAGCCTTGCCGGCACGGATGTGGGCCAGGGCTTCGTCGAGATAGGCCACGGCGAGTTCCATTTTCTCCTCGGCGGGCAACAGGTAGTCGGAAGGTTCCATTGATATGAATGTATTTGTTTGAAGGGATATTTTCTGATTAGGTAAGTGAGCAGGAAAAATAACGTCGTTTTTTCGAACTCACTTAGTAGACGGTGGTGCCGATTGGTTCGCCCTCGCACACTTTGAGCAGGTTGCCGGGGGTGTCCATGTCAAACACCACGATGGGCAGGTGGTTTTCCTTGCAGAGTGCCGTAGCGGTGAGGTCCATCACGCGCAGCCCGCGCGCTATCACTTCGTCGTAGGTGATTTGCTCGAATTTCACTGCCGTGGGGTCTTTCTCGGGGTCGGCGGTATAGATGCCGTCCACTCGTGTGCCCTTGAGCATCACGTCGGCCTCCACCTCGATGCCGCGCAGCGCAGAGCCGGTGTCGGTGGTGAAGAAGGGGTTGCCCGTGCCGCCCGCCATGATGGCCACTTCGCCGTTTTCAACGGCCTCGATGGCGCGGCGGTTGGAGTAGTGCTCGCCTATCGGAAACATGTTGATGGCCGTGAAGACGCGTGCGCGCTGACCGATGGCTTCGAGTGCCGACGAGAGGGCCAGGGAGTTAATCACCGTGGCAAGCATACCCATCTGGTCGCCCTTGACGCGGTTGAAACCTTTGGCCGCGCCCGAAAGGCCGCGGAAGATGTTGCCGCCGCCGATGACGATGGCTACTTCCACACCTTTGTTGACGAGTTCGGCTATCTGGGTGGCGTAGTCCGAGAGGCGGTCGGTGTCGATGCCGTAGCCCTGCGCTCCCATGAGCGATTCGCCGCTGAGCTTGAGGAGGATTCTGTTATATTTAAGCATACTTATGTCTTGTGAATTTGGGTTCATTACTTTTCCGTCGCCGGGGGTCAGTTCTTCTTGGGGCGCGGCTCGGTGTTGGGGTTTTCGCTGGGGCGCACCTTGGCCACGTTGTCTACGAGCTTGTGGAGATTGATTTCGCCATCCACGATGCCCTTGCGCAGTCGCGAGCGGTTGCTCGCCTCGTTGGGCGACCCCTTGGCGCGCCACACGAGGTCGGCCAGCTGCGCCGCCTTGGCGTTCTTGCAGCGGTCGCCCACGGCGAAGTAGTCGTTGTTGACCAGCGCGGCGATGTCGCCGTCGGCTATGGCCTGCATCAGCGAGGTGCCCATCGGCGATTTGACTGCGTCTACCTTCCAGACGGGATTGTTGTTGAGGTAGTCTACGTCGGCCTGCTCGTCGGGCGTGAGAGGCGCTACGGGTTGCTCTACGGCTGCGTCGTCGCCCGAGGCGCCTTCGGCGGTGCCCTCGGCGGGGGTGACGTCAAACTCTGTGCCGCGGGGCAGGAACAGCGCCAGTGCGGTTATCACGGCAATGATGCCCACGCCTATCGAAGTCCACTTTATCCAGCCGCGGCGGCGCGAGGGGGTCTCGTCGTCGTCATCGGCATAGTCGTCGCTTTCGTTGTCATAGCCCCCGACGGTGGGACGGGTGGTGTCAATCTCGGGCCGACGCTCTTCGGGTGCCTGTTCCGAGCTGACGTTTTCATAGACGGGTGCCTGATTGTTGCCGGCGTTGCCGGCGGCCGTGGTCTGCCCCACGCCGATGTGGGGCGCGTCGGGACGCACGTCTACGTTGTAGATTTCCGAATTGTCTTCCGTCACCTGACGCATGGCTCTGAAGCCATGGAAGTAGCCCGAGTGGAGGCGCGTGTATTCGGGGGTGTTTTTCTCAAGTTTTATCTGCTGCTCAAACACGCGGCCGTCGCCGAAGTCGAGGCGCAGGGTGAAGCCTTGCTCCACTGGCTGCAATTCGAGCTCAAGCTCGTCGGCTGCGAGAAGTTCCTCCACGCTTTTCTTCACCTTGAGCGGGCGGAAGTTGGTCGACTGCACGGCTATTTCCACGCCGTCCTCGCCCGAAAGGTCTTTCTCGGTCAGCTCGATTACGGGCTCTACCGTGGGGAGAAAACGCCCGTTGACGGTCAGCGTGTAGCCGCTGACAGGTTTGCCTTTCGACGAAATCACGTTGATGCCCACGCGGCGCACGAAACGTATGCCCGTCTGCGTGGCGGTGCGGATGTGGAGGGTCGAGCCTTCATACTTGGTGTAGGCCGATGGCTGCCCCACGGTGATTTGCTCCGTGTGGCGGTTGAAACCCTCCCGCTCGTAGGTGATGGTGAGGGTGTCGCCGTCATACACTTGCTCGTCGGAGGCCGTGACCCCTTCGGGACAAACCACCGAATAGAGCTTGCGGATGGGCACCGTGATGCGCGGCATCTTCACGCCCGGACGGAGCGACGTCGTGGCCGACACCACCAGCACGCAGCGATAGTCGGCATACTCCGGTTGCGCCGGAAACGAAAAGATGGTCTCGAGGTCGCTCTGCGAGATGTAGGTGCGGTAGGCGGCTTCCTGCGGCCTCGCTCCTTCGGGCGCGGGCTGCACTTTCCACGAGTTGAGTCTCACCGGCTCGGCGGGTACGTCGGCCTGACGCAGTGCCTGACGCACGGCGTCGTCGTCGAGGCGCTCCTCGTCCACGAGCACCTGTTTCAGCTGCTCGAACATCGAGTTGAGCCTGCGCCCGGTCAGCGAACATCCGTCGTCGACGAGCACGCAAATCATTCGGTAATCGCCCCGCTCGGTCGTAGTGATATATGAAAAGAAGTGGCCCTTCCCGGCCATCGACTGCATCACGTAGCACTCCGACGCATTCAGAAAGCGGCTCATCGCCGCTCCCGGCTCCACGGTCACGCGGCCCCACGCTATGGGGTCGTTCGCGACTCCGCCCAACGAATAGAGGGTGGTAGTGACGGCATCCTGCTCGCCACGAAGTGCTATATGCAGATAAGAATAGTCTTCCATAACAGTTTTTGGCAGTTGACGCTCACCGCCGCCTTGAGGCTCGCGGTGTTTCTGTTACAAAAGTAGTCAAAAATCCTTACATTCTCCCTACTCACCCCACGAAATTATCTAAAAAATTTCTAAACTTTGGCTCTCATCACACTTTTTTACTGTTTTCAGCAAAAAAATCCACGCAAACTCTTGCACAATTCAAAGAAACATTGTAATTTTGCATCGCAATAACGGGAACGCCCCGCGTTGCAACACATAATTTTTCCTGCTTCAGTAGCTCAGTTGGTTAGAGCACCTGACTGTTAATCAGGGGGTCGTTGGTTCAAGCCCATCCTGAAGCG
>JAIDCC010000108.1 GCA_029056055.1 Duncaniella sp.
GGTGACATCATAAAACTCGATGAAAAAGTAGCCTTGCTGTTCGACCTTTGGAATGGGAAGTTATTTTTACCGTTACCATCAGATTATCCGGATTTGCGCTCGGAAATTTCAATAGGCACCGAGGTCTTCTATAACCGACATAATCCTACCGGACTATTCTTTATATGTTCAATCTTGACAGGTCTGATTCTATTGTTGTCACTGACTTTTCACAAAGACATCACACTGCGTCTGACTATATTGATTATCGGAATGCTTGCATTATTATCATTCTTGTGTAAGATATACATATCCGGGCATTTCCCGTTGTCGTCGACATCTGAAATGATGGAGTTTATTGCTGTGGTCATACTTCTCTTTGCAGCCTATATCAGCTACAGAAGATTCTCAATTCTGTTAGTCGGAATTGTGATGATTTGTGTCTCATTTTTGTTTCTTGTAGCGTGGCTCGGTTTAAAAGACCCGGTAATGACCCCGGTAATGCCTGTTCTTGCATCACCGTGGCTTTCCATCCACGTATCTGTAATAATGATTTCGTATGCCATACTTGGGATCACACTCCCTGTCTCTGTCACAGCCATTGCTGTTAAATCGCAGCGTGAACGATTGACAAACCTATCAATAAAGCTTTTGCTCCCGGGTACCTATATGCTTGGTATCGGCATAATCATAGGCGCAATGTGGGCGAATGTATCGTGGGGACGATATTGGGCTTGGGATCCGAAAGAGACATGGGCTTTGGTCACATTAATGTTCTATTCGATACCTCTGCATCGTTCATTCAGATTAAGACATACCCCATTGATATACAATATTTATATTGTTGTTATTTTTGCTTCTATTGTAATGACATACTACGGTGTGAATTATCTACCTTCACTTCACTCTTATAAGTAAGAATTTAGACGATATGACAACTAATTTTCTTCCAGTACTCGAAAAATCACTAAATACAGAACCAGTCATTATAGCCGGACCATGCTCTGCCGAAAGCCTTGACCAAGTATTGATTACAGCTCGGCAACTTAAGGCTATTGGAGTTAAGATATTCCGAGCCGGAGTGTGGAAGCCCAGAACACGTCCCGGAGGTTTTGAAGGTCATGGCAACAAAGCCTTGGAATGGATGAAAATAGTCCGACAGGAGACAGGAATGCTTACCGCTACAGAAATCGGTTGTGCGGCTCATGCAGAGGCGGCAGTCAAAGCAGGAATTGACATTATATGGATTGGTGCAAGAACCACTGCATCACCGTTTGCCGTTCAGGAAATAGCAGATAGCCTTTGTGGATACGATATACCGGTTTTGATAAAAAATCCGGCCTGCGTTGATATTGACCTTTGGATAGGAGCGGTTGAGAGACTGTATAATCGAGGCCTTAGAAGACTTGCTGCAATACATCGAGGCTTTAAAATCCCGGAGGTGAATGACTTCCGTAATGCTCCTCTATGGAATATGGTTCAAATTTTCAGAAAAACGGTTCCAAATCTTCCAATTCTATGTGACCCTTCACACATGGGAGGCTCTCGCAATAAAATCTCAGCTATTTCAGATGAAGCATTTGAGAGATGCTATGATGGATTAATAATCGAATCTCACTATAATCCGGACACAGCGCTAACTGATAGCTCTCAACAAATCTGTCCGGACCGTCTCGCTCCTATAATGAAAAAATGGACACAAAGATAGAGGAGTATCTTTATTACGTCGACTATTTGGACTGAAGGTATGCCAATCCAACTCCATCCAAGGCATAAAAAACAAGTTCGCCTACCGGTTAATAGAGGCTGTGCAAGTATTCGTATTACCATTTTAAAAAAAGAGGCTGCGCCTATTTTGAAGATTTACATGGAATAAGAGAAATTACATGGGATAAGACGATTTATCTGATTTTTGAAGATTTACATGGAATAAGAGAAATTACATGGGATAAGACGATTTATCTGATTTACTTTCCATACCCGGACATTGATTTCTCAGTGTCCGGGTATTTTCCTTCCCCCGCACTTCAAGTGGTGTAACTCAACCCATTTTGTTTCTCAGCTTAGCAATCTCGCCACTAACAAATCCAAGAATTTCGCGACCCAATATGTGCTGCTCGGTTGAGAACAATGCCGGATTTCCATTCTCCTGACGGGTAAAATTCTTTTCGGAGTTCTTGATAGCATCCTTAATTCTGACAGGGTCTTTCTGAAAATTGAAACCACCTTCAATCTTATTATGGACGTATGCCTTTATCGAAGGATGCTCTTCAACATCATCAACTGATGGAGGGGTGTCGTAGAAGTGATAGTACAGCCATACTTCAAAGGCCGGATTACTTTGGGTGACATTCCATGCGTTGTAGGGCTTTATTTCATCAAACTTTTCGATAATCGCATTTTGCGTGGCGCAAAAATCCCTCAGAGGTTGAATCTTGCCTTCCTTCTCCCACGTATCCGTATCAATGGCGAACCATACCTCATCGTGCTGTCGGAAGTCAAGCGTAAATCTACCCGTCTCGCTCAAAAGCAGCTTTTTAGCCAGCTCCATCAATTTCAGAGGGTCAGTACCTTCTTCGGGTGGAATGATAATCAGCTTAAGGTTGGAGGACAATCCTTCAAAAAATTCAAAATAGCCTTTCTCCGTTTCCTTACCTTCGCAGACTATGTAAATCTTACTTGCTTCTTTTGAAGGAGCCTTCTTTGAATAATCTTTTCTTCGTTGAATCATATCACCATTTCAAATCAGTGAGATTGGACAAAAAAGGAATTCCTCCATAACGTCCGTTGAGATAGCCGTTTTCGATATTGGCGGTCTTATGAATGTTATAGTCACTCAGGGGATACAGTTGGGTGGATTGGTTCACATCCTTTTGCGCAAACCATATCTCATCCGGACGGAATATCGACCGGTCAAGCAGGCAGCTTTCGTGAGTAGTGAAGATTATCTGCCCTTTTGCGTCCTTGCTTTCAGATATTTTGCTCACCAGAGTCTTTATCATTATGGGATGGATGCTGCGCTCTATCTCATCGACAATAAAGACCTTGTCGCTTTTGAGTACGGCATAAAGCAATGGCATATATTCTATTAAACGTCGGGTGCCGTCAGACTCCTGCTCGATTTCCATTTCTATCTCTTTGCCGGCGGAATCTGTATGGATTACGACAAGTGTCTTTTTATATGCAATTCCGTCCTCAACTACAACATTGGATATTTCGCGCGCCGTGAGGTATGGAACGTTGACCGGTACCCCGGGAGATTGTTTCGCCTCTGTCAGAACTCCTGCAAGTATCGAGTTGGGATGAATGTCATCTTCATTGATAAGTTCCTTCTTGACCCGGAGTCGGGTAATGCCGGTCTTTAATTCCGGCACTATGGTGTTGACAAGTTTGGAAAATTCAGAATCAATATCCATCAGGTGCGGCAACTCACGCACACTCATAGAAGGAAGAACTATCTGCAAAGACAGAATCCAATAATATGCCTCGCTGACAATCGGCAACTCCTTGGAATAGTATTTGCCCAAGAATGAGAGCGCGGTCATATCAGGACGAAGCAGGCGGTTTATCCCATCGATAAAAACCTCCAATGAAGCCGTCTTTCCCATCGAATCGAGAAATTCGGCTGAAATTTCAACCTCATTATTGGCACGACTGAAGATGGTTACATCTTTTGTCTTTTTACTGAGGATGAACTCTTCCGAAACTATCTCCTTGCGAGTGAATGCGATGTGGTAATAGAAAATCCGGCCATCAGCATAAAATTCCACAGCCAGTTCTGACGGATTTGCTTTCCCATTATCGTCGAGTTTGAAATATAGTTCATCTGTAATTGATAAGTCGCCGAGCTTATCGGTGCCCACGATTGACCTTAACAGAGATATGCACTTCAGCAGGTTGCTCTTGCCGGCACCATTTGCACCATAGATGGCACTCATACGCAAGGCCGTAGCATGACCACAAGCTACCTTGTGCCACTCATGACTGTGAGTTTTACTTGACGGGAAAGTGTTAAACTCAACAGCATCCTTGAAGGACATGATATTTTCAGCTGCAAATCTCAATAACATAGTTTATACGTTAGTATTTCACCGCAAAGATAAAGAATAGTTCAGACAACTCCAAATCTACGACTACAATTCCGTTGAATTTTAACGGAATTACGTGAACGTTACATGGTCATAATAACATAATGCCGACGGAATTATTGTTCTTTAAGTAAAATGGTGAAAGTTTTGGCGTTATTTGTGAAACTATGGGGTGGAAATTAGTTAGTAATTTTGCAGTAGAGAAAATAAAACGAGCGAATTATGAAATTCCAATTCTTTAAAACGCTGCTTGCGGGGCTGTGTGGTCTGGTAGGAATGACCTCTTGCTCGGCTGCCGCAAACAAGACTGAAGAAACAAATAACGAAACTAAAACCGAAACTGAAATGACGACAGATTCAAATGCAAAGAAACTTGTGGTGTTTTTCTCGCACACCGGCGAGAACTACAATGTAGGCAACATCGAAAAAGGCAACACCCATATCATTGCCGACATGATAGCCGACGCAACCGGGGCTGACATTTTTGAAATCGTTCCCGAAAAGGGCTATCCCCATGACGATTACAACGAATGTATCGAAATTGCCAAGGAGGAACTTCAGCGAGACGCGCGTCCTGCGGTGAAGGGTGATGTCAGGATTGAAGACTACGACGTCATTTTTATCGGTTATCCCAACTGGTGGGGAAATCCTCCGATGTGTGTCTACACGTTCATCGAAAAGCACGACTGGAACGGCAAGACCGTGATACCTTTCATCACGCATGAGGGCAGCGGTATGGGTGGAACCGACCGTAAGATTGCCTCAGCCTGCGAAGGAGCAAACACTCTGACCGGCAAAGGACTCGCCGTGCAGGGCACGGTGGCGCAGGAAAATCAGACCGCCGCGCAGAAGAGTGTGGAGCGTTGGCTCGAGGGTCTCGGCATGAAGAAATAACTCTAATCCTCTAAAAAAACGTAAGATATGAATACTGTAAAACTTAGCAACGGCGTAGAAATGCCGATAATCGGTTACGGTGTCTATCAGGTAGACCCGGCCGAATGTGAACGATGTGTAAGCGATGCCCTCAAGGTGGGCTACCGCATGATTGATACGGCTCAGGCATATCACAACGAAGAAGGTGTGGGAGCCGCCATCGCCAAGAGTGGCATCCCGCGCGAAGAACTCTTCATCGTGTCGAAAGTATGGATTTCGAATTACGGCTACGAGAAGGCCAAGGCTTCGATTGACGAGAGTCTGCGCAAGCTCGGCACCGACTACATCGACCTCATGCTGCTTCACCAGCCTTTCTGCGACCGCTACGGGGCATACCGCGCCCTCGAAGAGGCCTACAAGGAGGGAAAGCTCCGCGCGATAGGTGTCAGCAACTTCTATCCCGACCACCTCATCGACCTGGCCAACAACGTCGAAATTCCCCCGATGGTAAATCAGGTGGAAACTCATGTGTTCGACCAGCAGATTGAAGCGCAGAAATACATGAACGAACTCGGTTGCCGCATCATGTCGTGGGGCCCGCTGGCCGAAGGGCGCAACAACTTCTTCACCAATCCTGTGCTTGAAGCCATCGGCAAAAAGTATGGCAAATCAGTGGCGCAGGTGGCACTCCGCTGGCTCACGCAGCGCGGCGTGATTATCATTCCGAAGTCGGTGCATGCAGAGCGCATGGAGCAGAACCTCGACATTTTCGACTTCACGCTCAGCGACGAGGATATGGCCGAAATCGCCGGACTCGACACCGGCAAGAGCCTCTTCTTCGACCACCACGACCCCGAAGTGGTCAAGATGTTCATGGGTTGGCGGTAAGTATGTGTTAGAAATTACTTAATGTATTGGCTCATGAATTCTGAGGCGAACTTTCTAATTCGGCCTCAGTTGTTATAGCACCCCATAACGCCTTCAGCCGAATGAAAAATTTCATCCGCATACTTCACGACCCAATACATTAAATAATTTCGAACACATACCTAATCCCTCCCCTCGTCACCATCCGCCACGGAGCCGGCAGCCCGGCCCTCCGTGGCGATAGTTTTTTCAGTCTTTCGCGCCGGCGGTGCGAAACTTCACCGGCGACATGCCTATGTGCTTCACGCAGAAGCGGCTGAAATAGCTCAATGACGAAAAATTCATCTCGTCGGCTATCTGTGAGACAGACATCGTGTCGTCTTTGAGGTAGGCTAACGCAATCGCCGTGGCCGCATTGTTGATGTGAGAGGAAACGCTTGTGCCTGTGACACGTTTGATGGTGTCAGAAAGATACTTCGGCGTCACGTTCAATTGCTCGGCGTAGTGAGCCACGTCTCTGTGCGTCTTCGGGCGCCCCGCCTCAATGAGGGTGAAAAACTGTCGGGTGATGTAGCCCACGCGGTCGGTGGTGAGTATGTTGTCGTTGGTCTTCGCATGAAAGTCAAACAGGTCGTAGACCATCGTCTGCAACAGACTCCCCATCAGCTCCTGATAAAACTTATGATCGGTGTTGTCGATTCTGGCGCGGATATTTGCGAGGTCGGCGCTAAACCGTCGGGCATCAATCTCCGAGACCGTGATGATAGGATTGTCGAACAGACTCACGCAACCCTGAATGGCATAGTTGTTGGCCGGCAGGAGATTGTGTAGGAATTTGTCGGGCGCGGCGACGTATTCACACCTGAAATCTTCGTCAGACTGTATGCGGCTCACCAGCTGCGGTCGGGAAATCACCGCGATGTCGTTTGCCGACAGTGAGAAAAGCCTGTCGTTGTAAAGAAAACTCCCCGACCCGGCAGTGCAAACCAGATGCACCACACAGTCGTAGAACGCAGGCGAATTGATTAGCCTGAACTCATCGGAAAAGACGATTAACTCGTGAAGATGCTTTGCCATGCCGCAAAAGTAATGCTTTCGGTGGATTTGTGCAAATTTCGACGGCGGGGCGACGGCCTCGTTTTTCTACGGCCCCTTGCAGACAGAGAAGTAGCTCGCGTAACCCATACCGGGGAGGCTGGTGAAAAAAGGGAAGACATTCGCGCCGTGGATGTCTTCCCTTTCATATTTCGGCTATTGGCGGCCGAGGGTTATCTGATGAGAATTTTACGGGTGGCGGAGGCTGAGTGCCAGATGTAGACGCCGGGGGCGAGACCTGACCATGCGCCGTAGGCCACGGCCGGCCTGACGAGGAGGCCGCTGAGGTTGTAGAGGTCGCCTTCGAGGTGGTCGGGAGCGGTGGTCACGGAGTCGAGGGCGGAGTTGGCAGCATCGCCGGGGAAAACGGGAATGGAGGGAAACCAATAGTTTGAAATCATGCTGTAGTCGCGAAGCAGAGCGCCGTTGCGGTCGTAACGGCGGGTGATGTAGGTGGGGATGCTGAATTCGCGGTAGAGCGATACATACAGTTCGTCGGTCGCGGGATGGACACGCATCGAACAACCATAGATTTTCCAATTCTCGCCGTCAGCTTCAAGGTCGATGATTTTTGCGGCGGTGCGGGTATCGACGTCAAACTTAAAGACATATTTCCCGGTGAACCAGCTGTTTGAACCGCCGCTCCAATAGAGGACGTTCTCAAGGGTCGAGGCACAGAATGTGTCGGGAGTCCAGGCATACCATGAGTTGGAGGGCGGGAAGATGCCGCTTTCGAGATTGACGACTTCCGTTGAGAGCGATGCAGGGTCAATGCGCAGCAGATATGGAAGCGTAGCGCCTGTGCCCGAGGTGTTTTTGGCAACACTCGCCCAGACGGAACCATCCTTAGCCACAACGAGGCTGCCCACACCCGCGCCTTGAGCCACGACATCCATGTCAATCGTGGCCGCTACGGAATCATCCGTCGGGTCGATGACGATAATACCGGCCTGCTGATGAGCGAGAAAGACTTTTCCGGCCGACATGACCATAGTGCCGCTCTGCCCGAAGTAGAGCGAACCGGAGGGGTCGGTGTTGGGAGAGTCGGTGCCCGCGTTAGGATTGTCGGTGCCGGGTATCATAGCCGAGACTTCGAATGTGTCAAGATTGAACACCCATACGCCGTTGCTCGACGAGATGTAGGCCTTGTGAGGCGTAATGCCGAGGAAACCGCGCCCATCGCACTGCGCCCCCGAAGGGTCGATGAGGGAACTTTGGAAAAGCACCTTCATGGTTTTGGCATCGGCCACGGTGATACGCCCGCCGGCCACGGATGCTCCGGGGTCTTTGTCCTGCTTCGAGATGAAATAGAAGCGGTCATGCCAGATGGCGCCAAACTGGCATGTGCAGCCCAGCTCGATGCCCGGATTTTCTTTCTGTATCACCCGATATTCCCAATAGTTTCCGTCGGGGTCGTCGGGCATGAGATAGTTTACCGTGGAGTTCTGATGACCATACCAATCCTCGTTGACGATAAACACCCCTTTGGTGTAGTCGGTCTCGGCGTTCGCCCACATGGGAAGGGCGGCCAGTAGAGTGAGTAGAAATTTCTTCATGGGAGATGGGAAATTAAAGGCCTGCGCCGCACTGCAAGCGATTTGCTGTTGCGGCTACGGCGCAGGCCATTAACTTACTGTGATATGAGACATTTCAGCGAGCGGGCTGATTGACAATCGGAGATGATGTAGACACCGGCCTGGAGGGGAAGGTCGATAGAGTAGTCATCATCGACAACGTCAAACTCAGCGGCAAGCTGTCCGCCGACGGTAAAGACACGCATGGTGTGACCGCCGAAGCCGAGGGCATGGAAGCGACGACCCGTGACACTCATGCGGGCATTGTCGGCGCTGACGTCGGCGAGACCATTGACGCGGTCGGTCACAGTGACGGGCAGCGAGACCGTGGTGACCACGCCGTTTGACTCGGCGCGCAGCCAAATCTCACCGTTACCCTCGCGGAGAGGCGTCACGGAGAGAGTGTCGCCTTCAAGGACGGCAGCCACGACGGGGTCGGCGTCAGGCTCATCGGCCACCACGGAAAGGCGGATAGCGCAGTCAGGATTGTCGGGGTCGGTGACAGCCAACTTAACCGTCACGCCATCTTTGTGGTCGGTGAGGTCGAGGTCGAGATTTTCCAACGCCTCGAATTCGGGAGCGAACTTATCGGGGAACACGGGGAGAGCCGGGAACCAGTAATAGTCTTTGAGACGTATGGTACGGGCAATTTCGCCCTTGGCGCAGTCAACGAAATGCAACCACGTGTAGCGATAGTTTGACGAAGCGCCGTGAGTGGCTGCCACGAGGAGCTGATTGCTGCGCTCGTCATAGCGCACGGAGGCATACGGAGCCTGACGGGTGTTTTCGTCCTTGCCGACGAGGTCGTTGGGGAACACGAACACAGGCGTGATGGCATTGATATCGGTCTTCGTATCCCAGCGGTAGTAGCCCGAATTGCCCGAGACGATGCTCGCCTCGACGCCCGAACCAAACCAAAGAGCCACGTCGGTCTTTTCGGCAAAGAAATTGGTGGAGCGCCATGAACCCCAGCCGCAGGTAATGGCGAGATGAGAGGGCATATCGACAGATTTGAGCAGCGAGAGGTCGGCGGGGTCGTAGCAATAGAGCGTCGTGGCATTATTGTTGGCAGCGGCAGTGGCGGCAATCCAGACGTTGCCGTCGGCAGTCATGGCAACGCCCTGAGGATGCGCGAACACGGAGCCGTCGGCGTTACGACCGAGCACGGTGACCACGCTGTCGGTGGCGGTGTCGATGACAAGAGTGCCGTAGGCCTGCTTGATGGCGAAAACATATTTGCCGGCACACACCATGTCGCCAATCTGATTGGCATACTTGCTGCCCGCTTCAATACCCTCCACACGACCGGTGACTGAGAGCGTCTCGGGGTTGAACACGGCAATTCCGGCCGTAGTGCCGAGATAGACTTTCTCGGAGTTGACGCCTACGCAGGCACGTCCGTCGCCACCGTCGAGAATGTCGTCAATACCGACGAGTTTTTCGAGCGTGCGGGCATCGGCCACCACGAGTCGGCCACCACCGCGACGCGGGTCGCCGCCGTCGGTCTCCTGCTTCGACATGACGTAGAGTTTGCCGCCGAAAATCATGGCATATTGCGACGTGCAACCGAACGATTCGGCGGGGTTTTGCGATTCATAGGCACGATAGCGCACGGTGCCATCCTTCTCGATGTAGTTGATTGAGCCGTTGGTGTGGCCAAACCAGTCTTCGTTGAGCCAGAAAGTGCCGTCCTGCCAGGAGTCTTTGGCCTTGCTGCGGTCGGAGTCGGCGATGGTGAAATGATATGTGGTCTGCGCGCCGCTTCCATCCTGCGCCTTGAAAGTGACGTCGACCTCGCCGGCACGGTGGGTGACGAGCTCAAAGTATTTGCGGGTGGGGTGGAAGGCCGTCACACTGTAGGTAGTGGCAATCGTGTGGTCGGAAATCTCGATGTCGTAGCTTTGGATATCGGCATTCGAGGGGCTGACGGCGGGACACAGAGCGTAGATGTCGAGATATGAAATGGTGATGTTTTTCGTGCCGTCGCCGAGGACGA
This sequence comes from Duncaniella sp., assembly GCA_029056055.1. Classification (GTDB taxonomy): domain Bacteria; phylum Bacteroidota; class Bacteroidia; order Bacteroidales; family Muribaculaceae; genus Duncaniella. Next base: position 10,473 of record JAIDCC010000108.1, read on the forward strand.
AACCTTCGACAGGATTTGCCAGGGCGGCATGTACGGTCATTTCGGCATAAATCTCCGGATTTTCGGTGAGGTAGGCGCGGATGACAGCATCGCCTTCGACGCGTTTCACACTGACGGCGCCGGTGCGCTTGTTGACATAAGCCACTTCGCTGTCGGACGTACTGAAGTTGAGAGCCTCAATCGAAAGAGAGTCGTTGTCGAACACCAGCTCGGGGGTGAACTGCTCGTCGAAATGAGCATTGTATTCAGTTTCGGCGAAAGCGAAAGGCACATAGTCGGGCACCTCGACCTCTACCGAATCAGACTTGAAGGTGCTATCCTCCTTGACAGCCACCACGGAAGCCATCACGCCGGGGCGAGCTTTGAAGCCCTCTATCCCTACGGCGAAACGGCCGTCGGCACCGGGGGTGATTTCCACCTCGAAAGGCTCGGAGGAGTCGGAGGTGAGAGTGACGGTAGATGCGAAGCCCTCAAGAACGATGGCGTTGTTGACGCGGGCGAAACGCTCGGGAAGCTCGATGTCGTAGTTGACGCCGAGACAGCCTGACAGAGTGTCGCGGCTCAATTTCAAATCTGAGAGCGACAGGCTTTGCGCCTCGGGGGCACTGATGGTGTAGTAACTCCAGTTGGGAGCGTCGCGATAGGTGTCGGCGTAGCCGGTGGGCACGATGACGGGGAAATCATAGTTGCCGCTCGCCTTGGCAAACGTAAACCGGTTGACCGTGACGGGCGTCGTCGAGCACATATAGAACGTGACCGCCTCGTTTTCGCCGCAGATGTAATTCTGATTCATCGACGTGACAGACGCGGGAATAATCAGTTCGCTCAGGCCGGTGTTCTTGAACACCTCGCGTCCGCCGATAGTTGTGAAACCGTCGGGGAGGATGACGTCGGTGATTGACTGACAGTTTTGGAACGCATATTGAGCGATGCTCTGCGTCTTGGGGCTGAGACGGATTACGCCGGGCACCGACGCGACGGTATCGCCGTAGTAAGCTATGGTGTGGAGCGCGCGACAGTTGGCAAACGCGCTCTGATTGATGGCCGTGATTTCAGGGCTCATCGTGACTTTTTCGAGCGCGGTGCAACCGCTGAACAGCTGATTTTGAAGCGCGGTGATGCCTTCGGGCAACACCACTTCCTTAATCGACGAGCAACCCTGCAACATGCCGCTGCCGAGCGAAGCCACCTTGGCGGGAATGGCGATGCTGTCGAGCGACGAGCAGTTGGCAAACACGCTGCTGCCTATGGAGGTGACACTCTCGGGGATTGCTACCGACTGCAAGGCCGAGCAATTGGAGAAAAGGCTCGAGGGCAATTGTTCGATGGCCGGGGGAAGCACTGCCGACACAAGCGACTTGCAATTCTGGAAACAGTTGGAGCCTATCGAAGTAATCCGCGGGCCCATCGTGACAGATTCGAGCGCACTGCCATAGAAACAGTAGTCGGGCAATGCGGTCAACGAGTCGGGCAGGTTGACGGCCGTCACGCCGGTGTTCTGGAAACAGCGGCTGCCGAGCGATTCGAGACCGGCGGGCAAAACTGCCTGCGTGAGTGCCTCGCAATAGGCAAAGGCGTTTGCTCCGATTTCGGTGACTGTCGAGGGAATTGTCACCGTGGTGAGAGCGACGCAATCCTGAAATGCATACTGCGGGATGAGGGTGATACCGTCGGGCAATGTCACCGAAGTGAGAGCCGACGCACCATAGAACGCCTTCTCCTCGATTTCGGCAACGCGGAATTGTCGGCCCTGATAGGTGACAGCCGCAGGCACGACAACGGCGCCCGTGTAGCCTGCTTTGTTGGCTGCGATAATGGCCGAAGTCTCGGTTTTGTCGTTTTCGGTGCGCTGGTAGCTGACCTTTACGGTGGGGTCGTCACCGTCGGTCGACACGACTACATAGGCCACTCCGTCGAGGACGAAGCGGTCGCCGACGCACACCTCAAGGGCAAATTCGTCGAGCTTCTTGAACGCGCTCCACCCCGCTGCGGCGGCATAGGCCGACGAATAGCCCATGGGCACGCTCAACGTGGCGTTGTCGGCAGCTCCCTGCGCGAAAGCATCGTCGGCGCAGTAGGGAGGGAAGGTATTGGCTACCTTCACTTCCGTGAGGCCGGTGCAGCCGCTGAATGCCTTCGCGCCGACAGCGGCGACACTCTCGGGGAAGTCGAGGGAGACAATAGCCGCGCAGTCTTCAAACGCCGACTCACCGATGCTTTCTACGCCCTCGAGCGAGATTGCCGATACGGTGGTGCCCTTGAAGAGTTCGTCGGGTATCACCTTGGTGTCGGCCGGGAGCATGAATCGGTTGAAACGGGCGCACCCGCTGAAGACGCCTTTGCCGAGCGACGGCACTGCCCCGTCTTCGGCGATTTCGAGCGATGCGAGAGTGCTGTTGAGGAAGGCGTAATCGCCGATTTTGGTGACAGACGGAGCTATCGTCACCGTCTCGACAGCAGCGTTTTCAAAGGCATTCGCTTTGATTTCGGTGACGGTGTAGGTCTCGCCGTCGACCGTGATGGAGGCGGGGACAGATATGCTGCCGGTGTAGGCCGAGAGCGTCTCGCCCTCCATCTCGTAAGGAGCCACGAGAGCCACCTTGCGCGACAGATAGTTGGTGAGCTTGTAGTAGAGGCCGTCTACCTTGAAGTCGGTCACGGCGTCGTCGGGCATAGCGCACGGAGCGGCCTTGAAGTTCTTCCAGTCGCTCGACATCATGTAGAGGGCGAAATTCCAGCCGTCCCAGCAGCCGTCTTCAAGCACACGGCCTGACGCGCCCCAGCCTGAATAGCCGAAGGACTTGTCCTGATCCCCCTTGACCCAGTATGACCAATAGGAGATATACCATCCGGCACCCCAGAAGTCGTCTTTATCGACGGCCACCCAGTTGTCGTAGTCGTAATCAGACGAGCCTCCTTTGTCGGGGTCGTAGCCGCGGGGGTGGATAAACAGACCGTTCTCTGAATAGTAGACCTGATTGTCCTTGGTGTCCTTGAGCGCGATGTCGCCGTCGCCGTCGCGGTCCCATCCGAAGCCGTTGATGGTGTAACCGCCCAGAGGGTCGGTGGGACTCGAGACGTTGGTGTATTGTATGAGTCCGTAGAGCTGCGGATGGTCAGCTACGACGGCACGAATCATGTCGGCGCCCGTGGCGACGCCGTCCCAACGGTAGCCGAAGACGAGGGCGTTGGTTTCGGAGGGGTCGTTCCACTGGATGACGAGCGCGGCACGGTTAGCCCCTTCGCCGCTCCAGCTTTCAATCATGTCGAAAGTGAAGTCGCCTTGAGGCACCGCCAAATCATCGGGGTCGTCGGGATAGTCGGAGGCGGCTGCGACACCTGCTCGGGATTCCCGCGGAGTGTAAGGCACTCCCTGCACGGTGCGCGGGGTGAGCCCCACTGCCCCGGCCACGCCTGCCGACACGGCAAGCAAGGCAAGTAGTTTCTTTTTCATTGCGTGATGTGATTGGTAAGTAACTTTATTTTATTGTTTTACTATTTTTCTTACAGAGGTGGCCGAGACCTCGACATAGATGCCCGCCGGTGCGGAAGCGATGTCGGCCACTGCCGTGCCGTCGAGACGGAAGTATTTGCAGAATGCAGGCCGCGAGGCGGTCTCGACTTCGGTCAGTCCGGAAGTGTCGAAATGGTGGTAATCGAGCTCGTGCCAGGGCGTGGTGGCGCCGGTGATGCCGTCTACCTCATCGCCGTTACCGCCGGCGAGAGAGGTGAATTTCCATGCGTCGACCGAGCCGTCGGAAAGTTGACGCGACGTATAACCGAGTCCGGAATAGGCGAGCGATTCGGAGTCGACGCCTCCCACCCAGTAGCTCCAATAGCCTTCATACCACCCCGCCTGCCAACGCATGGACGAGTCTGTGGCATACGCGCCCCAATGGTCGTAGTCATAGCAGGCATATCCATACCGCCGCGCATCTATGGGGTGTTCGAGTATGTGGGTGGTCTTGGAGTCTTCTATAGCCTCGGCACACAGTTCGGGGGTGTCCCAGCCCGGAGTGGAAGTCTGGCCGAGAGTCTCGTTGGCCGAAAACCAATTGAAACTGATGCAGGGGTCGGCCATGGCCGCTTCGAAATCAAATTCGATATGGTCGGCCACTGCGCAGTCTTTGGAGTAGCCTATGCCGCACACTGTGTTTCCCATCCAGCCGGTGAACTGCGTGAAGAGGTAGAGGTCGTCACATTCGGAGGCGATGGCTCTGAATATTTCTTCGCCCGAGGGGTGATGAGAAGCGTCTTCCCAGCGATAGCCCCAGACGTAGGCTTTCCGGGGGCCGTCGTCGGCAAACTGCACCACGAGCGCGGCGCGGTTGTCGCCGCGTCCCGCCCAATGGGTGATTTTGTTCCAATCCACGATGAAGGCGTTGGCCGTGAGCGACACGCCCATAAGCAGAAGCGCGAGGGGCGGATTGATTTTTCGGATTTTCATTATGGTAAGTATTTATTTTCAAAGAGGTTGAGGAATAGAAGCTTCCTCGATATGAAGGTCGGCAGCGCGGCAGAGTTCGGTAGAGGTCTCTCCGAGCCAGCCGCAATATTGATTAACGCCTGTGTAGACCCTGATGAAATCGGCCCCCGGCAAATCGACCGGTTGGCCTGCGGCATCCACAGCCAGAGAGATGTCGAACGAATTCAAATCTGCGTAATCGTTGGGGTGATTGTCGACGTATCCCCACGGCAGACTGTAAAGCACGTAGTATCGGCCCGTGCCGCTGATGTCTTCGCCATTGTCGGCCAGGAGTGAGCCTGAAAACGTGATTTCGTCGCTGTCAATCCATTTCGGGAAATAGTCCTGATTGTGGAAAATGTTTTTGGCGATGTAGCCCTCGCGCCCCGTGTTGTCGCTCCAGCCGATGTAGTGGATGTCGTCGAGACTGTTGAGGTCGTCGGTCTCTATCACTCTCTCCGGGTCGGGACGCCGATAGGTGATGGAATAGCCGTGGCGCGTGGCGGGCGAATAGTATTCGCTGCCCGCGAGCTCATACCACTCGTCGTCGGGGAGGCCGTTGCAATTGGTGTCGTAGCTCACCATGACTATGCCCGGCTCGGCCGACCCGCCTTTCCTGTCGGGTTGGGTGAGCTCGTAAAAACAGTTGCCCCAAATCCTGAAATCCTTTTCGCCTTTGACATTGACCACGGTGTGGTCGAAGCCGAAGGTGACATAGCCTCCGTAGCCTCCGAGCGAAATCATAACGTCGTTGGTGCCCGAGATAGATTCCTCGGCTTTCTGCAGCATCGTCTCGTAGGTATCGCCTTCCTCATAGCGGGGCATCTCGTTGATGAACTGTCCCGGGGCGGGACGATATTCGTAGACCTTCGAGATGTAGCGGCTGTATTCAATCTCTTCGTGAAGCACGCTGACGCTGAAACTGAAATCATAAGGGGTCTCCGTGTCGACGATTTCCAGCCGGAGCCGGTAGAGACCTTCCTCGCGGGCGAGAAAAATGTAGTCTCTGTCGCGGCTCACAAGGAGGTCGTCGACATACCATTCGTAGCCCTCGCCTGTCAGCGCTGGGTGGAGAGCGAGCTTCTGCATCCGGGCTATGAAATATGTGTCGTCAATGCCGAGGTTGACCATCGGGATGTCGCGCGTACACCCCGACAGCACGGCTGCGGCAAGCAGCATGAAACAATAGCGCATGGTCATTTTGGCAGGAATGTTATGTGTGCGGGAATGTCGCCTGTGCGGACGCTCCATTTCTTACGCCCGTCGGGGCTGAAGCAATAGAGTGTGCCGGATGAGACGTAGTTTTTGGCATCGGTGACGAAAATGTCGCCCGACTCGGGATGCACGGCGATGCCGTAGGGGATGGTGATTTCTTTCTCGGTGCCGTCGGTGATGAAATTGTCGGAAATCACCTGCTTGGTGCGCACGTCGATGACTCCGTAGGTGATGGTGTTTGAGGCGGTGAAGTTGTTCCATTCCGTGGCATAGTAGAACATTTTGTCGCCGAAGAACGCCATGTTCGAGCAAGCCACGGGGAGGGTGTCGGTCACCGTCATTTGATTGAACCCCGCTTTCTTCTGCATCACATAGAGGCGGGAGGGGCGGCTTTGGTAGTCGCCGCGCGAGGTGACCCACAGTTTGTCATAGCGGTCTTTCTTGAGCCTGTGGAGGTTTATGCCTACAGGTATCTGCTGCACCTGCTTGAAATCTATCATCTGAATCACCGACACGGTGTTGTCGTAGTCGGGGGCGCGGTAGCCTCCGGAATTGGCCACATACATGTAGTCGTCGACAATTTCCATCTCCTCGGGCTGATAACCCACGGAGACCTTCCGGGTCACGGCGAGCGAGAGGGTGTCTACTTCATAGACGGCGCCCTTGGGCGCGTCGGGGTCGATGAGCACAGGCCCCACGTAGGAGCTGACGTAGGCTTTGCCACGGTGAAACCTGACGTAGCGGCAGTTGGGAATGTCTACCTGCCCGAGCCTCACCCCCGTGCGGGCGTCGAGCACTTCCACCTTGTGCGAGCAGTTGACCACGACGTAGAGCTTGCCGCCGTAGATGCCGATGTCGTTGCCCACGTCGCCCAGCTCCTTTATCACATTCGGATTTTTCTCGGCATAGAAGTTGCGCGAATAGAGACCCGTGTAATAATCATAGAAATCGAGGGTGCATTTGTTCGACCCCATGTTGCCCTCGTTGACAAGGTAGAAACCGCGCACCGCGCTCCCGGGACTTTCGTCGCCGATGATGTCATACTCCGTCGGCACCACAAGTTCGTCTTCACGACAACTTGTGGTCACCATCAGGAGCGGCAGAAAATGTAAGAAAAAATGTCGGATTTTGAATTTCATATTTCTACTGTCACGGTTATTCTGTAATTGCGCTTGGGCATGGGATAGTTGAGAATCACGTCGTAGTCTTGGGAGAGGAGATTGTTGACCTCTAACAAGCCTCTGAGATTGACCCTCCCGAGACGGAAATCCTTGCTTAAGGAGAGGTCGGAGGTATACCACGGCTGCGTGTAGTTGTATCTGATGTTTTCCTGCTGATTATACCTCTCGCCTACGTAAATCCAGGAATAATTCAGCCCCCACCCGCGCCATTGGGCGTTGACCACCGCCGAGCCGGAGTGGCGCGGGATGTAGGGGATTTGGTCGCGGTAATAATTGTCGGCGGGGTTGGTGATGTCGATGGCGCGCTGAAAGGTGTATTGGCCGCGGAGGGTCACACTGAGGTCTCCGCAGGGGCTGAGGGTGAGGAGACCGGTGACGTCGACACCGCGGATGTCGACAAGACCCAGATTGAGCATGGTCCAGCGAAATTGCTGCCCTTTGGGATAGGCCACGATTTTGTCGGTGACGCGGTTGTAATAGATGTCGGCGCTGACTCTCGCTGCGGTGAGCAGCCCCGACGAATGTCGGTCGTAGAGAAGGCCGAGATTGTATTGGCTGACACGTTCGGGCGAGAGTTTCGAATTGCCCATGTCGGCATAATAGAGGTCGTTGAACGTCGGCATCCTGAACGACTGCTTGAAAAAGGCCCTGAGCGAAAATTCCTTGCTGCGTAGCGGATAAAAGTTGGCAAACGCTGCGGGACTGACCACATGCTTGTCGGCAGGCGACTGCTGCCCGACGAGGCGGTCGTGGATAAAGGTGGCCACCGCACTGGCCTGAATCTTGACCCTTGCGAAATCGAAGGCCGTGGCCGCCGAGAGATATTGCGAGATGCGGTCGGGCTTGGCAAATCCGTAGACATCGGCGTCGAGTGTGTTCCACATGAAGTCATAGCTTGCCGAGACGCTCCAGAACGGGGTCACTTCGAAGGAATTCGCCGAAGAGAGGTAGATTTCTTTCTGCCTGTAGAGATTGTCGATTTTCACCTGTTTGTCGTCGTTGTTGACGTAGTGGGTGCGGTAGAAAGCATATTTGAAATTGTTCAGCGTTGTAAAGCGCCCGAAGTAGCCGGTGTAGCGCCCCTGCGCGAATGAGTTGGTGTCCCAGATGCGTTCGCCGCGGCGCCACACATTGTTGACTATCGCGCCGGGCACACCTCGCTCGGAGTTGTAGTTGTAGACTTTGAAGTCCCACGAGCCGGAGCGTAGTGCGCCGTGGGTGTTGATTTCCATGCGGGTGGCGTTGATGTCGCCGTTCTGACGCACGGCCGTCGTGTCGTAGGCAAGTTCGCCGGCCGGATTGACGCGACGGTAGCGGAATTTGTACTTTCCGCTCGAATTGACCCACTCCGCGCTCAGCGAGGCGCTGACCGTCGGGCTGAGGCGCAATTCGACGAGCGCCGAGGGATTGAGCAGGTCGAACGACCCTGTGCGGAGCGTGGCACGCGCGTGATAGGTCTCGCCTTCGTCAAACACGGGCGTGCGGGTGCGCATGTAGATGGTGCCGGCCGAACCGAAATCTTTAGCCGGTTGAAGGATTTCGCTCTTCTGACCGTTGTAGAGCGAGAGCATCTCGATATTGTCGAGCGAGAATTGGCCGAGGTCTATCTGTCCGTTCTGCGCATTGCCAAGCTCGACACCGTCGTAGACCACGCCCGTATGGTTGGTGCCCATCGAACGGATGTTGACCGTCTTGATGCCCCCTACCCCACCGTAGTCTTTCACCTGCACGCCTGAAAAATAGCGCAGCGCGTCGGCCACGCTGTTGCTGTTGAGGCGCCGGAGCTCTTCGCCGGCCAGAATCTGAGCCGGGATGATGTCTTCCGAAGGGCGCCGCGCGGTCACGGTGACTTCGCCCAACCGCAAAATCAGAGAGTCGGCCGTAGCCTGGGCTGCAATCTCAGACGGCGCGATGAGCGTCATCACCATCACCACTGAGAAAAGAATATGTCTCATGCTTTTAGTCATGTAGGTTAATCGAATAAAAATTCCCGTCTGCGTACTGACTGAATGTACACAGACGGGAAATATGCATTAACCTCTTGACGAAAGTCGTGATAGAAGCGTGAGACTTTGTCGCCAAAGCTCACCGTGCTGCCCATAGTCCCGTAGGCACAATCATGTTTACGGCAAAGGCAGGTCTTCTGACTCGTCCCAATCTCTCGCGCCTTCTCAAGACCTCTAAGGGTCTCAATGACGTAGTGCGGAAGACTTTGGTGCAGGACATACAGCAGCGGGTACTGTCCCGGATTCTCACCGGGTTCCCTTTTAAATCTCTCGAATCAACTTGCTTCTTTTAAGTAAGTGATAAAAATAAATGAATAAATAAAACGCAGTAATTTTTGAGATGATTTGTGCGCGGAACGAAGGCGTGTAGCCGTGCTACACAACTGAGTGACAAGCATAAAGCATCCAAAAAGAACAAGTTTTATTGTTCAAGAATTTTTCTTCACATATATCGTTTTATTTTTAGAACTTACTTAACTAAGCAAGCATTCAGTTTCTCACTCTTGAGAAAAGAGATACCAATGCGTCGGCAAAGTTACGAATTATTTTTCAATTCAGCACCATCCCCGCAAAAAATTATCGAAATTTTGCGCCCTAGCCGCCGACCGGCGCTAAACAAATGGCGGGTGGCGGGAGTTATAGACGACCTGAAAATTCGGGGGACGTCGCTTTTCATTGAGGCTGATTTTATGAATTCGGCGGGACTTTAAGAACTTTTAGAAATTGAAGATTGTTGATATTATTGATTAGTCAATAATATTTAGTATCTTTGCAGCATGAAATCTAAGGATGATATTTCAAATCTTCGGATTGATACACTGGGTTATTATCTTGATCGCGCGTTGAACGTCATGGTCAAGCGACTCAACAGATTGTTTTCGGAGCATCACATAGATTTACAGCACTCCCAGTATACCATACTGAAAGTGCTTTGGTGTCAGGATGGTCTCAGTCAGTCGCAGCTCTCAAAGATTCTTGGTAAAGACCCGGCGGCTATCAGCCGCGCGTTGAATTATCTCCAGCAGAAAGGCTATGTAGAGAGAGGTAGTTTCGACACCAAGACTAATGCTATATATCTGACTGATTATGCCAATAAACGCAAGAATGAAATTGAGCATATCGCAGACCTGGTGACTGCAATCTCTACCACCGATATTAGTGATGAGCAGAAAAAGTTGCTCGAACAACTTCTCGAAAAAATCTACTTCAATTCAAAATGACTCACTGAGTGATGTATTGTCTTCAAGAGGAGACTTACACATGCGAGCCGGTAGTTTTCCCCCTGTTTCGACAGTAGACTAATTAAAAATTCCAATCCACAATAGTTTTAGAAAACATACTTAAGATTATGAAAATGCTCTCACCCAAAGGGATGAAGACACTCAAAGTGTTTCATCTACTCTTCATTATGATGTGGACGATAGGCGTTCTTACGATGGCATTGCTCTATTGGCGTCCCTCTGTCGTCAGTCTTGACTTTCTTTACAATCAGCAGACAGCTCTGTTTATTGACTACGCGCTTGTGATTCCGGGCGCGATGCTTGCCGTCGTCACGGGTGTGATTTACGGTTTGAAAACAAAGTGGGGTTTCTTTAAGTATCGGTGGCTTACCGTGAAGTGGATTGTTGGAGTGGCCATCATCCTCATCGGCACATTCGGACTCCACCCTCTGTCGATTGACATCATCGAGCAGGCATCGTCCACAGCCAACGAGTGCATAGCATTTCCCTCCGATTTCTTCGGTTCAAAACTCATGGTGGTCAATTGGATGGCTCTTATCCAAGGCGTAGGTCTCCTTTTTCTGATATGGGTTTCGGTATTCAAACCATGGAACAAAAAGATAAGTAAGTAAGAAAAATAAATGCTTAGACGAGTTATTCCGGCCGTAAGTCTTTAGCGCCGTAGCCGCCGACCGGCGCTAAACAAATGGCGGGTGGCGGGAGTTATAGGTAGAGGGGGCGGGGAATATTAACGCTTAAAAATTAATTCATCTAAGTAAGTCTTGCAAATTAGTTTATATCAAATCTGAGATTTGATGTGAATGAAGTTTCGACTTACGACGAAGGCGTATAGCCGTAGCTCTATAACTGAGGAGCAAGTCGGAAATGCGTCACAGCAAACTCAGATTTGATATAAACTAATTTTCAAGACTTACTTATTATGGCCGGAATTGGTTTTTCTTATAAAAAGTATATCGCGGTGATTGCGTTGCAGATTGTGCTCGTGATGACCGTGCTCGACGTGACGCTTGTCAATGTGGCGCTTCCGGTGCTCGCCGAGAGGTTTTCGATAAGCAGTTCGATGTCGGTGTGGGTGATAACCATCTATCAGCTGGTCATCACGATGCTGTTGCTGCCCGTGAGTTCGATAGGCGACCTCTACAGCTACAAGCGCACTTTTCTGGTGGGCGTGACGGTGTTTACCATCTCGTCGGGGCTTTGCGCGGCGTCGCAGACGTTTACGATGCTCGTGATAGCGCGTGCGCTTCAGGGCATAGGAGCGGCGTGTGTGATGGGGGTCAACATTGCGCTGGTGCGTCTCATCTACCCTCGCGAAATCCTCGGGCGCGGCATGGCTCTCAACGCGATGTGCATCGCGATTGCCACGGCGGCGGGGCCGACGATAGCGGGCGGCATTCTGTCTGTGGCATCGTGGCACTGGCTTTTCCTCATCAATGTGCCGCTCGGGGTGATAGCTTTCATCATCGGTTTGCGGCTGCTGCCCGACAATCCGAAGAAGGAGCGGAGCGAGCGTTTCGACTGGGTGAGCGCGGTCGAGAATATGGTGGTGTTCGGACTGATTTTTTACGCGCTCGGCAATTTCACCCGCAAGGGCGACATCGTGCTGAGCGCGGTGATGCTCACGACGGGGCTGGTGGTCGGGGCGTTCTACCTGCGGCGTCAGTTCAACCATAAGCAACCGCTTCTGCCGGTGGATTTGTTTAAGAATTCGATGTACACGATGAGCATCGTCACGTCGGTGTGCTCGTTTATCGCACAAAACGTGACCATGATTGCACTGCCGTTTCTCTATCTCAACAGCTATCACTTTTCTGAAATCACGACGGGGCTTCTGATGACGCCGTGGCCGCTTGCCACGATGATAGTTTCGCCTTTGGCGGCGCGCTACGTGGAGCGCCACAATCCGGGGGCCACGGCTGCCGTCGGAATGTGTGTGTTCATCGCCGGCGTGGTGCTTCTGCTCACGGCGGGGAGTGGACACGAGGTGTGGAACATCGCGTGGCGCATGGCCGTGTGTGGCGTAGGGTTTGGAATGTTCCAGACTCCAAATAACATCGTGATGGTGATGGCCACACCCGTCAACCGTTCGGGAGGCGCGGGAGGTATGCAGAGCACCGCACGCCTCGTGGGACAGACTCTGGGCGCTACGACGGTGAGCTGCGTGTTTGCGCTCGCCCTCACTACGCAGAGCGCCGTCGGGGTGTGTCTCATCATCAGCATCGTGTTTGCAGCCGTGGCGGGTTTCTTCAGCTACGTGCGCACGCTCGGCCATAAGAAGGAGCTCCACATGTAGGACGAAGGTTTGAAATCTTAAAACGCGGCCGGCTATGTATCAGACGATTAGATGTGGAGGAATTAAGATTTTGTTATGACTGACTGAAGAGGGAGCGGAGTAATCCCTAACTTTGCCTGCGAAAAGTTCACCGAAATCTAACCGTGCCGGGACGTCTTGAGAACCGGCTCGAAAAAACATGACTCAAACAATGACGATAAAAGCAGGACAAGTAATGGCAGCGGTGCTGTCGGGCGCGGCGCTCTTCTCGTGCGGGGTGAGCGGGACGGCTGTCAAGGAGGATGGCGACGTGCGCATCCCCGAAAACCGTGTAATCTATGAAGTGTTTGTGAGAAACTTCTCGCCCGAGGGAAATCTGAAGGGGGTTGAGGCGCAGATACCTCGCCTGAAAGAGTTAGGCGTCGACGTGGTGTGGCTGATGCCTATCTATGAGCTCGGCGACACGGGGCGCTGGGGCGCTTATTCGAGCCCCTATGCTATCAAGAACTATAAGAAAATCGACCCCGACAACGGGACGGAGCAGGACCTGCGCGACCTCGTGAAGGTCATCCACGACAACGGAATGGAGATTTGGTTTGACTGGGTAGGTAATCACACCTCGATGGACAACGTGTGGGTAGCTTCGCATCCCGACTTCTATACGAAGAAAGAGGGCGACTTCGTGCATCCGTTCAACGGAATGTGGAAGGATGTCTACGAGCTCGACCGCGACAATGAGGAGATGCAGGACTCGATGGTGAGCGCCATGCAATACTGGGTGGACAACTTCGACATCGACGGCTACCGATGCGACTACGCCTCGGGGCCGTCGCCGGAACTGTGGCGCAAGACATCGGAAAGAGTACTCAAGAACGGGAAGCGCATAGCGTGGCTGGCGGAAGACTCGTCGAGACCGTCGCTGGTGAAAAACGGCTACTTCGACTACAATTATTGCTGGGATTTTCAGGAAAAGGTGCTCAAGCATCTGGCCAACGACTCGGTGGCCGACATAGCCGGACTGCGCGAAGCGTGCGACCTTCTTGCCAATCAGGGCCTGACGGCGGGCGAGGCGGCGGCCCCCGAAGACACCATCACGAACCCCTATGCCGGACGCTCGCGCATGGTCTACATCCTCAATCACGACGTTCTTCAGGACCAGGGAGGGAGCGGCGACATAGTCTACAAGGAATTTCTTGTGCCGCTGACGGTGCTTGAATTTACTGTCTACGGCATGCCGCTCATCTACAACGGGCAGGAGATAGCCTACAAGTCGGGCGGCCGCGTGTCGCTTGCCGAGAAGACCCCGATAGACTGGAATCAGGCCGACACCACAATGACGAACCTCATCAAGAGGCTCGCTCACCTGAAGCACACCCAACCGGCGCTGCGCACAGGCGAGCAGAGCGGCAAGCTGACCAATCTGACCACGACCGCCGACGACGCTGTGTATGCCTACATGCGCACGTCGGGCGACAACAACGTGGTGGTGACGCTCAACTTCAGCGACCGTGAGCAGACTTTCTCCATACCCGACGGGCTGCCCGAAGGGGTATTCAAGGAGGCGCTGAACGGAAAGACCGACGAACTTTCAGCAGACACGGAGCTGACGCTCCCACCCTTCGGCGCGGCGGTCTACGTGAGACGCTGAGAAGTCTGCCGGAATACATCCCGGGATAAGCTAACAATCTGCTTTAGAGGCGCATTGCATCATGGTGCAATGCGTCTCTAATAAACACAATGTCATCCGGTTATTGTGAAGTTGGATGGCGCCCCACCGAGACACCCATCGCGAACATGTACGGACGCGCCTTTGGCACGTTTGACAGGCCGGGCGCCTCACCGAGACAACTCCCGCGCCCCCACCGTCGATGCGTGCGTTGCAGAATTGTGAATTACCCCTGTCGAGGTGCATTGGAAACGTGCCGAAGGCACGTCCGTACATTTTCGCAAAAAATGTTGAATGGCGAATTGGCATCGCGTCGTGGAGAAAATTCGACGTCGTGGGCCTGCGTGGACGCGCCATGGCGCGTCCCTACCTGATTTTCAATTCTTTACCTTGCATCGCGAAACATTCCCGGAGGGGATGAATTGCAAAGCCCCACGAATTCATTCGTGGGGACAACGGCCTTATTCTCAATGACATCCCTGAAGGGGATGAATATCCCCAACGCGTAGGAAGCAATTTCCCGACGGCTCTCTAATACGCCACGCTTTTTCCGGCTGAAACAAAATTCATCCCCTCCAGGGATGTTTTTGAGAGAGAGAGCGTTATCCCCACGAATGAATTCGTGGGGCTTTGTATTTCATCCCCTCCGGGGATGTGCCGCAATGCAAGGTAAAGGATTGCAAATCAAGTAGGAGCGCGGCATGGGACTCAGCGACCGGGTATGGCGATTGACCAACCAATTCAAGGGAGAGCTCGAAATGGCCCTG